>JBBDRR010000108.1:25744-36576 GCA_040905395.1 Gemmatimonadota bacterium
AGACCGCGGCCGATCGCGGTCTCGCGCGCGCACGAGAGCATCGTCTCGTAGCTCGATCCCTTCGGGCAGAGCACCGGAATCACTCCCCAGACCAGAGCGAGCTGGTGATACGTCCGGCCCTCGTCGGTGATGGCGAGAATCGGAACCGGGGGGCGGAAGGAAGAGACGACCCGCGCGGTGAAGCCGGTGCGGGTGAAAGTGAAGATGAGAGGTGCGTCGAGCCGCCGCACCGCCTCGACGGTCGCGGCGGCGACCGCCCACTCGGTCAGCATCGTCCGCGCCGCGAGGGGTTCCATCGGGAAATCGTAGTGCGGTCCGCTCTCGAGGAGCGACGAAGACTCGATCTCCTCGGCGATCCGCACCATCGCGCGGACCGCATCCACCGGATACTTCCCCGTCGCCGTCTCGGCCGAAAGCATGACGGCGTCCGTCCCGTCGATGATCGCGTTGGCGACGTCCGATGCCTCGGCGCGCGTCGGTCGCGGGTTCTCGATCATCGACTCCAGCATCTGCGTGGCCGTGATCACCGGACGGCTCGTCATGTTCGCGAGCTGGATCATTCGCTTCTGCGCCAGCGGCACCTGCTCGAACGGAAGCTCGACCCCCAGGTCGCCGCGGGCCACCATCACCGCGGACGCGGCGTCCACGATCGACTCCAGGTTGTCCAGCGCGAGGCCCTTCTCGATCTTGACGACGATCGGGGGGCCGTCAGGCGGAATGCGCCGCTTCAGGTCGAGCACGTCCTCCGGCTGACGGACGAAGGAGAGCGCGATGTAATCCACGTCCTGCTCTAGCGCGAACTCCAGATCCCGTATGTCCTTCTCCGTGAGCGACGGCACGCTCATCCGGACCCCCGGCAGATTGATCCCCTTGTTCGACGTGAGCACCCCCCCGTGCACGATGCGCATCCTCACCGTCGGAGGCGTGGACTCCAGGACGATGAGCTCCATGAGGCCATCCGCGAGCAGGACGATGTCACCCTCCTCGAGATCGCCCGCCAGATCCGGGTAGGTGGTGGGGATCTCGCTCCCGCCGTGCTCGCCTTCGGGAGCGAAGACGACGTCCTGGCCGGGCTCGAGGACGACCGGCTCGGGAAGGACGCCCACGCGGATCTTCGGACCCTGCAGATCCGCCAGTATCGCGACCGGCCGATCGAGCTGCTGCGCGACCTCACGCACGGCACGGATGGTACGGCCGTGCGCCTCCTGATCCGAATGGGAGAAGTTGATGCGCGCGACGTCCATTCCCGCCCGCATAAGATCGCCGATCTGCTCCGGCGTCGACGAGGCGGGGCCCAGGGTGCAGACGATCTTCGTACGGCGTGGCATCGGAAGTGGGCACGGGTTCGATCAGGCCGGCGGACGTCGTCCGATCGCCAGGCCCGCGCGACCGGCGCCGCTCGATGCACAATGTGGTCCGACACCCGTGCGAATCAAGCATGCCTCAGGGGACGGAAGTCGAAACCCTCGCCACGAGCAGCGGAAGCACGCGTCCGGCCGGCCCGTCGAGATGGATGTCCGCAATCGGCGGGAGCTCGCTCGGGGCGGGGTTTATTCGCCCGGCACATCCCCCCGGGTCCGAGGGCCCGCAGCCGGCCGTCGGACCGCCCCTTACACCGTGACTTCGCATCCGAAGATACGGGGGTCTCCGGAAGCGGGCAAACGCCGGAGTTTACGGCCTTTTTGCGCCGGTTCCAGTCTTGCGGGTGGGCGCGCCATGGCCCATCTTCATGCCCGATTGGAAAGGCCGGCGGTGACCGGTTTCCCTCCCAGTCGGTGCGCGAGCCGTCGATTCCGGGCGGGCCGTGCGGTGCCGCCGGATCAATCGGATCCGGCTCCGCGGAGGCAGTCAGCCTCGAGTGCCCGGGACGCCCTGATCGCCTCGGGCACACAAGGTCGAACTCCTCATGCAATACGAATACGTCGACAATCCGGAGGCTCTGCGTAGCGCCATCGAGCGCCTGCGCGGTGTGCCGATCCTGGGCGTCGACACGGAAGCCGCCGGATACCACCGGTACCACGACCGGATCAGCCTCGTCCAGATCTCCTCGCCGGACGAGAACGTTCTTTTCGATCCGATCGCGGTGCCGGAGCTGGAGGGGCTGGGTTCCCTGCTCGAGAGCGACACCGTGGAGAAGATCTTCCACGATGCCGATTTCGACCTCCGTATCCTCGACCGGGACCTCGGGCTGACCGTCCGCAAGCTGTTCGATACGCAGATCGCCGCGGCGTTCGTAGGCGAGCGCAGCCTCGGCCTCGGCGCGATCGTGAGCCGTTTCCTGGGGCTCGACCTGCCCAAGGCATACCAGCGCGCCGACTGGGCCGAGCGCCCGCTGTCGGAAGGAATGAAGGAGTACGCCGCGACGGACACGGCGTACCTGCCGGCGCTTCGAGAGACGTTGCGCGAGGAGCTCCGACAGCTCGGTCGTCTGGCGTGGGCCGAGGAGGAGTTCGAGCGGCGGGAGGGCACCCGATGGACCGAGCCCGACGGTGCGGAGCAGGCCTTCCTCAGGATCAAGGGCGCACGTGATCTGTCTCCCCGCGGCCTCGCCATCCTTCGTGAGCTGCACCAGTGGCGTGAAAGCGTCGGCAAGGAGCGCGACCAGGCTACCTTCCGGGTCCTCTCCAACCAGGCGATGATCGAGATGTCCCTGAAGGCGCCGACCACACGCGGAGAGCTCGCCGGCATCTCCGGACTCTCGAGCGGCCTCATCGAGCGTCGCGGACGCGACATTCTCGCCGCCATCGAGAGGGGTATCGCGGTGCCCGATTCCGAGCTGCCCAGCTTTCCCCCGACCCGTCGATGGGAGCGCGATCCGGATATCGAGGCACGCGGCGAACACCTGCGCCAGGCGCGCAACCGGGCGGCCGAGAAGCTGGGCCTCGATCCGGGATTTCTGATCTCGCGCGCCGTGCTGGACGAAGTAGCCCGCCAGAACCCGACGTCCGCAGAGGAGCTGGCCACCATCCCCGACGTGCGCAACTGGCAGGTCGAAGCGATCGGAGACGAGCTGCTCCGCGCCCTTCGAAGTTAGCCAGCGCGCCCGATTGCGGCGGGATACGGTTGGAACCCCGGGATCCGACCGCCCGCGCGACCCGATGAGGAGGAGAACGGATGTCGAGCGAATTGCTGCAGAGAGACGACCTGACCGGCTATATCGTAGCGGGTCTTCCGAAGAGCTTCTCGACCAAGCTCAAGAAGATCGTGGCGAGCGAGCGCGAGGGCGCGGAAGTGATCCCGCTGGACGAGGAGATGACCGAATGGCTCGTCGCGCAGCTCGCCGGAGAGAAGCGCCGCCCGCATGAACGGACCCCCGCGTCGGCGGCCCTCTGGCGAGCCTATCGGGCGCTGAGCGCGGCGCGATACCATCTCCAGGACAGGCCCGAGGAGGATCAGGTCCGTGAGCTGAGGCGTCTCGTCGAGGATCTGTGGCGGGACCTCAGCCCGCAGTTCCACGCCGAGGACGAAGTGGAGAGCGCCGAGGGCTCGGATTCGAAGAGCGATGGCGATGAGGACGAGGACGAGGACGAGGAAGGAGAGGAGAAGGATTGATGGCCGAGGTGAAGCGGGATGCTCAGGTCAGGGAGTTCGTCGACGACGCGGGGGACCGTTGGATCGCGTTCGCTCCGACCGCCGTCGTAGCGCACGGACGTGAGGGCGCGGTGCTCGCATTTCGACGCGCAAACGAGGAGGATGGGCTGGAGCTCCGCTCGACGGTGACCTTCAACAGCCAGGCCGCCGCCGACTTCGCCCTCCGGACACTGGGTGAGAAGGAGCTCAGGCGCCGGCTCGCCCTCGCTCGAATGGCGGCGGGCAGCGTCTGACCCTTATTGCAGGATCTCCCGCAGAACGCCCGCGTATCTCAGGGAGAGCGCGTCCGAGCGGCCGAGCCACTCGACGTGCGCCGGCACCCGGCGGCGCCGTACGAAATTGATCTCCTCCTCCGGCGCGCGCGCGAACTCCGCGGCGAGCGGGGGCGGCACTACCAGCAGAAACTGCTGCGCCCTCCCCTCCCGACTCCACCAGCACTCCGCCGCGCCCACCCGCCCCTGGTCGTCCGAGAGCGCCGCCAGCGTCGGGTTGACTCCGTCGATGGCCCGCATGGACATCGCGCTGAGCGGCTCGCAGAACAGTTGCGTCCGCACGATCTGCCCGACCGCCCTATCCCCTTCGGCGATCAGCGTCTCGTAATCGCCGATCGTCATCGCTTCGCGAATCTCGCCGGGTGGCAGCGGAGGCAGAGTGTAGCTTTCGGGCGACTGCTCGGCTCCTATGCCGGTGGCCGCGGCGGTCTGCTCCGACCCGTCGCCGGCGAGCCCCTGGATCAGCAGGACGAGAACGAGGGCTCCGGCGACCCCGTACGCGACGAATGCGGACGGCCGCCGCCAGGCCGGCGGCGGCGTCCGGCGGTCGGTACGACGTCGATCCCGTCCGCGGCGATCGCCGCCCGCTGGCCCGCGTGAGTCGGGCGCGTCAGCCATCGGCCGCCACCCGTTCCGCCGCCCCCTCAGCCGAGCGCCCCGACGCGGCTCCCCGACCGCCATTCGAACGCCACCCATTCCGCTCTGGTCTCATCGAATCTTTCGAATGTCTGTGAGACTCCCCGACTTCGATCAGGCGAGACGTCGCCATCCGGCGAGAGTTCCGCCCCGAGCCGCCATGCCGGCGATTCGAAACTTCTCGTAGGCGCCAAAAACCTCGATTCCGCCGTGGCTCGGACGAGCATACACCGTGCCTGAGACGACACCGACGGCCGTCATGCGTTCCCGGCAGGGCATACCTCTTGCCCTCTCTCCGCCTCCCATTCGAAACCCGAATTCCCGGAGGAAAGCACATGGCCGACGACACGACTGGCAAGGCGACCCACGTCGGTGGGAAGATAAAGGAAGGGCTCGGCGAGGTCCTCGGCGACCGCCAACTCGAACGCGAAGGCCGGCTCGACCAGATGGAAGGACGGGCCGAGCAGGACCAGGCGCGGGCGGAGGAGGAGGCAATCGAAGCGGCCGAGCGGCGCGCCGCCGCCCGGCGTGCAAAGGACATCTAACCAGAAAACCGGAGCCCGCCAGCTTCGGAAGGGAGCGATACCGATGTACAGCGTTCGAGTCACGACGCCCCGCTACCAGCAGTCTCGACAGTACGCCGGCCAGGTCGGCGAGGTGATCGGCCACTGGGGCCCCGAGACGAACGAGCACGGCCGCGACGGTTACCTGGTGCAGTTCTCCGACGGGAACGTCGTCGGGATCGCGGACGACGAGGCGGAGGCCGCTACCGCGGAATGAGCGGCCGCCTCTTCGGCGGCTGAGGAACGTCCGCCCATCGGCCCCGGCTGCACGACGGGAATGGCTGGAAGATCGGTTCCCCGGAACCGGCTCGACAGTGCCGGGATACGTTCGACGCCGGCGACTCCGTCACGGGAGCCGTCGGCGTTTCGTTCATCTGGCGTCCGAGGGAATACGTAGTCGCTGTCCGGGTCGAATCACCGAGCCGGAGAGGCCGTTGGCCTCCTGGACCGCCACGACGCTCGTGCCGTACCGCCTCGCGATTCCCGTCAGCGTCTCACCGGCCTCAACGGTATGCTCGGTGTACGCCGGCACCGGGGGCGCGCCGGAAGCCATCGCGTCGGATCCGGACGGGATCAGCAGCCTCTGCCCCGGAACGATGACCGACCCGGAGAGCTGGTTCGCCTCCTGGATCGCCGGTACGCTGCTACCATAGCGGCGGGCGATGCCGAAGAGCGTCTCGCCGGCTTCCACGGTATGCGTCTCCGGAGCCGCCGCGTCCGCGGCAGTGGAGAGCGCCGGACGCTCCGGCTCCCGAGCAGGCGACGGAGGCGGCGGGCGGTCGTCCACCGGCTCGGGTCTCGGCACGACGGTCGCAACCGTCGGCCGCTCCTCCTCGGGCACCTCGAACGGGCGATCCGAAAGACGGCGCGCGGCCGCGGCGGGGAGCTGTACGGTCACGCCGGTCTGCAGCCGATCGAGGTCCACGCCCGGGTTCAGCTCGCGTACTCTCGCCGAGCTGATCCCCGCGAGCAAGGCGATGTCGCCGAGGGTATCGCCCCATCGGACGGTGTAACCCGCGACGTCCCGCTCGCCTCTCATCGTAGAGGCGAGATATGCCCGCTGCACCTGGGGACCGGTCCCCGAGGGGACCCAGACCCAGTACCCACCCGCCGGTGTCATCCCCCCTGTCAGGTGGGGGTTCATGGCGACGACGGTCAACGGGTCGACACCGCCGAGCTCGCCGAGCTCGTCGAGTGGGACCGAGTACTCCACGTGCACGCTGTCGAAGGCGAATCCAGCGGAATCCACCGCCCGCCCGAAGCCGAAGCGCTCGCGGTCACGTCCGATGATCGTCATCGCGAAGAGGCGTGGAACGTAGCGGCGGGTCTCCTCCGCGAGATCTCCTTTCTGAGCCAGCTCCCAGAAATCCCTCGCGCCGAATCGCGCCAGGCCCCTGTTGATCCGGCCGCTCCCGGCGTTGTACGCGGCGGCCGCGAGAGTCCAGTTGCCATGGATCCGGTGGAGGGAACGGAGGTGTCGCGCGGCCGCCCGGGTCGAGCGGACCGGGTCCATTCTCTCGTCCACGCTGGAGTCGACGCGAAGCCCTACGTCCCGGCTCGTCGCCGGCATGAACTGCCACATGCCCACGGCGCCGACGGGGCTCCTGGCGACCGGCACGTACCCGCTCTCGATCATGGCGAGGTGGTACAGATCGGTCGGAACACCCTGCTCCCGGAGGACCGACGTGACGAAGTCGGCGTAGAAATCGCCCCGCTCGATCCAGCTCCGGACCACGTCCCGCCGCTGGGTGACGAGGAACTGGAGCTCGGCCTCGACCCAGCTATTCGCTTCGACGGGCAGATCGTAGTCGACGGCGCCGAGAATGGCGTCGTCGACCGGCCGAAGCTCTTCGCCCAGCAGCAGACCCGACGCCTCGGGTCGCGGGCCGGATGGCGCAGGACCCGATCCGACGCAGCCGGTCAGCGTCGTCAGTGCCAGGATCGTGAGGAGGAAGTAGTGCGGCCGAATGGCCAGGAAAGACGGCGTGCGGAGCAGGACCTCTCGTGCCATGGTCGGGCGCTCGGGTGGGAACCGCCGCCGTGTGGCGGCATTCCGGTTTCGGGGATCGCCACAAAATAACCTCCACCCCATGAATGGCAACGCCCGCCGGCGACCCCCTCGCTCCAGTTTGAATAGATGCTTGTCCTCTCACGCAAGCAGGGATTCACGCGCTCTGTGCTACAACCCAAGTGCCGAACGTCTAACCGCGCTCCGCTCTCTTCTTTCGTTCTATCTCTGCTTGCTGGGACCGCCGGGTGGCGAGAAAGAGACCAGCTGCGCCCGCGAGAAAGTTACCTGATGCTCGAAGACATTCCGGTCACCTGGCCAGCGGTTGGAGCGCAGTAACCGCTAAAATCGAGTGGCCACGCCATCTACGCCAGAGAGGGTTGACGGGTCTGAGACCACCCTCCAAAACTGGTCTTCTCGCGTGCCAGAAACCCTCGCTCCCGACACTTTGGAGCGGATGGGCTATCTGATGGGTATCTACTACGGCATGGAGCAAATCCGTGGTGGCGAGCGCAGTCAGGATTGGCTTCGCTCTCCGAATGCTGGGAACCCCTTCTTCGGCCGGTCGCCGCTGGAGTACATGCTGGACGGGCGGATGACGGACCTTGTGGAGACGTACCGCCCGAACAGACCGTCTGGAGCACCCTCGTGGAGGAAGAAGACCTCCCCGGGGCGATCGCGCTTCTGAGGCGAGTGGATCCCGCGATATACGCAAAACTGGGAATACCACCAGGCGCGAGCACTTCAGGACGAGAACGCCGCTCCGATAGAGCTTCAGATGAGGGCGCTCCAGGCCGACATCGACGCAACAGCTCTTGTGGACCTGACGGGAATTGCGCAATCCGATCCGCTCTACCATCCCGATGACTACGCGGTCTCCCAGCGGTTCGGGGAGAATGTACGCGAGGCCAATCGATCCGGCATGCTCTTCACCAGCGTGCGGCGTCCAAGGTATCCCTGCATGGCTCTATACCAGCCGTCCATGATTCGCCGGTGCGAACCCGTCGGCATCTACGTCTATCGGTGGGACGGTAAGCAAATCACAATGGAGCAACGAACTAAGATAATCTGGTGACGGGCTATCCACTTTGCTCAAGTAGTTACCCATGGTCTATTTCGGTCCGTTCCGTTCCGATCGGGGTCTTGATGAACCGTCGCGCCCTTGTGCTCAGCGTCCTACCGCGCATATCATCTATATCCTACCGTTACCGCTATCCAGATCCTACCGGTAATACCATCCGACACCGACCGACAAAACTAGGTGTAACCTACCCATGACAGATTGTGCGAGATCAAGCTTGGGGGGGTAGAGTGAGACAACTTACGCCACGGCAGGAGGCAGTCGGTTGGTGGGAGGAGCATGTCTCTACCGACAAGTATGTTGGCCCACGGGCACAACTCCCCAGCGCGCCGGCCGTTCGGGTTCTCCGCGATGAAGAACTCCTTGCGGAGACGCCCGGCGGCTGGGCATGGGTGGCTCTCGGCCGGGAGAACCCGGGCGCTGTCCAGGCTCTCCGCCAGAACTACTGGCAACTCGTCCAAGTCGCACTGGATGAATATCGGCCAGCAGAAGTCTTCCGTATCTCGGCCGTACGACTGCTCGTGGGTGATACGACAATCCCTGCGATGTTGCGTGTACGGCATGCGGCCAGCGGAAGCAAGCACCGACTCGAAGTGACCGAAGGCTTCGAGGTCGGATTGGTGCCTGACGACGTGACGGCAGAGGGACCGGGGAAAGACGCCACCGGGAGCATCGTGAGTGTGCGGATCGGGAATGTCGAGCTTCCCGTAAGCTCTCCTGAGAGGACGCTGATTTCACTCACTCTGAGCGACATCCGCGACCACCGCGATCTTGTGTTTGCGTGGCTCCGGAGCTTGGTGGTGGCGCAACCGGCCTTGGAAGCCGCCTACGGCGCCAATCCTCGCCATGTGCTGATGGCGCGCGTGGGGCATGTGGCACGCGACCTCGGCAACAACCGCCTTGCCGATCAGATCGAGCGAGTACTCTCGAGTCACCACCGCCACCATGTGAGCCGCACGGTCACGGGCGTCGGAGGGGACATCGTAGTTCCGGCCTACATGACAGCCCGGCCATCGACCCGGGATCCGGGTCTGGATCGACTTCAGGCGCGGCTACTGCACGCGGCCGATGTTGTGAGCGGGTTCGTTAGTGAGACGGAACGAATGATCAGCCCGATGCCTGAGACTACGGTCCTTCGGATAGCGCGATCAGCGAAGCTTGAAGACACGTACCACTCCACGACAATCGAAGGTTACCGAATCACGCGAGAGGAGGTGCGTGCAGTGCTCGAGGGCGTGCCATACGAGGGCCGCACACCGGACGAGATCACGCGCCTAATGGCCCTCAAGGGGTATTCGCAGGCGTTCGACATAACCCTCGCTCTGATTCGCAATGCATTCGGACAACGCGGGCCTCAACTAAGCGAGGGCATGATCTTCGACCTGCACCTCGAGCTCTGGGGGCCATCGATCGATGCGGGCATCGTGAGCACAGCGGACATGCGCGGTTGGCGCGAGAGCCCCGTGTTCATTCGGCAGAGCCAGCATGTGCCGCCAGGGCCTGAGAAAGTGGGTCGCTACATGGCGCAGTTGATCGAGCAGATCAACGGCCTCGACGTCGGGCCGCTCGCCCGGGCCGTGATCACGCACTGGGGGTTCGTCCACATTCACCCGTTCATGGACGGGAACGGGCGGCTTGCCCGCCTACTCATGAACTACATGCTGGCTGGCTCAGGTCTTCCATGGACCACAATCCGCGCCGAGGAACGCCCGACCTACTTCCGTGCTCTCGAGCGGGCACACATCGAAAACGACTTCGCGCCGCTCGCCGAGTTCCTCAGGGCCGACATCGTGCGTTCTTCAGAAGCGCAGTCGTGACTTGCGCCAAGGACCTGCCACTTCCGCCCCTGATATCTGCGGCCCACCCAATTCCAGGGCTGGACTATCCGGGCACCTGGCGCGAGTTCAAGGCATGGTTCTCGACCGAGGAGAACTGCGCGGCCTTCCTAGAGAAGCTCTGTTGGCAGGATGGCTTCATCTGTCCCCGGTGCGATCATACGAAGGCGTGGCGCATGAGCCGTGGGCGCAAGCTCGTCTGCACCGAGTGCGAGCTTCAGACCTCGGTGACGGCCGGGACGATCTTCGAGAAGACCCGCACTCCGCTCCTCACCTGGTTCGCCGCGATCTGGTTCGTCACTAGCCAGAAGCATGGGGTGAGCGCCCTCGGACTTCAGCGGGTCCTCGGCTTCGGGAGCTACCAGACTGCGTGGACCATGCTTCACAAGCTCCGCCGGGCGATGGTTCGGCCTGAACGCGACCGGCTCCAGGGCGTCGTTGAGGTGGACGAAACCTACGTCGGCGGCGTAGAGGAGGACGTGCGGGGGCGCCGGACACCTCGGCCGAAAGCCTGACCCGCTTCGTGCGCGAGAACATCGAACGGGGCGCGTTGGTCAAAACCGACGGCTGGTCGGGCTACAAGAGCTTATCTCGGCATGGATACCAGCACTCGGCCGTGAGCATCCGCGCGAGCGGCGACCCGGCCCACGTCGAGATGCCGGCGGTGCACCGGGTGGCCTCCTTGCTCAAGCGGTGGTGGCTCGGCACCCACCAGGGGGCGGTCAGCGTGGATAGCCCCTATCTGGTGAAAGCAAGGACCATCGCGTCCCCGTGCCGTTACTCAGGTCCTAAACCGGGTCGTGCCCGACACGCTTTTCAACAGAGCGAGCCTGCATCGTCCGATGC
>JBBDRR010000109.1:0-6548 GCA_040905395.1 Gemmatimonadota bacterium
CAGGATTCAGGATTCAGGATTCAGGATTCAGGATTCAGGATTCAGGATTCAGGGAGGCGGCCCCGGCGGAGTCGTGGTGAGAACGCGAGTACGTCGCGGACAGAAGCGTCGCGGACGGAGGCCAATCAGTTCCGGTATAGCTATAAGGGATCCGCCCTCTTCCAGCGCGGTCGAGTGCGGATCCCTCGCTTCGCTCCGGGATGGCGGGAGGCCGCGTCGCCTACAGCGCCGTCCTGCCGTAGCCGAATCGAGCGAAGTCGCGCAACCGCTCGTACTCACCCGCGCCGTCCGCGCCGAAGCCGGAACGCAGATCGCCCTCGATGTCGTCGAACGGTCGGCCCCGGTAGTCCGGATTGCTTCCGGCGCCGTAGCCGAGAGCGTACCCGGCCCGCGCCTTCTCATAGGACAGTTCGCTCGGGATGATCATCAGCGTAGCGAAATGGGCGCGGCACGCCTCTTCCTCCTCCGGCGGGAGCTGGAAGTTCTCCTTCGATGCGCGCTTCCACCAGCCGCCGACCGTCGCCGCGATCGCGCCGAGGATACGCGCGAGCGGCCCCGCCGCGAAGTGCAGCGCGTCGCCAGTGCGGTCTGCGATGCGCTCCGCGTTCCTGCCGATCGCCGGGGCCGCACGGTTCAGCGTCGCCCCCGCCCGGTGCACCGTCTTCTCCGTCGTGCCGGAGACGGTCTCACGAACGTGTTCGTCCGGCTCCGACTCGCGCACGACCGTCGCGACCCGGTCGATCCGGGTGCCGGCCTTGCCCGCAACGTCTCGCGACGCCTCCGCGAGGCCGCTGGCCCCCGCCGCCATCCCGTCGCGCGTGCGATCCAGCACTTCCTTCGCGCGCTCCGTCGCCCGCTCGATTCGGCCCGTCTCGTTCGTCTGCTTCTCCTGCCGCTCGTTGCCGTCCATGTATCTGCCTCCGCTCGAGTGTCGAATTAGAGGGATTAAGGCGTGCAACTAGTGCGCCAGGAAGGGGTTACGGGGGTCACTCCGGAATCACCCTCGCCCGGTAGATATGGTCGAGCTCGGGAAAGCCCTCCTCGAGGTAGGCAGTGCCTTCGGCCTCTATCCTGTCCTGTTCGGGACCGCGTCCGCGTGGGGGCCCTTCGCCGTACTCGGCATGAAGCGCGTCCACGATGTCCATTCCGCCGACGATGCGCGCAAACGGGGCGAAGCCCATCGCGTCGAGCCTGGAGTTGTCGGCGAGGTTGATGAACACCTGAGCCGTACGGGTATCGGGCCCGGCAGTGGCGAAGCTGACGTATCCACGTCGATTGCTCTCGACCACCGGATCGTCCGTGATGGGCTGTTCCGTCCAGATGGCGGAGAGGTTCGGATCGCCGGGGATTCCGAACTGGGCGACGAATCCGGGGATCACGCGGAAGAACCTCGCACCGTCGTAGTAGCCGTGGCGGACGAGGTTGAAGAAGCGGTCCGTGCCGAGCGGGGCCCATTCGCGATACGCCTCGAGGACGAAGTCTCCCTGCGTCGTCTCGAAGAGCACCTTGAAGCGGTCCGGCGCGGCCGCCTGCATCTCCTCGCTGGTGGGATCGAGAAGCGGTGGGATGGACGGTCCCGCCCAGAACGGGGTGCACGCGGAAGCGAGTGGCAGCGCCAACAAGGTGAGGAAGCGGGCGAGCCTGCCAGGTAGCATCGTCATGCCATGCCATGGTGATGGTTGAGGGTATTCGCCTGCCGGACGTGCGTCCCGCCGGCCACAGTCGCACTCATCCGAGCGCCGCCAGCATGCGACTCATCCGCGCGATCTCCAGGCGCTGATCCGAATCGACGTGGGAGGCGAACTGGTCGAGCTCGGGATCCTGAGCCGCGCCCGGAGTCGACCTCAGCTCCTCCACCATGACGAGCGCCCCTTCGTGGTGGCGGATCATCAGCTCGAGGAAGAGACGATCGAATTCCCGACCGGATGTCGAGGCGAGGGCCGCGATCTGCTCGCGTGTGAACATCCCCGGCATCAGGTGGCCGTTGGAATGGTCTCCCAGCGGCGTGGCCGGCATCTCGACGGTGTGCCGGACCAGCCAACGCTCCATCATCGCGATCTCGTCGAGCTGCGAGAGCTCGATCCGCCGCGAAAGTAGCCGTATCTGCTCCGATCCGGTCCGCTCCGGGACAAGTCGGGTCAGATCCAGCGCCTGTGCATGGTGGCGGATCATACCCTGGATGAAGTGCAGATCAGCCGCCGTGGGAGCCTGGCGAGCCGCGGCGGAGGCGGGGTCGGCGGGCCGCGTCGGCTCTCCGGGCGCACCGGGCTGTACGATAGCCGGAGAGGAAACCGTGGAGGGTGCGCAGCCCGCCGCGGTCAGACTGAGAACCAACAGGGCGAGCTCTCTGCGCCTTGCCTGCCGTACGAGACTTTTTTGGGCGAAGGGCATCCTGACTACCTGTCCTTGCTCGAAGGTGCTGCTCGCGGGTCGGTTATGCGCGCGCTGCTTTTTCGGTCCTGCATCATCCCCGCCAACGCGAACTCCGCTCGCATGGGATCGATGACGCCGCTCGCCCCGGCCGTGGAGGTCACGAGCCGGGGCGATGGCGGATGTGCGAGAGGCGGGGCCGGCCGGGTTCGATCGACGGCCTAGTTCGACTCCGCCGGCTCCAATCGAACGATACGGCTCATCCCGCTCTCGTTGCGTTCGTCGAGCGCGAGATAGACGTAGCCGTCCGGGCCCTGGCGGATGTCGCGGATCCGGGCGAATCCCGTGAGCAGAGGCGGCCGCTCCATGCGGCCGACCTGGCGAGCGTCCTCGCCGACGAGGGGGAGCCGGGCGACCTGCGGATACGCCATGCCGCCCATGAACACGCTACCCTGCCAGTCGGGAAAGCGATCACCCGTGTAGACCAGCAATCCCGAGGTGGCGATGGACGGGGTGAAGTGCTGTACCGGCTGCTGCATTCCCGCCCGCTCCCGAGCCGCATGGAGCGGCGCCCCGCCGTAGTTGACGCCGTAGCCGATCACGGGCCATCCGTAATTCTCACCAGGCCGGATCAGATTCAGCTCGTCCCCGCCCTGGGGTCCGTGCTCGCTCTGCCACAGGTCGCCCGTTGCGGGGTTCAACGCGAGCCCCTGCGGGCTACGATGACCGTAGCTCCAGATCGAGGGCTGTGCGCCGGCCGTATTCACGAACGGATTGTCCGCCGGGATGCGGCCGTCGTCGTGGATCCGGTTCACCGTTCCCTGGTGGTTCGATAGATCCTGCGCCGGATGGTCCGCGCCGAGTGCGGGTGAGGCCTGTCTGTCACCGACGGTGATGAAGAGGTAGCCGTCCTCGTCGAAGAGGAGTCGGGAACCGTAGTGTCCGCCGGTGGTGCTCCAGGCCTCGGCTTCGAAGATCTCCTCGACACCAGTGAGCCGGTCGCCTTCGAAACGGGCCCGGGCAACCGCGGTAGTCCCCTGGCTCCCGTCGGCGTTCGGCTTCGAAAAGCTCAGATAGATGAGGCGGTTGGATTCGAACTGCGGGTGCAGAACCACGTCCAGGAGTCCGCCTTGTCCCTGGTAGCGCACCTCTGGAACCCCGGAGATCGGCGTCGGCACGAGCACTCCATCGCGGACCAGCCGCAGACGGCCGGGCTGCTCCGTCACGAGCATGTCACCGTCCGGCAGGAATGCCATCGACCAGGGCTCCTGCAGATTGTCCAGAACCGTTACGACACGATAGGGCCCCTGCTCGGAGTCGTAGACGGGCGCCTGGCCGATCAGTGGTGCCGCGAGGATCGAGAGCGCGAGCGGCAGGGCGGCGAGAGGGTTCCGTATCGTGGTCATGTCCACACTCCATCAGGAGAAAACCAGCGCAGTGACACGTCGATCGGTCGATTGTCGATTCCACGAAAGATGGTCCGCAACCGCGACCGGAGCAAGCACCATCATGCGACGCTGGGGTCCCGAACCGATGGAGCCGGAGCGCGGCAGCACCGACGCGTGGCCAGCGAATTCAGCTCCGCGTGTCCACATCGGAGCGATAACTTTCTCCCGCTCCCGATCGCGCGGGGTGGTTCCGCATGTATTTTGCACCGGCGGACGGCGAACCGAACCCGAACCCGGAGAAACGATGGCTCTCGACAGGCGTATGCCGCCCGACCCGAAAGGCCCCCGCATCGAGACCGGCGGAGCGGCGACCGAACCGACCGCGGCTGAATCCGCGCGGCGACTGACGCCCTTTCAGGCGGTGAATCAGCAGTTCGAGCGTGCGGCCGAGCTGCTCGGGATCCCGGCGGACGTCAGGATCGCCCTCAAGACCCCCTTCCGGGAGGTGATGGTCGAGCTGCCGCTGCGCTGTGCGGACGGCGAGATCCGCACCTTCTCGGGGTACCGGGTTCAGCACGACAACGCCCGGGGGCCGATGAAGGGTGGCCTCCGGTACCATCCGGAGGTGGATCTCGACGAGGTCCGCGCCCTGGCGTCGCTCATGACGTGGAAGACGGCGGTCGTCGGGCTGCCGTACGGGGGTGCGAAGGGAGGAATCAACTGTGATCCGCACGATCTGGACGCACGTGACATCGAAGTCCTCACGCGGCGCTTCATCGGCCGGATCGAGAAGTTCATCGGTCCGAACGTGGACATTCCCGCGCCGGACGTGAACACGAACGCGCAGGTCATGGCGTGGATCGTCGACGAATACGCGAAGTACCACGGCTATACCCCGGCGGTGGTGACCGGGAAGCCGATCGAGCTCGGTGGATCGGCCGGGCGCGAGTCGGCGACGGGGCGGGGGGTGCTCTTCGCAACCGAACGCGCCGCCGCGGATCTCGGCATGGCGCTCGATGGAGCACGGGTGGCGGTGCAGGGCTTCGGCAACGTCGGAAGCTGGGCCGCCCACTATCTGACGGCGGCGGGGGCGAGGGTGGTGGCCGTGAGCGATGCGCACGGCGCCATCTTCGACGGGGATGGTCTCGATATCGACAGCCTGCGGGCCGCGAGCATCAAAGCCGGACGAATCCCGGAGGGATCGGGCGCGGAGTCGATCACGAACGAGGAGTTGCTGGGCCTCGACGTCGACATCCTGGTGCCCGCCGCGCTCGGGAACGTGCTCCACGAACGCAACGCAGAGGAGGTGCGTGCACGCCTCGTCGTCGAGGGAGCCAACCACCCGACGACACCCGACGCCGACGAGATCCTGCGGGCGCGGGACGTCACCATCGTTCCCGATATCCTCGCGAACGCGGGTGGCGTCACGGTCTCGTACTTCGAGTGGGTGCAGAACCTCCAGCGCTTCCGCTGGCAGGCACAACGTGTGGACGACGAGCTGCGCAAGACGATGGACGCCGCGTACAGCGCCGTCGCGGAGATCGCCTCGGCGCGCGACACCGATCTACGCACAGCCGCTTTCGCCCTCGCAATCCAGCGGGTTGCCGATGCAACTACGATGAGAGGCCTCGGCTGAATTCCCGCTCGTGGGAAGGTACCCGTCCCATGGAGGGGCGGCGGCCGCCCTGAGCCGATCCGCCGTTTCGCGGCCGCACGCGACCGCCGGGGTGCCGACACCTTGCTCCACGGCGAGTGCGCCGCGTACTTGTATGCGTATCGCTCGTTCCGTCTGGAGACGCCCGAGCCGCAGCCCACCCACCGATCCAGCTGCGACAGCTCCAGGAGCCTCAGGCCCGCTAGCCCGCCGCCGATGAAACGAACGGATCCCGCGGCCGGAAACTCCCAGGAAGCGCTCGCGCTGTCGATCGCCCGGGTGGTCCAGCTCGGACTCCCCGGCCCCGATTCCCCGGACGCGATACGGGATTCCGTCAGTGAAGCACTGCATTCCGAGGCATGCGAAAACGAGCTGACGCTCGCGCACATCCGCATCGTCGTTCTGCTCGCCGCCGGCGCCACCCTGCTCCTGTCCGCCGGACGACCCGAGCTTCTCGGTCTCAGCAGCATCCCCGCATCGCTCCTGGTGGTGGGAACGATCTGGCTCGCCGCGGCGGTATTCCTGGATGTGGCGTTGAGCCGCGGCTGGTACCGCCGTTGGTTGCGCAAGGCCGTACCGCTGATGGATGCGCTGGGGGTCACGGGGGTCTTCGGGATCATCCTCTGGAACCTCGCGGCGGAAGGAAGGCTGCATCCAATCGGACTGGTCGCGACGGCGGCACTCGGCTGTGCATCGATCATCGTCTCGGGCGTCCTGCGCCTCTCGCGAAGCGGCGCCCGCTTCGCCACCGGAAGCGCCGTAGCGGCGTGGATCGCAATTTCTTTCGTGGGCCGGATTCCGGTGGTCACCTCGCTCGTCGTCGGCGGGCTGATCCTCGCCACCGGGCTGCTCGTGTGGCGCTCGATGCGCAGCATGCGAGGCGTGATCACGAACGAGGTCTCCCGTCTTCGCCTCACGCGCATGTATCAAGAGGCTCAGGAGGCGATCCGCACCCGCGAGGAAGTACTCAAGATCGTATCGCACGACCTTCGTAATCCGCTGTCGACGATCGCCATGGCGACCAACATGCTCATCGAGCATCCGGCGAGCGAAGATCGTCAGGCGCGGAACCTCGCGATCATCAAGCGGGCCGGCGAACGGATGAACCGGATGATCCACGACCTGCTCGACGCTGC
>JBBDRR010000110.1:0-1107 GCA_040905395.1 Gemmatimonadota bacterium
GGAAGCTTCGCGATCCGGTCGATCTGCTCCGGAGCCAGGATCTTGCGATCCAGGATTCCGAGCTTGAAGGTCGGCCGCTGATCATGATCCTTCGCGAAATCCGACAGCGCCTTCGCGGCGCCGACGGCGTCCTCGTATCCGAAGACCATGCCTGTCGGACCTTCGAGGCTGCCGGAGATGTCCGGCAGATCCGTCTCGGCCAACGCACGGATGGCCAGGCGGTTCTTCACCACCACGTATTCGGCCCCGGAAGCCCGCAGCGAACGACGAAGCTTCGTCATCTGCTGGACGCTCAGGCCGCTGAAGTCCGTCAGGTAGAAGACGGGCGCCCGGTTGATCCGGTCCCGCAGCTCCGTGACGAACGTCTCTTTGCTGGCGCGATCCATCAGGCCCTCCTATAGAGGTTGGGGTCGATGGGGACGCCCGGGCCCATGGTGCTGGACACCGTGACGCTCCGCACGTACACACCCTTCGCCGCCGACGGCTTGGCACGCACGATCTGATCCATGAACGCGACCAGGTTCTCCTTCAGCGCATCCTCGGAGAACGAGATCTTCCCGATGGGCGCATGGACGTTCCCGGTCTTGTCGACCCGGAACTCGATCTTACCGGCCTTGATGTCTCCGACCGCGCGTGCGATGTCGAACGTGACCGTTCCGGCCTTGGGCGTCGGCATCAGGCCACGCGGACCGAGGACACGGCCCAGCGGCCCGACCTTGCCCATGAGATCCGGCGTGACGACCACGACATCGAAGTCGAGCCAACCTTCCTGGATCTGCTGGACGTAGTCGACACCCACGTAGTCGGCGCCGGCTTCCTTCGCTTCGGCCTCCTTCTCACCCTGGGCGATGACGAGCACGCGGACCGTTTTACCGGTTCCGTGAGGGAGCACGACCGTCCCGCGCACGAGCTGGTCGGCTTTTCGGGGGTCTACCCCGAGGCGTGTGGCGATTTCGACTGTCTCGTCGAACTTCGCGAACGCCAACTGTTTTACGAGCTGTACCGCTTCGTCGGGGCCGAACTTCGCCCCCACTGGCACGGCGAGCCGTGCAGCGGCATAGCGCTTCCCGTTCTTAGCCATCCTGTCTCGAGCCGTTCGTGTACCCT
>JBBDRR010000111.1:0-1101 GCA_040905395.1 Gemmatimonadota bacterium
GGGCACCCGGATTGCGGGGTGCCCCGTCCTCGTTCCCCCCGTTACCACCTGCCGGTTGCCAGCTCCATGGCAACCCGCTCCCCCCTCTTTTCGCACCCCCCGCCCCCGTTGACATCCCCAGCCTGCTCGCTTACGTTTCACAGTCTGTCGCCGATCCGGCGCTGACGTGTGCGGGAGAGAAATAGTCTCTGCCCGCGCTCCGCTTATTCTCACGGTAGCACAAGAATGCCGACGATCAATCAGTTGGTCCGCAAGGGACGCCAGAGCGTGGTGAAGAAGAGCAAGTCGCCTGCGATGCGGGGCAATCCGCAGAAGCGCGGCGTCTGCACCCGCGTTTACACCACCACGCCGAAAAAGCCGAACTCGGCTCTACGGAAGGTGGCGCGCGTCCGTCTGACCAATGGATTCGAGGTCACGGCTTACATCCCGGGGGAGGGGCACAATCTCCAGGAGCACTCGATCGTGCTCATCCGCGGCGGTCGTGTGAAGGACCTGCCCGGCGTGCGCTATCACATCGTCCGGGGAACACTCGACGCCGCGGGGGTCAGCGACCGCCGTCAGCGTCGCTCAAAGTACGGTGCCAAGCGGCCGAAGGCCGGCGGAAAGGGTAAGTAAGCCATGAGCCGTCGTTCACGTGCAGTCAAGCGGGGAGTTCTCCCGGATCCGATCTACGGCTCGGAGACGGTGACGAAGTTCGTCAACAACTTCATGTTCGATGGGAAGAAGTCCGTGGCGGAGCGGATCTTCTACGACGCCATGAAGGTGATCGAGGAGAAGACGGGTCAGCCGGGCGACGGCATCTTCCGACAGGCGCTGAGCAATGCGAAGCCCGTACTCGAGGTGAAGTCCCGCCGCGTCGGCGGTGCGACATATCAGGTGCCCATCGAGGTGCGGCCGGAGCGGCGACAGGCGCTCGGCATGCGTTGGCTGATTCAGTATTCCCGCGCCCGGGGCGAGAAGACGATGGCCGAACGATTGGCCGCGGAGCTCGTCGCCGCCAGCAGGAACGAGGGTGCGACGATCAAGAAGAAGGACGATACGCACCGGATGGCCGAAGCGAACAAGGCGTTCGCTCACTACCGCTGGTAGCGAGCGGCTATC
>JBBDRR010000112.1:0-1688 GCA_040905395.1 Gemmatimonadota bacterium
TCATCACCGGGATTCCCGCAGCGTCTGGCTGAGCACGCGATCGAGAGCACCTGCGAATGCCTGTTTGTCCTTCGCCCCATACGGCCTCGCCCCGCCCGTCTCCACCCCCGACCCCCGCAGCGAGTCCATGAAGTCACGGACGGACAGCCGTTCTCCCACGGTCTCCGACGTGTACTCCTCACCCCGCGGATCGATGACCCGAACCTTCTTCTCGACGAGGATGGCAGCGAGCGGGATGTCGGCCGTGACGGCGACGTCGCCCGGCTCCGCGGAATCGGCGATGTGCTGGTCGGCGACGTCGGGACCGCCCT
This sequence comes from Gemmatimonadota bacterium, assembly GCA_040905395.1. Lineage (GTDB taxonomy): Bacteria > Gemmatimonadota > Gemmatimonadetes > Longimicrobiales > Longimicrobiaceae > WHSP01. Next base: position 312 of record JBBDRR010000112.1, read on the forward strand.
CCACGCGCACCGCGCGCACGAACGAATGCGCCGGCGGTACGTGCAGCCGCTGATTCGCGACCAGGATCGTTTCGAGCTCGAGCCGCTGCGCGGCCCGATAGACGATTTCCTTGACATCGCGTGGTGCGGCATCGGCGTCGATCCAGAGCTTCAACTGTTCTCTCGCGTTGTGGGAGCGGTCTCCGGAAAGGCGACGCAAGATAACGAATCGCACACGTCCGCGGGCCCGTCCGATGCGGTTTCGCCCGATCCGTACCGCCGCACGGCAACGACGGATCCGCGCAGAACCCGTGTACAGGCGGGTCAGTCGCTTGACGGAGGCACCGCACCGCCCACATCCTCAGCGGTACGGACGCGGTCCGAGACGGCCGCGAACGCCGCCGAGCTGCCCCACGATCCAACCACCGACCCCATGCTGATCGACTCGATTCGTTCGCTCTTCGGCTCCAGGCCCCCGGCGCCCGCGCAGGCTCCCCTTCCGAGCGAGCCGGAGGCGCAGCCACCGTCGGGCCCCGACCCGCTCCACCTCGCCGCGTGCGCGCTCCTGCTCGACGTAGCCCATGCCGACGGTGAGTTTTCCGATGCGGAGCGGGCCCACCTCGAGGAGGTTCTGGAGCGGCACTTCTCGCTTCCGCCCGAGGCGGGACACACCCTGCTGGAGCTCGCCGAGGAGGAGCGGGAGAATTCGATCGATCACATCCGCTTCACGAACCAGCTGCAGCACGGCTACGATACGGGACAGAAGATGGTCCTGGCGGAGATCATGTGGGGCGTGGTGCTGGCCGACGGAGAGATCGCCGAACACGAGCAGTACCTCACCCGTAAGATCTCCAATCTCCTCGGTCTCGAGCCCGGCTACCTCTCGGCCGCGAAGGCCGCCGCCGCGCGGCATCGCGGGTGATCGCAACACCCCCGCGAACAGCCGCTGGACGGCGTGCCGGAAAGGCCCGACAGCGGCGACATACGGTTGCCCCCGCGCGCGGGGGCGAGTTTTATCGTATATTTATCGTATCCGATATCACTCCCCTTTGCCGAGGCCCCCAGGATGAATGCAGCAGATCTTGCTCTGGAGATGGCAGCCGCTCGGAAGCGCCGTGAGGAAAAGACCAAGCTGCAGTTGTTGGAGGCGCGTGCGTGCGCCATCCGTTCCGGCATGCGGCCGGGCTCGACGCTGGAAGAGATCGAGGAGCGAGCCCGGAGCTTCTATCCCCGCCTGCGACCCGAGCTCCTCGAGGAGGCCGTTGCCCTGGTCTATGGCCAGCCGAGGAACCGCCAGACCGAGGTCGCCCCATAACAGGGTTTGATCTTCTGTCCGCCTCGAAACCCGAGGACGCACCCCGCGCCCCCCGGACCGCCCCGGCCCCACGCCCGATCCAG
>JBBDRR010000112.1:1698-36157 GCA_040905395.1 Gemmatimonadota bacterium
GGGCGGCCCCCCCGCGCTCGCTCCATGTCGCGAACTCCGACGCTCTCGTTCTGCTGTACTCCGGCGCTGGCATGACCGCAGGCGCCGGCGGTCGCGAGGAGCTCGCCAACACGGTCACCCACGGCTTCGGGCTGGTCGCGAGCGTTGCGGCGGGAGCCGTTCTGATCACCCTCGCTTCGCTCAGCGGCGATCCGTGGCAGATCACCGGCGCTTCCATCTACGTGGCGTCGCTCGTCCTGCTCTACGCTGCCTCCACGCTCTTCCACGCGGTACGGAGCCCTCGCCTGAAGGCGCGCCTCAGGGTCTTCGACCACTGTGCGATCTTCGGGCTGATCGCCGGGACCTACACCCCCTTCACCCTGGGGCCGATGCGCGGCGGTTGGGGTTGGACGCTCTTCGGCGTCGCGTGGGGAATGGCCCTGGCGGGCACCATCATGAAGCTGTTCTGGACCGGGCGCTTCCCGCTGCTCTCGACGCTCTTCTATCTGTCGATGGGCTGGATGGTGGTTTTCGCGGCTCGGCCGCTCTACCTGACGCTGCCTGGCACCGTCATCGTCTGGATCGTCGCTGGCGGCCTGCTCTATTCCGTCGGAACGATCTTCTATCTCGACCGCCGGCGATACAGCCACGCGGTCTGGCATCTCTTCGTGCTGGCCGGCAGCGCCTGTCACTACGCCGCGGTCGTCGGTCAGCTCGTGGTCGACCTCCCCGCGTAGCCGCTCCGGTGCGCACGTGAAGTCCAGCGCTTTCTACCCTGCAACCCGATATCAGAATGGCGAGAAGACCGAACTACGGATTCGAAAAGCATCAGAAGGAACTGAAGCGACAGAAGAAGAAGGAAGAGAAGGCAGAACGAAAGCGACAGCGGAAGGAGGAGGCCGGCGGCGTCCCTGAGGGTTCTACCGCGGAGACCGACGATTCCGACGAGCTCGAGGACGACGAGTAGAACAGCGGATGCTGCCAGTGCCGCACCGCCGCATTTCCATCGGTCCGATCGTTGACCCGGCTCTCGCGGCGATTGCCGCTGACGGGGCGAGGCCTATCTTTCGACGATCGCCGCACGGAGGCCGGTCCACCGCACGACCGATTGCGCCTCATCCGCTCTGCGCTCACCTCGACAGGAGATCCGATGATGGAGATGCGTGCTACTGCGATGGTTCTGGCGTTGATGCTGGCTACCCTGTCCGCCGGGCCAGTGGTCGCACAGGTCGCCGCGGCGGCTAGTGACTCGTGGACCGCCCCTCGGACGGAGCACGGCCATCCGGACCTTCAGGGGAACTGGACGAACGCGACGCTGACCCCGCTCCAACGCCCGGCGGGGCAAGGGCCCGTGCTCAGCGCCGAACAGCTCGCTCAGATCGAGGGAGGCGTCGAGGCGCTCTACGAGGAGGGGGTTCAGGACAGCGACCCGGATCGTCCGCCGCCGGCCGTCGGTGGTGACGATTCGGCGCTGCCGCCTTCCGTGCTGACCAGCTCGTTCATCGCGGCTGGCGGTGGGACGGGCGGATACAACATCGTCTACATCGAATCGGGCGATCAGATCGCCGTCGTGAACGGTGAGCCCAGGTCCTCTCTCATCACCTTTCCCGAGAACGGCCGCGTTCCCCCCTTGACCGAGGAGGCGAGGCAGCGACGGGCGGAGGAGAATGCCGCGACGAGGGCATTCGGCGCCTTCGATCACCCGGAGCTTCGCTCTCTCGGCGAACGCTGCATCATGTCGTTCGGCAGCAACGCCGGCCCGCCGATGCTTCCGAACGGGTTCTACAACAACAACTATACGGTCGTCCAGACGGCCGACCACGTCGCCATCATGACGGAGATGATCCACGATACGCGGATCATCGAGCTCCGCGATGGCGCGCCGGTTCCGTCGGACGTCCGGCCCTACATGGGCGTATCGCGCGGACACTGGGAGGGCGAGACCCTCGTCGTCGAGACCACGAACCTCCACCCAGTCCAGGGCGTCAACGGGACCTCATCGCCGAATACGAGGGTCGTGGAGAGGTTCACTCGTGTGAACCCCGAAACGATCCTCTACGAGTTCACCGTGGAGGATCCCACGGTCTGGACGGAGCCGTGGGGCGGCCAGGTTCCAATGAGAAAGTTGGACGAGCAGCTCCACGAGTATGCGTGCCACGAGGGCAACTATTCGTTCCGCAACATCCTCAGCGGCGCGCGCTTCGAAGAGCGGCAGGCGGCAGAGCAGACAGAGCAGAGGTGAAAGCCCCGGCATCTCCCCACGTAGACGCGGATATCGCTCCTGAACCCCATCGTCAATTCGCTAAGCGGAGGCATTCGATGAGCCAGAAGACCCGCAGGTTCGCCACCCCGGCGAAGATCATCCATTTCTCCGCCGTTGCAGCTATTCTCCTCGCTCCGGGCGTCATCAGCGCCCAGGGTGGCGCGACGGCGCCGCCGGAGCATGCGGAAGTGCAGCCGATTAACCAGCTGCCCAATCCCTACGAGACGAGCCGGAACTGGGGGACGCTCCCGGACGGCCGCAGCTGGGGATCGGTCAGCGGCGTTCACGTCGACATCGATGGACGGCACATCTGGGCAGCCGACCGCTGCGGCACGAACTCGTGCGCCGGCTCGACCGTCGACCCCATCGTCAAGCTCGACCAGCGGGGGAACGTGGTGCAGAGCTTCGGCGCCGGGCGTATCCTCTGGCCGCACGGTCTGGAGGTCGACCAGCAAGGAAATGTCTGGGTCGTCGACGCCCGGGGTCCGAACGCGCGTGAGCTGGAACAGTTTCCCGGCAGCGCCGATATCGGGCACCAGGTCGTCAAGTTCAGCCCGCAAGGCGAGGTCCTCATGGTCCTCGGCACGCCCGGGGAAGCCGGCGACCCGCCGACCCATTTCACGGAGCCGAACGACGTCCTCGTCGCGCCGGACGGGAGCATCTTCGTCGCGGAGGCGCACAATGCCCAGTTCCTCGACGCGGACAGCCCCACCGCCATCGGCCGCATCTCGAAGTTCGCGCCTGACGGGACGTTCATCCGCAGCTTCGGCAACTGGGGCTACGGGCCGGGGCAGTTCCGCGGGCCTCACGCCCTGGCGATGGATACACAGGGGCGTCTCTTCGTCGCCGACCGGGGCAACCGGCGGATCCAGATCTTCGACCAGGACGGAAACCATCTCGACACCTGGTATCAGTTCAGCCGGATCAGCGGCCTCTTCATCGATCACAACGACGTTCTGTACGCCATCGATTCCGAGTCGGACGACAACTACAACCCCGGGTGGCGTAAGGGGTTGCGGGTGGGGAACGCGCGGACGGGACAGGTCTGGTACTTCGTTCCCGAGCACGTTTCCGAGCGGCCCTCGGGGATGGGCGGCTACGGCTCGATGGGCGAGGGCGTGACCGCCGATGCCGAGGGTAACGTATACGCGGGCGAGGTCGGCCCGGTGCAGGGGCTGACGAAATTCATTCCGAGGCTCGCGCCGTAGGCGCTTGGTCCGCTACCTCGCGTTCCGTGCGCGAGGGCGCGGTGGATGCATGACTTCCGAGCGGAGCACGATCCTGGACTCGGATGGAAACGAGGTGTCGCTGTGAAGGTCGAGATCTATTCGGACGTGGCGTGTCCCTGGTGCTACATCGGTGAGAGGCGATTCGCCCGCGCTCTCGAGGAGTTCCGGGCCGACGAGGATGTCGAGGTCGTCTACCGGCCGTATCAGCTCGATCCCCGGGCGCCGACGCCCGGCGTGCCGATGCTCGACTACCTGGAGCGGAGGTTCGGCCCGGGCGCCGCGGGCATGGTCGACCGGGTCGTCGAGACCGCCCGCGCGGAGGGGCTCACGATGGACTATGAGCACGGCATCGCCGCCAACACCCTCGATGCGCACCGCTTGATGAACCTGGCATGGGTCGAGCAAGGTCCGCAGGCACAGCGACAGCTTGCCGAGCGATTGTTCGAAGCCCACTTCGCCGACGGGGCGGACATCGCCGATCCCGATGTGCTGGTCGACCTGGCGACCTCCGTGGGAATGGACGCCGACCGCGTACGCGATTATCTCGTCACCGGTCACGGGCGCGACGAGGTCCGCCAGGAGATCGAGCGGGCCCAGCGGCTGGGCATCAGCGCCGTACCGACGTTCGTCTTCGATGGCCGGTACGCGGTGCAGGGCGCCCAGTCCGCGGCCGTTTTTCGGCAGGCGCTCGAGACCGTCGCCGCCGGAGTCTCGGGCTAGCCTTCCCGGCGATCCCGTAGTGTCTCGCGCTCTCCCGATCCAGTCCCGAACCACCGAGGCCGGCCATGCCCCGTCGAACCGACCCGAACCGCCTCCCCCTCGTCCTTACCGCACTCCTTTGTCTCAGCTTCGTGGCGCCCACGCGCGCGAAGGCGCAGACGACGCCGGACAACTTCCACGACCTGGCGCAGGCGTCGCTCTCGCAGATCGAGGGGACGCTGGATGCGCCGGGGCTGTCGGCCCCGGTCGAGGTCGTTCGCGACCCTTGGGGAATCGCGCACATCTACGCGCAGAACCGGGACGACATGTTCTTCGCGCAGGGGTACGTGCAGGCGCAGGATCGCCTCTGGCAGATCGACATGTGGCGCCGGGTGAACGAGGGCCGGTTGGCGGAGATCCTCGGCCCTGAGGGTTTCGAGCACGACCGGCTCGCCCGCCTGCTGATGTTCCGCGGCCCCTGGGAGCCCGAGTGGACCAGCTATCATCCGGACGGGCGGCGGATCTTCGCAGCGTTCGCCGACGGTGTGAACGCCTACATCGAGGAGGTGGGTGACGATCTGCCGGTCGAATACGAGCTGACGGGGCTGCGGCCGCTGCCGTGGACCCCGGAAGCGTCGATAGGGCGGGTGGCGACTGCGTTGCCGCTCGGCGACGCCCGTGCGGAGCTGCGGCTCGCGCAGCGCGTCGCGCAACAGGGGCTGGACGTCGTGAACAGTCGCGAAGCGCCGCGGCACGAGAACTGGATCGAGTTGGAGATCCCGGACGGATTCGATCCGTCCATCGTCACCGACGAGGTGATCGAAGCGCTCGGAACCTTCCGGGGCGGCTTTCCCGAACCGCCGCTCCTGCCGGAATACCGCGAATGGCCCGGTGCGATGGCGTCGTTGAATACCGGGGCCCACGAGAACTCGCCCGGAAGCAACAACTGGGTGGTGAGCGGGGAGCTCACCAGGAGTGGGGACGTGCTGCTCGCGAACGATCCGCATCGGGGTGTGACGAATCCATCGCTTCGCTACCTCGTCCACCTCAACTCGCCCGGGTACAGCGTGATCGGCGCGACGGAACCGTCGATCCCGGGCGTGGCGATCGGCCACAACGGGCGGATCGCCTGGGGGCTGACGATCGTCGGCACCGATCAGGCCGACGTCTTCGTCGAGCGGCTCAACCCCGAGAATCACGACCAGGCGATGTGGCAGGGGGAGTGGTACACGCTGACGACGGTGGTGGACACGATCCCCGTCCGTGGCGAAGCCTCGCGCATCGTCGAGCATAGGTACAGTCGTCACGGGCCGGTCTTCCACGTCGACCCGGTGAACCATGTGGCCTACGCGATCCGCGCGACGGCAACCGAACCGGGGACGGGCGGTTACCTCGGCGCGCTTCGGCTCGCGGAGGTGGAGGACTGTCACGGGTTCATCGATGCAATGGCGTACTACTTCGCGCCGACGGAGAACATGGTCTGCGGCGATGTGGACGGAAACATCGCGTGGCTGGCGGCGGCCCTGAGTCCGAGGAGGACGGGCGACGACTGGTACGGGCGGCTGCCGGTTCCGGGGACCGGAGAGTATGCCTGGGATGGATTCCGGAGTCACACCGAGCTCCCGCAGGAGTTCAATCCGGAACGCGGCTGGATCGCGACGGCGAATCATGACATTCAGCCAGCCGGCTACTACCCGCCTCTGATGTTCACGTCAGGGCCCTTCATACGATGGGATCGGCTGCAGCAGATCTTCGGCGACGTCGACGATCTCACAGCCGAAGACATGGAGCTCTTCGCGAACGATGTCGTCTACCCGTGGTGGTCGGACGATCGGCCGCTCTTCCTCGGCTGGACCGCGACCGACCCGCTCGTCGAGTGGGCGCGCGTGCAGCTCGCGTCCTGGGACGGCACCTATCAGCGCTCCAGCGCCGCCGCGGCGCTGCACAACGCCTGGGACGACGAGCTCGCCGACGAGGCGCGGGACCCCGGCGTCCCCGCCGCCCGGCGCAACGAGCTCTCCCGGGCGGCGCTGACCGCAGCGGTGGCGGAGCTGCGGGAACGACAGGGCGAGGACCGGCGGGAGTGGCGCTGGGGTCGGATCCACGAGAGCCAGTTTCCACACTGGCTCGTCGGCGCGTACGATCTTCCGGCGGTGGAGCGGTCGGGCGGCGGCGGCACCATCGCGGCGACCGGCGCTACGTTCCGCCAGATCATCGACCTCGGTGACCTCGACAACTCGCGGGTAACGAACGCACCTGGACAGTCCGCTCAGCCGGGCAGCCCCTTCTACGGAAACCTCCTTCCGCTGTGGGGCAATCAGCAGTTCTTCCCGCTCCTCTACAGCCGGGAGGCGGTAGAGGCGAGGGCGGAGTACAGGTTGAGGCTGACTCCCTAGCGGTAGGTAACAGCGGGCGCCGGCACCCGTCCGCCGGGCAACTACGCGTCATCCCGACGGCCGCGTTCGACCGATCCATTCAGAAGCGCCACCTTTCCAGGACGGGTGACGCCATGGGGGATGTGACGGGAGTCGGCGGCGAAAGCCTGATGTACTCGGTCTTCTTCGCGCCCGAGCTCCACTTCTATGGAGCGTACGCGGCCGGCCATGCGGCTTCGGCATCCGCGGATGCGATTGCCCGCGTGCCGGATGCGATCGCCGCTACCCTCGAGCTCGCAGCGGGCGCCTTCGAGGCAGTCGGTGAAGCCGCGGGAAGCGTGTTCGAGGTCATCGTCGAGATCATCGGAGGCATCTTCGATTCGTTCTGATGTATTGGTGTCTTTCTATCCCGTTGTGTGAACACGAGTTATCGATCGCGACGGCACCCGCCTTGCCATACACTCCGGTTCTGATTCCGAGATGATGCTCAGACCCGTTCCCGGAGTGATACATGTACGCACGACTTTCGCAGATCAGCCGCCCCGCGACCCTGATCCTCCTGCTGACGCTCCCGGCGTGCGCCGGTGGCGGCGGTCTGGGCACGCTCGGCGACATCCTCGGCTCGGCCGCCGGGGTGCCGGGGCAGACGCCGCAGCAGGGGCAGCTCAGGGCAGAGGTGCAGCAGGTCGATCAGCAGCGTCAGCAGATTCAGGTCAGCACGGCGGACGGCCAGTCCGGCGCGGTGCGCTACGATCAGAGCACTCAGGTTCTCTACCAGCAGCAGAGCTACCCCGTCACCGCGCTGGAGCGCGGCGATCTCGTCGTGATGGAGGTTCAGCAGCTCCAGGGCGGTGATCTGTACACGAACCGTATCACGGTCGAGCAGAGCGTTCAGGAGCGGACGGGGCAGGGAACGACGGCGTCCGGGCAGGTCGAGCAGATCGAAGGCGAGGTCGGGCAGATCGACCATCAGCGTGGCAGCTTCACGCTGCAGACGCGCTCAGGTCAGTGGCTGACGGTAGCGCTGCCCTACAATCCGCCGCCCACTGCCGAGGAGCGTTTCCATCGGCTCCGGAGCGGTGAATTCGTTCGCCTGGAGGGGATCCACGTGGGTGACGGGCGAGTCGAGCTCTACCAGTTCCGCTAGAGCGCGATCGGCGGGCGGGGGGACCGTCAGTAGCATCAGTATTCGACGAGTCCCTCCGTCAGCTCCACCCGGACGCCCGCCGGGTCCGTGAAGAAGGCGATCTTCAGTCCAATGCTCGGGATGTCCCGCACCGGCCCCTCGAACACCACCCCGCGCGCTTCCAGCTCGCGCACGACCGACTCCAGGTCCTGATATTCGAAGCCGATGTGATCGATCGCTCGACCCTGCGAGGCGACGGGATCGGTGCGCGAGCCGCCGAAGCTGAGGTTCATGCCCGGCGCGTTGGCCGTCGTCGCGATCGAACCGCGCTCGAAGCGCTCGAGACCGAATATCTCCACGTACCAGTCCAGCAGCTCCCGGTAGTCGGGCGTGAAGAAGTGGACGTGGTAGCCGATGATCGGCTTATCGAGCGTCGGATCCTCCTGGAACTCCACGCGGACGCTGTCGGGGCCCATCAGGTACGCGTTCGGAAAGCCTTCGGCGCCGGTGAACTCGCTCTGCACCTCGTAGCCCGCCTGGCGCCAGATATCCAGAGCGTCGGCGAGGCTCCGGACCTTGAAGCCGAAGTGATCCATCACCGTGCCCTGGGACCCCCCGGTCGGAGCGCGCTCGGTGAAAACGATCAGCATGTCGGGGAACTTGATCGCGGTCAGCGGGCCCTTCTGAACCAGCTCTCCCCCGTAGCCGTCTACCCACAGCTCCCGGTGTACGTCGATTTCGGCAACGTTGAGGTGAACGTGGCCGAACGTCATGCCGGCGGCGTTCAGCGGCGCCACCTGCCCGAGGGCGGGGGATGCGAGGCCGAGCACGAACGAGGCCGTCAGCATGAACCTCATCGTCTTCTTCTCCAGGGGCGCGGTGATTTAGGAAAGACCGGAGTCGGAAGCGTTCGTCGGTAGGATCGCCGATCCGCCGCCTGGGCGAGCCCGTCAGATTCTGCGCGAGCCGCGGGTGAAGAGGTGCAGCAGGAACAGCAGTACGACGGCACCTATGAACGCGGTGAAGATCGTTCCCGCCAGTCCCTCGAACGGCGTTGTGACACCGAGCTGCCGGAAGATCCATCCACCGACGAAAGCCCCTGCGATTCCGACCAGTATATCGCCGAGCAGGCCGACCCCACCTACCAGCATCGCCGCCAGCACTCCGGCGACCAGTCCCACGATGATCCAGGTGACGATGTCCATTTCCGTGCCTCGTTGCGCTTGGGTTTGCCATCGGTGTTGCCGATGCAATCGTACCACCCGGCGGCCCCTATCACCCGCGGAAGCCCGCCGCCACCACACGGAGCAGCTTACGCACGCTCGGGGCCGCGCTGAAATACGTCATCCGTCTGAACAGATTCTCCGTTCCCCCGTTCGTCACCAGCCAGGGGGGTTTCGGTGCCGCATGGTACTCCCCGAGCTGCAACGACCGCGGGAAGGGGGCGAACGGCCCCTTCACCACCGACTTCTGCGGTGCGTCGAAGAGCAGCGCGTTGTGCACGACTCCCGATCCGCTCTGAATGTCGCTTCGGTCGTGGCCAGGGAAAGCACCCCAGGACGCATGTGGGAGAAAGAACCCGATGCCGTTCCAGACGTTGACCGACACGTTGCCGTACCGGAGCCTGCCGATGGCGTCCTCGAGCCCATCCCCGAGCTGCTGGATCGTCCCAGGATGGATGAGGATCGTCACCGCGAGGGAGCCGAGGAGGCACTCGTTGCAGAAGTCGACGGCGCGTGCGAGGAAGGCGCTCGCATCCGAGCCGCCGGCCCCGCCGGGTAGGCGTGTCACGGCGAGCGCGGCCGAGAAGGCCTCGGAGGTGAACATGTGGTGATCCGCGTCGGCAGGGTCGACGTCCGGGATGAGGAGACGGGCCCCCGTGGCACCGAGCCATTCGACCCCGGCGGGGTATGCATCGCACAGGGTCCGCACTCGCTCGTCCGCGCCGGGATAGTAGGCCGGCCTGTCGGGAATCTCTCTCAGCACCCGCCTGACCTCGTGAACGAAGGCGTCGCGTAGCGGCCACTCGTCGGGGAGCACGAGCACCTGAGCGGCGACACAGTTGAAACCGCCGTTGTGCATCTTCATCGTCGCGACGTGCTCCGCCTGGAATCGCAGGTCGGCGTCGGACCACGGTCCGGGAACGACGATCACCGGACTCACCCCGCCGAGCTCGCCGCTGACGGGGACCTTTATCTCCGGCTCGTCCAGCACCTTCCGCCGCCAACCGGTCTCGCCCGTTCCGAAGACGATCGCGTCGTAGGTCGCGGCGCTGCCGGTGACGTGGATCTGGTCGACCTCGTCGTGCCGGGTGATATACGTTCCGACTCCGGCGCCTCCATAGACGATGCGAAGATACCCGGCCTCGATGAAGTCCTGGAACACCTCCGCGAGGATCGGTCCCAGGTACGCGTTGATCGGGTTCATCTTCAGGAGGCCGACCCGACCTTCCGCATAGAGCTCGTACAGCACGTCCAGCGGTGGAATCGCCGCGATGTTACCGGCTCCGAGCACGCACACGACGCTGCCTTCCGGGTTCACCCGCGTGTAGAACGTCGCCATCGTGCCGGGCAGGTCCGCTGGCGCAACGCCGGGGGCCATCCAGACTTCGGCCTCGATCCCCGGGAAGAGCAGTCGATCCAGCGGTCTCGTGGGTACCACTCGCACCACGGCCTGGCCGTCGGGACGCTGGCGAACGCGGTCCTTCACCAGGAGAGCCAGGGTCCCGTCCCGGACGTGTTCGAGCGTTCTCCGGAGCGTGCCGACGTAGGAGATCAGAGCATAGGGCCCCGACGACCATTCCTCACCGCGGTACGGTGATTCCGGTCCCAGTCCCTTCGCCAGTGTCGCCGCGTCCACCCATCGCTCCGCTGCCTCCGCGGCGTGGCGTCGGACACCGTCCAGCAGCTCGATCTTTCGAGGCAGCGGCAAGCGCGCCCACCCGGTAGCGTTCGCCCGGAGCTCGAGCAGGGCAGCGTCGAGTCGGGGCACCGCCGTATCCGTCGGCATCGTCCGGAAGGCGTCGCTCATTCGACGGCGGCGGGGCTGCGGGCGCGGATCAGGTCGGCCGCCCGCTCCGCGATCATCATCGTAGGTGCATTCGTGTTCCCGCGCGTGATGGTCGGCATCACGCTGGCGTCCACCACGCGCACTCCGTCCACGCCCCGGACTCGAAGCTCGGGATCCACCACGGCCAGGGCGTCGGTTCCCATGCGGCAGCTGCCGACGGGGTGGTAGAGGGTCTCCGCGTGGCCGCGAATGAACGCCGCGATCTCATCGTCCCGCTCGAGCACCCGCTCCGGCTCGTACGGTCCGGCGTCGTGAGCGGCGAACGCCTCGGCGACCAGAAGGCGCTGCGCCAGCCGAAATGCGGCGATGGAGCGCCGCATGTCCGCGCCCTGCGGATCGGAGAGATACCGTGGATCCACCGCCGGCTTCTCCTCCGGATCGGCGCTCGAGAGGCGAACGGTGCCGCGACTCAGAGGCGTCAGGACGAGCCCGCCCGCGCTGTAGCCTGGCTCGTTCCTGGGATTGCGACGCCCGTGTTCGAGAAAGAAGCCCGGTCCGAAGTGGTATTGGATGTCCGGCGCCTCCAGCTCCGGCGACGACCGGATGAAGCCGCCCGCCTCGGCGACGTTGCTCGTGAAGGGTCCTGTCCGCCGCACGAAGTAGTCGAACAGGTTGCGACCCACTCGCGCGAGCGACTCGGCGGTGTCCAGGGTGCCTCGGAAGGTCGAGCGACGCGTTGCCCCGCAGACGAGATGGTCCTGGAGGTTCTCGCCGACGCCCGGCAGGTCGACGACCACGTCGATATCGTGCTGGCGCAGGTGCGCGGCGCTTCCGATTCCCGACAGCATGAGGAGGTGCGGGCTCCCGAACGCGCCGGCCGACAGGATGATCTCGCGGCTCACACCCACCGAATGCAGCACACCGTCGCGCCTGAGCTCGATCCCTACGGCTCGACCCGCCTCGATGACGACCCGGCGGGCGTGCGCCCCGGTCCAGACCTCGAGGTTGGCACGAGACACGGCGGGTCGGAGGAAGGCACGGGCTGCGCTCCATCGCCGTCCGTCGCGCTGGGTGACCTGGTAGAAGCCGAATCCCTCCTGCTCCTCCGAATTGAAGTCGTCGTTCCTGCGAAAGCCGAGTTCCTGGGCGGCACGGACGAAGGCAGTCGACAGGGTGTTGATGCTACGCTGATCGCAGACGGTCAACGGGCCGCCCCTGGCGTGGTCCGGGCCGTCCCTGAAGCGCTGCTGGTCCTCGCTCTTCAGGAAGTGCGGGAGCACACTCCGGTGATCCCATCCGGTGCACCCCATCGCCGCCCATCCATCGTAGTCCGCCGGGTGCCCGCGGATGTAGATCATTGCATTGATCGAGCTGCACCCCCCCAGCGTCTTGCCGCGCGGCTGATAGAGGCGCCTCCCGTTCAGCCGCTCCTGGGGCGCGGTCCGGTAGTTCCAGTCGCACGGTCCCTCGTACAACTTGTAGAAGGCGGCCGGGATGTGGATGTTTCCGTCACTGTCCTCGCCCCCGGCTTCGAGCAGGAGGACCCGGGCCGACGAGTCCTCGGTAAGGCGGTTCGCGAGGACGCAGCCCGCCGATCCGGCACCTACGATGACGTAATCGTACGTGCCTTCGAATTTCTCGCTCATCCCTTGCATCGTCGTGTCGAAGCCGGTCTCATGGGTCACTTCACTGGAAGACGAATCAATGAAGCAAGCTCAACTCGATTTCCTGGCGGACTTTTCCGTCATCACAGGGAACGATCGTTCGCAGGCGGCGGTCATGGTGCTCGCGCCGGGGGAGATCACCGGCGACGACGACAACCGTCACGCCGGGAGCGATCAGTGGCTCTACGTCGTCTCGGGCGAGGGGCTGGCCACGATCGAGGATCAGGGATACGTGATCCGCGGCGGTAGCCTCCTGCTGATCGAGCGCGGCGAGACCCACGCGATCCAGAACGACGGCGACGAGCCGCTCCGGACGATCAACTTCTACGTGCCTCCCGCATACTCCGCCGACGGCGAGCCGCTGCCGAGCGGAACGGGGTGAGCACGGTGATGAGTACCGGCGAAGGTGCCGGTGATTTCCTCCTCTACGGTGCGACCGGCTTCGTGGGCGGCGCGATGGCCGAGGCGGCGGTCGCGCAGGGACTGCGGCCGATCCTCGCCGGTCGGGATGCCCGAACCCTGGAACGCCGGGCCGGGGAGATGGGAGTCGGCTACCGCGTGTTCTCCCTCGATGACCCGCTGACGCTGGACGCAGGGCTGGACGGCGTATCCGTCGTGCTGCACTGCGCCGGGCCGTACATCCATACCGCCCGTCAGATGGTGCAGGCATGCCTCCGGACCGGTACGCACTACCTCGACATCACGGGCGAGATCCCCGTCTTCGCCGATATCGCCGAACGCGACGACGAGGCGATCGACCGCGGCGTGATGCTGCTGCCGGGTGCAGGGTTCGACGTCGTGCCGACCGACTGCCTCGCGCTCCACCTCAAGCAGCGCCTCCCGAGCGCGACCCACCTGGCGATAGCCTTCCGCTCGCGCGGTCCGGCCGGCCTGCCGCCGGGTACACAGCGCACCGCGATCGAGATGCTTCCGTACGGCGGTTTCGTCCGGCGAGCCGGCAAGCTGGTGAAGCCGGCGAGGGGTGCGCGCACCAGGATCGTCGATTTCGGAACCGGTCCGACGAAGGTGGCCGGCTTCACCTGGGGCGACATCTTTACCGCCTACCACAGCACCGGAATACCCGATATCGATACGTACCTGGCGCTGCCCGCGTCACTGCGCAGATCACTCGCGGTCGCCGACGCGGTACGGCCCCTGTTCAGGATCGCCGTGGTGAGGCGCCTGCTTGCTCGCGGCGTGAGGCCCGGGCCGACGCCGGAGACGATCGCGCGAACCTCGACCCACGTCTGGGGACAGGTGGAGGACGAGTCGGGGCGAACCGCCACCACCCGGCTCCACGGCCCCGAAGCCGGCGTCGTCTGGACCGTGCGTGCCGCCCTGGCGACAGTTCGAAGAGCCCTGGCGGGTGATGCGCCCGCCGGCTATCAGACCCCGGCGAGGGCCTACGGTGCCGACTTCGTGCTCGAGCTCGAGGGGGTCACGAGGGAAGACCTCGATTGACCCAAACCCCTGATGCCGGTCGACCCAACCACCGTCCCCCCGATTGAGCCCACCCTCGTCATCCCGATCGACCCGACCCTCGTCATCCCGAAGCGAAGCACCCTCGTCATCCCGAAGCGAAGCGAGGGATCTGCACCCCCGTCACGCCCGCGAGCGGCGTTCGCCCCGGCCCGCGCCCCGGCCCGCGCCTCTCATGTCTGCCCGGACGTCACGACGATCTTCCCTTTCGCCTGCCGATTCACCAGCCGGGCCAGTCCCTCGGCGGTTCGCTCGAGAGGCAGTCGATCCTCGATGGGCACCCGGATGCTCGCGTCGGAGTGCCAGTGCACCAGCTCGCGCATGTTCTCGGCGAAGACCTGAGGTTCGGCACGGACGAAGTTCCCCCAGAACACACCGACGACGGCGTACTCCTTCACGAGCGCGAGATTGACGGGAATGCTCGGGATCCGGCCACTGGCGAAGCCGATCACCAGCAATCGTCCGTTACGGGCGAGGCAGCGGGTGCTCGCGTCGAAGGCGTCGCCCCCGACCGGATCGTAGACGACGTCGACGCCCTTGCCGTCGGTGCGCTCCTTGACCGTCGCCCTGAGATCATCGCGCGTGTAGTCGATGAGGATGTCCGCCCCGTTCTCTCGCGCCAGCTCGAGCTTGTCGGATGTCGAGCAGGCCGCCATCACCGTGGCGCCCATCGCCTTACCGATCTGAACCGCTGCACTCCCGGTCCCGCCGGAGGCGCCGAGGACGAGCAGTGTCTCGCCCGGTTGGAGCCGTGCCCTCTGCTTCAGGGCGTGGTGGGCGGTCCCGTGCGCGCACAGGAGCGCCGCCGCTTCCTCGAAACCGACGCCGTCCGGTACCGGCATCACGTCTCCGGCGCGAAACACCCCGCGTTCGGCGAACGCGCCCATCGTGGTGCTGAACGCCATGACTCGATCGCCGATCTCGAAGCCCGATACGTCATCGCCGACGGAAACGATCTCGCCCGCCAGTTCGGAGCCCGGCACGAAGGGGCAGGGCGGCCGAACCTGGTAGAGCCCCTGCACCAGGAGGGCGTCGGCGAAGTTGAGCCCGGCCGCACGGATCCGGATCGCCACTTCGCCGGGCCCGGGATTGGCGTCGGGCAGCTCCTTCCAGACCAGTGCGTCGAGCGGCGCGAAGCGTTCGCAGACGATCGCATTCATGGATTCTCCCGTTCCGTTCCGTTCGATTCGGTTCGGCCCCACAATGGCCGGGGCAGCGACCGCTCACTCCGTTCGGAAGGCGACCATCGGATCGAGCCGGGCCGCTCTCCTGGCCGGCACCAGGCATGCCAGAATGGCGATTCCGCCCAGCAGGAGCACGATGGAGACGAAGGTGATCGGATCCGAGGGGCTCACCTGCGCGAGCATGCTGCGCAGGAGCTGTCCGGCTCCGACGGCTCCGAGAAGTCCGATCGGCAGGCCGATGGCGAGGTGGGTCAGCCCTCGGCGAAGCGCGAGCCACGAGATGTCCCCGGGCTTTGCGCCGAGTGACATCCGGATTCCGAACTCGTGCGTCCGCTGCGCCACGGCGTAGGCGGTGACGGAATACAGACCGACCGCCGAGAGCACGAGCGCGATCACCGCGAAGATCGAGAAGAGCAGACCGAAGATGCGCAGCGGCCAGCGCTGCTCCGCGAGCGCCTCGTCCAGCGATTGGACATCGAACACCGGCAGGTCGGGGTCGACGCCTCGCATCGCTTCGCGTACGCCTGACAGAGCCCCGGCGACGTCGGCACGCGGACGCATGATCAGAGAGACGGCGCGCGGAGGGTTGCCACGTAGCGGCGCGTAGACGACTGGATCCGGCTCGATCTCCGTGAGCGCCGATTGCCTCACGTTCGGTGAGACGCCGACGATCGTCCGCCATGGAGCTTCCTCCCCCGGAGCCGCCCCACCCCCGTAGCGGATGCGACGCCCGATCGCGTCACCCCCGAGATGGAGGTCGGCGAAGCGCTGGTTGACGATCACCGTCTCGGACCCCGGAAGCCCGTCTTCCTGCCTGAACGTCCGCCCCTGGAGAAGCGGCAGCTGAAGGACGTCGAAGTATCCGTCTCCGATCGTGAGCGAAGTCACGATCGGGCGTAGCTCCGGCTCCACAGGCTCCGCCCCCTCCAGCTCGAGCCGGACGCCCCCGCCGCCCGAGAGAGGCGGCGCGGTAGCCAGGGTGGCCGAGCCCACGCCCGCGACCTCCGCGAGCCGCCGCTCCAGATCCTCGAACAGCCGCAGCCGCGGCTCGGGATCGGGGTACTGCGTCAGCGGCAGGTACGTCCGCATGACCAGAATACCGGACGTCTCGAAGCCGAGATCCATCCGGTAGAGGTTGAGGAAGCTCCGCATCATGAACATCGCGCCCGAGAGGAGAACCAGCGTCAGGACGAGCTCCCCTACGACGAGCGTGCTCGTCCAGCGCCGTGCCTTCGAACCCGTCGTTCCGCTTCGGCCGCCCTCCTTCAGGACCTCGTTCACGTCGGTCCTCGACACGTTGAGCGCGGGCGCGAGCCCGAAGAGGATCACCGTGCCGAGACAGACTGCTGCGATGAAGGCGAACACCGCGCCGTCCATTGTGAACTCCATCCAGTACGGTTTTCCTACGTTCTGGGTGTTCACGTCGAACCAGCGAACCCCCGCAACGGCGATCAGCAGGCCCACGACGCCGGCGATCAGCGCGAGCATGAGGCTCTCGATCAGGAGCTGCCTGACGATCCGTGCTCGCGTGGCTCCCAGCGACACTCGCACCGCAATCTCCCGCGCGCGCTGCGAAGACTTCGCCAGCAGCAGGTTGCCCACGTTCGCGCACGCGATCAGCAGCACGAAGGCCACCGCACCCATGAGCGAGAGGAACATGATGCTGATCTCGGGCCCGTTAACCCTCTCCTGAAAGGGCATCAGGTTCGGCCGCCGCTCCGCGTTCGTCGCGGGATACTCCTCCGCGAGCCGGGAGCCGATCGCCTGCAGCTCCTGGCGGGCTCCCGCCATGTCGACACCCGGCGCCAACCGGCCGATCGCGCTGAAGTTGACCACCGCACGATCGTCGACCTGTGACTCCGGCGGCAGGTTCGACTTCGGGATCCAGATGTCGTTGTTGTTGGGGAACCGCATGTCGGGCGACATCACGCCGATGATCGTTGCCGCGAGGCTGTTGACCTTCAGCGTCTGTCCGATCACCCCCGGATCCCCACCATACCGACTCTGCCATACCGAATGGCCGATGAGGACGACCGGCGCCGCGCCGGGCACGTCGTCCTCCGGGAGGAAGCCGCGGCCGATCGCGGGCCCCTCGCCCAGCATCTCGAAGAAGTTGCCCGTCACGTACGCGCCGAAGACCTGCTCCGGCGCGTACGTGTCACCGCTGACGTTGATGTTCGAACTGAGGCTTCCGGCGAGGCTCTCCAGGCTGCGCGACTGCTCGGCGAGGTCCACCAGGTCGGGGTGCGACAGCCCCGACTGCTGCCCGCGGTCGTTCTCCATCCAGATCGCCACGATCCGCTCCGGCCCCTCGAAGGGGAGGCCGCGGACGAGAACGGCGTTGACGAGCGTGAACACCGTCGTGTTGGCGCCGATGCCGAGCGCCAGCGTGGCGACTGCCGCGAGCGTGAACCATCGCGCCTGA
Source organism: Gemmatimonadota bacterium (assembly GCA_040905395.1). GTDB lineage: Bacteria > Gemmatimonadota > Gemmatimonadetes > Longimicrobiales > Longimicrobiaceae > WHSP01. The sequence goes on from JBBDRR010000112.1 coordinate 19,131, forward strand.
CCGAGGCGCCGCGCAGCGTACCGGATATCCTGCCAGAGGTGGTTCATTCGGCTGCCTCTGTGTCATGGGGGCGAAGGCCCTTCGAAACGAAGCCGGGATCCTCGTATGGAACCCCGGCTTCGTCCGACCGTTGCCCAAGCGCCGCTTCCGCCTACTGCGTGCGACGCTGCTCGGGATCGGCGTCGTTCGTCATCGGCTGACTGCCGCCGTAGATCGCACGGAGCTCCGGCGCAAGCGGCTGGCCGACGACGATCTCGTCCTCCTCGACCTCCCGCAGGTTCATGAACCCAAAGCCCATCTCCGCCGTGGTCGGTTCACCGTACCGCACCGCTACAGTCGGGTCGGGATTCGATGGATTCGCCTCGGAGTTGTCCCACCAGAGGGTGAACCTCATCGTCGAACCGGCGGGAGCGAGCACGGGCTCCCTGAGGTTGTAGGTGTGCTGCCAGCTGAAATCGTACCTGGGGACGTGGAGCAGTTGCTCGTGGCGCCCGTCCGGATACGTGATCTCGTAGAGGGCGCTCTTCCCCCGAAGGTGCATGTGCGGCGTGAAGCCGGTGATGTAGACGTCGTTCTCGAACCCGTACTCGCGCGAGGCAGAATACGATGGTGCCCCCGGCGGGATCTCGAAATCCATGATGCCGAGCATCTCCGTTTCCGCACGGTACCTCACCACCTCGCCCGGATCCATGAAGCGTATGCCTACCTCGGTGTCGTCGAGAGTGCCCGTGCCCTCGCCTGCCTTCTTGTTGAAGTGCATGTCGAACTCGATCGCCCGCGTCCCCTTCTCGAGCAGTCGGCCGTACCCGTTCTCGTAGATGATCGGCTGGTTTCCCGGAGCGAGACCGCCGAGACCGCGCAGGATGTGGTGGACGTGGGGGCCGGGCCGGTACTCGACCGACTTGATCCAGCGGTCCTCCGGCAGCATCTCCTCCGTCAGCGTGGCCTGAAGCGTCACATAGATGTCCTCCACGTCGTCCTCGACGAAAAACGCCTCGTCGAAACGCAGTACGAGGTCCGGCTCACCCAACGCCCAACCACCCGCGTTTTCGATCTGCGGCGGCGGGCGGAAATCGGCAGGCTTGTCGCCTTCCGGCGCGCCCGCATCCGCCCACGCGACGATCGTCTCGATCTCGGAGTCGTCGAGGTACCGCTCACCCTCGAACTTGCCCTCGAACGCCCGGGAGGCGTGCCAGGGCGGCATCTTCCGCTCCTTCACCGCCAGCGCCATCACCCTCGCCCACGGCCGCGTCTCCTCGTACGTCATGAACGACATCGGCGCTACCATACCACCGAGGTTCAATCCCGCCGGCTGGTGACACGCTTGGCAGTTGTCCTGGAGAATCGGCAGCACGTCCGCGTAAAAGGTCGGTGCCGCCGCCGGTCCCGGATCGGCCTGCGCCTGACCGGCGCCAACCGTGAAGAGCAGGACCAGCGCTCCGATCCCGCTGACGGTGCGGATCACGAACCCGCGTCTCCGACTTCTTCTCGACATCGGCGAACCTCCATGCGTGTGAGAAACGGGCTGTATGCTGACCGAACACTGTTCATCACAATATACGACGAGAAACGGACCCGTGAAGTTTCACGTGCGCCTCACCCCACCAACAACCTGATCGTCCCGTCCTGCTTGTTGATCAGCAGGAGCTGCCCGTCCGGACCGGCGCCGAATCGCATGTCGGCGCGCGTTGCGGGGGAACGGTCCTGCTCGCGGTTCTTCTCCTGGACGATCTGGAGGAAGGTCTTCGCCTCTCCGCCGTCGTTCAGGAGTACGCGGCGGATGGCGTCCTGGCCGCCGTTCGGAAGGTCGTCTGCCGAAACGTAGAAGATCTCGCCGCTGGGAAAATCGCCGAAGAGGAGGAGGTCCCGCAGCTGCGGAATGTCGTCGGACCGGTGGACGTGAACGCCGGTCGCGGCGGAGCTTCCCTGCAGCAGAGGGTCGATCTGACCGTACTCGGCCACCGGATAGGTGAAGTCCGGATCGCCACGAGGATCGGAAAGGTCCACTTCGGAACGGCTGATGAAGCGGAAGCTGCCTTCCCAGTCGTTCCATCCGAGATTCGCTCCGGGGGTGACTGGGCTCACCTCCTCGACGATGTTCTGCCCGATGTCCGCCATGAACATCCGGCCCGTCTCCGGATCCCAGCCGAACCGTTGCGGGTTCCGCACCCCGTATGCATAGATCTCCGGGAGCGTTCCGGAGTCTCCGACGAACGGATTGTCGTCCGGGATTCCGTACTCGCCATTCGCGCTGTTCGAGCCGAGCGGGTCGATTCGGAAGATCTTGCCGAAGCCGGAGCCGAGGTCCTGCGCGAGATTCAGCGGGTCGCCCCCACTGCCGCCGTCGGCCACGCCGACGTAGAGCAGCCCGTAGTCCGAATCACCCTCCGCGACTGTCGGATCGAACGCGATCTGCCCCGCGTTGTGGTTGCCGAACGGCTGCTGGAAGCGGGCGAGCTCGCGCGGCGCGCCCCCATCGTACGCGGCCGCGGCGGGCGTGCGCGCCGTCCACTCCAGAAGCACTGTATCATGGGAGTCTCCGCCACCCCGAGGAGCGAAGTCAGGCTCCGGCGTCAGGTTGTCGGTGTCCGTCCACGTGTAGAGCTTGCCGAATCCGGGCGTCCCCGGCTGACCGAACTGCGGGTGAAACGCGAAGCTCTGGAATCCGCGCTCCCGCCCGCCGGGCTGCACCTCGACTCCCCAGCGCGAATCGTCGATGTCGAGATACTCGCGGACGGTGCTGCCGTCGTAGCTCACGCTGTAGAGGGGCCCCCGCATGTCGTTCACGAACATCCGGCGCGTGCCCGGCTCGTCCGTCAGAAGCATCATGCGCGCGGGCTCGCCGTCGATGTCCGGCACGCTGGCCAGCTCCACGAAGTCCACCACCACCGCGTCCGCGGTCGCTTCGATCGGGTTCGGGAAGGGATCGTTGGCGGCCTGCGCGCACGCCGGAGACGCCGCGATCACCGCTGTGAAAAGCAGGAGGTACCTCTTCATAACGTCATTCCCCGAAAACGTCATCCCGGCGAAAGCCGGGAACCAGGAAAGCCGCGAATGAACCAGAGATCCTTGTTCCCGTAGCCACCCGCTCTCTCCGAATCGAAATAGAAGGTCTCGTAATCGGGTGAGAAGGCGGGACAGCGGTCGTGCTCGTTGGAGTTCACAGAGGCGCCCAGGTTGACGAGGCCGCCCCACTCCCCCTCCTCACCACGCGTCGTGACATAGATGTCCTCTCCACCCAGCCCGCCCTCGCGATCAGAGGAGACGTAGAGCGAGCGGCCGTCCGCGGAGGGCAGGGAATGATGCTCGCTCGCGGGGGAGTTCACCGCCGGTCCGAGGTTCACTGCCTCCTGCCAGACGCCGTCCACCCGCTCCGACATCCAGATGTCGTTTCCCCCATACCCGCCCTCCCGCGTCGACGTCCAGTAAGCGAACTCCCAGTCCGCACCGGCGAAGTACAGGCAATGGTCCATCGCGGACGAGTTGATCGGCGCGCCGAGGTTACGAAGCTCCGTCCATTCACCGTCCACCTTATCGCTCACCCATATGTCCATACCGCCTAGACCCCCCGGCCGATTGCTCATGATGTAGAGCTGCATCCCATCGGGCGAAAGAAGCGGCTCGACCTCCATGTACTCCTCCGTGCTGATCGGCTCCCCGACCACCGCCGGCTCGCTCCATTCGCCGCCGACCAGACTCGACACGCAGATGTCGGAGCCCGTGCGCCCACCTCGGTCGAAGCAGTTGAAGTACATCGTCTGCCCGTCGGCGGTGAACGTCGGCTCCGCGTCGCGGGCCGCGCTGTTGATGACCGCCCCCATGTTCATCGGCTCTCCGGCGGCCACCTGCCGCTGGCTCTGCCCCGCTGCAATATCGACGATCGACAGCATCGCCAACATCGACACGACAACACCCAACCGATTGCGGTACATTGTGTTACTTGGGATGTAGTGGAAAGTACATAAGGACGATGAAAAAGCTCGCGCCGTGCTTCGATCCGATGAGATCGCTGACCGCCCTCTCAGTCGAGGGCCAGCCCCACCAGTCCGGCTCTTCCCCCGCCGCTCGTGGCGACCACGATGAACTGTCTTCCGTCGGCCATGTAGGTCATCGGCGTGCCCGAGGCCTCGGCGGGCAGCTCGATCGCATGGATCTGCCGTCCGGTAGCCTTGTCGAGCGCCAGCAGTGCATCGGGTGCATCCTCGTGGCCGTCGCGAGCGCCGGCGTGGCCGACGAAGAGGAGGGTTGCCGTGAGGAGGGGGCCGGTGCTGCCCCCGCCTCCCTGTGGCCCCGGATCCGGAGCACCGAGGTCGATGATCCGCTGGCGGACGCCGTCTCCCAACGGGATCTGCCACACGTGATCGCCGGTGTTCAGGTCGATCGCGGTCAGCCGGGAGTGAGGCCCCTTCAGCAGCGGCAGGCCGCGCGGCCCGGCGATTCCCGTCGTTCCGCCGCGGACGTAGCGAAAATCCGAGCGTTCGGGATCCGCGGGGACGAGCTGCACGACGATCGGCCCCGTCCGAGACGGCACGTACATCCAGCCTGTCTCCGGATCGACGGAAGCGCCCTGCCAGTTGGCGCCTCCGAACCAGCCGGGCACGTTGATCGTTCCTCGCAGTGAAGGCGGATGGAAGAGGCTGCCGTAGTCGAACTGCGAGAGGATCTCCTCCGCCTCGGCTCTGATCTCGGACGTGTAGTCGACGATGTCGTCCTTCGTGATTCCCTGGCGCTCGTACGGGGCCGGGCGGGTGGGGAATGGTTGGGTGGGCGAGAGGCGCTCGCCTGGCACATCGGACTGCGGCACCGGCCGCTCGACGATCGGCCAGACCGGTTCCCCGGTGCGGCGGTCGAAGACGTAGACGAAACCCTGCTTGGTGATCTGCGCCACCGCCTCGATCGGCCTGCCGTCGACCGTGATGTCGATCAGCGTCGGGGCAGCGGGCAGGTCGTAATCCCAGACGCCGTGATGCACGAGCTGGTAGTGCCAGACGCGCTCGCCGGTTTCGGCGTCGACGGCGACGAGGCTCTCCGCGAACAGGTTGTCCCCGATCCGGTGACCGCCGTACCAGTCGTTCGTGGGCGTCCCGATCGGCAGATAGACCAGTCCGAGCTCCTCGTCGGCGCTCATTACGCTCCAGACGTTCGTATTCCCGGTGTACTCCCAGCCACCGTCCTCCCACGTCTCGTTCCCGAACTCGCCCGCCTGGGGGATGGTGCCGAATATCCATCGCTGTTCGCCGGTGCGGACGTCGAAGGCCCTGACGTCACCCGGCGGGGCGGTCATCTGCTGGGGCCCGTCGGAGATCGACGAGCCGACCACCACGACATCGCGAATGACGAGCGGCGGCGACATCACCGTATAGGCGCGGTCGGGCACGGGTCGGCGCAGTCCATCCGTGAGCTCGATGCGGCCACCGTCGCCGAAGCCGGTCAGCGGGGCGCCGGTGCGGGCATCGAGGGCCCAGAGATTGGAATCGCCGGTGGCGAGGAAGATTCGCGCCTCGTCTCCGTCGCTCCAGTAGGCGACGCCGCGGGAGTTGAAGCCGAGATTGGTCGGGCGGCCGGCCTCGTAGCTGCGCGGGTCGAAGCTCCATAGCTCGCGGCCCGTCGCGGCGTCGATCGCCGAGACGATGCTCAACGAGGTCCGGATGAAGAGAACCCCGTCGACCATCAGCGGCGTCGCCTTGAAGGAGCCGCCGCCGAGGTCCGGATTCGCCGCCAGAACCGCATTGTCCGGCGACTGCCATTCCCAGACGACGCGCACATCCTCGACGTTGGACTCGTCGATCTGGTCCAGGACCGCGTACTTCGTGCTGCCGGAATCGCCACCGTAGGTCGGCCACTGGCCGTCCCGCGCGCCCTGTTGCGCGGCCGAGGTCGCGAAGCTCGTCGCCACTGCAAGGGACGCGATCAGCGGAAGTGTGAGAAGTCGCTGCATCTTCGGAGTCTCCAGGGCGACCGTGAAGCCCGACCGTACCGAGAGGCGGGCTCGATATATTCTCGCGCCCCCTACTGCGGCAGCGCGAAGGAGGTCACTACGGCACCCGCCACCAGCGTGACATACTGGCGGCCGTCGATCGTGTAGGTCGTCGGCGCGGCGTAGATCGGCGCGCCCATCTGGTAGCGAAAGAGCTCCTGCCCGGTCCTCGAGTCGGCCGCGATGAAGTAGCCCTCGTTGTCGCCGCTGAACACCACGCCCCCCGCCGTCGACACGATGCCCGCCCATGAGGGGGTAGGATGCGTGAGCTCCCAGACCGTCTCGCCCGTCAGCGGGTTGATCGCCCGTAGCGCGCCGTAGCGGCCGTCCTCCAGGAAACGAGCGCTCCCGCCCATCGTCCGGTCACCCGCCTTGTAGTTCTCCGGCGGTTCGGTTGAGATGTAGATCTGGCATGTCTCGCGTGCCGTGACGTAGAAGAGCCCGAGGGAAGCGTCGTACGACGGCGACATGAAGTTCGTCCCCCCGAAGAGGTCGGGGCAGGTGAGGGTGCCTTCCGGCGTCGGCCGCTGTCCCGGGATCTCGATGGGACGTCCGTCGTCCCCGATCCCCTCCGCCCACGTCTGGTTGATGTAGGCGAACGCGTTGAGGTACTGCCCGGTCGCACGATCGAGCAGGTAGAAGAACCCGTTCCGATTCGCGACCATCACCACCTGACGCTGCCGCCCGTCCACGGTCGTGTTCACCAGCATCGGAATCTGGTTCGCGTCCCAATCATGCTCGTCGAACGGTGTGAACTGGTAGTGCCAACGCAGCGTACCGGTGTCGAGGTCGAGCGCGATCAGCGAGTTGGTGTAGAGGTTGTCACCCGTTCGGTCATCACCGTAGAAGTCGGGATTGGGATTGCCGGTCGTCCAGAAAAGCAGGTTGAGGTCGGGATCGTACGTCCCCGTCAGCCATGTGGGTCCGCCTCCCCGCTCCCATGAATCGATCTCGGCCGGCCAGGTATCGTGTCCAGGCTGTCCGGGCCCTGGAATGGTATAGAAGCGCCAGATGAGGCTGCCGTCGTCCGGATCGTACGCATCCAGAAAGCCGCGAATCGCGTACTCTCCGCCCGATATCCCCACGATCAGCTTGTCGTCCACGATGAGCGGCGCGCCCGTGCTGGCATAACCTTCTTCGTGGTTGGCCAGCTCGACGTTCCAGACCTCCTCGCCCGTCTCGCGATCCAGCGCGACGAGATGGGCGTCGAGGGTATTCATGTAGAGCCTGTCGCCGTGGATCGCGAAGCCGCGGTTCACCATTCCGCAGCAGACGCGCAGCTCTTCCCGCGGCGGCAGCGTGTACTGGTAGCGCCAGAGCTCACGACCCGTCTTCCCGTCGATCGCCCACGCGTTGTTCATCGGACCGGTCACGTACAGAATGCCGTCCACCACGATCGGCGTCGCCTCGAACTTGTGACCGGAGACGCCGGTCTGGAACGTCCACTGCGCCTCGAGATCCTCCACGTTGGCCGCGGTGACCTGCGCCAGCGGGCTGTGGCGCTGCCCGGTGTAGTCCCCGGAGTACGACAGCCACCTGGCCGGGTTCGAAAGACCCGCGAGCACGTCTTCGCTGCCGATCTCCTGCCCGTTCAGCGTCGATGGCAGGGCCATGGCGAGCAGGACGAGAATGAGGCTTACTCTGGATTCCATTTGCTTCCTCGGCCGTTTGAATGGTGCGTCAGAACGAGTTGCGATGCTTGCGTCTCCCGACGGTCGGCTGGAGGGGGCGCCACCGATCGGCGAAAGCGCGATGTCCCGGACCAGCGTAGCCGATTCGCCGCGGGGACGAACCGGCGGCGCCTCAGGAGAAGCCGATCCAGCGACCCGCCGCGGCCACTGTGAACCAGAGGGCGATGGAGGTGATCCCGAGCACCCGGCTGCGCAGCGACGTCTCGAGCTTCTCGTCGCGTGCGAAGCGGTCGCGGACCAGGAATGTAACCAGGAGCGCGATCGGGAGCGCCGTGATCTTCACCCAGAACGACCGGTTGTAGTACAGCTTCACCGCCTCCGAGAAGAAGAGCAGGACGCCGGTGGAGACCAGGATGATCAGGGCAGCGATGAGGAACGGCCTAGCGTAGCGCGCGAGGTCGGCGATGCGCTGATTCGTCAGCCCCGCACCGAGCATCCGCAGATCCACGATCAGTACCGCGCCGCCCAGCAGACAGAGGCCGAGGAGGTGCACCGCCTCGATCACGGGAAAGAGCCAGAGGGAGTTCCTGATGAACGTTCCGAGCCCGGTACCCTCGGCCCATTCGAAAAATGGCAGTAGCAAGTGCTCTCTCCTCTCACCGTTCCGGGATGACGCAGTCCGCCGCCCAGTTGACGAAGGCAGGCTGCGGCTGCAGGTCGCAATCGAACCAGTTGTAGGCGATCATCCGGCCGGTGACCACGACGCCGGCCCACGCCATGATCGAGACCGCCGCGGCGAAGCGGGCGGCGCGGGGGGGGACCGGATCGGTATCCCAGTCGCCGACGAGCCTGTGTATCCGCGAGTGGAAGAGCCAGACGTTGAGCCCGGCCAGGATAAGGAGCAGCATCTTCGCCCGGAAGAAGATGTTGTAGTAGTACCGGATGGGGGAGGCGTAGAACAGCGCCAGGCCCGTGATCACCATCACCGCGAACCCGATGTGGTTCCAGGGGAGGAGCCTTCCGGTGAACGCGGTGGCGGGCACGCTTCGAAAGGAGATCCCGAGCAGTCGCAGGTCCATCATGATCGCCGTGCCGACGAAGAGCGCCAGCGACAGGACGTGCGTCGACTCGAGCAGCGGCCAGACGTACAGCGACTCGAGAAGGGCTATGCTCCAGGGCGTGGTCTCGAGCCATTCGAAGAAACTAAGCATCGGCTGAGCGGTCTACTCGTTCGGGTCGAAGTTGGGCCGGAGGGTCTCCAGCGCGTAGGCGGAATGGCAGGCCGTGCAGGTCGCGTAGACGTCGGCGCCGACGTCGAAAACACCGGCTTCATCCCTGGCGAGCGCGGCCTGGATCGCGCGCTCTCCCACGTCGATCATCGCCTGCGACATCGCGATCCAGGGACCGTCGTCGACGGCCCGGCCCTCCATCATCAACAGGTTCCCCGACTCCGCTATGAGGAAGGCTGCGTTTCGTACCGCTTCCCACTCCTCCTCCGTCTCTGGCCTGATCTCCTGGGTGCCGTCGGCATCCACGATCCAGCCGACTGCATCCCAGTACGTCTCGGCGCCAGGCTCCACGATCGTCAACATCAGCTCCTGGACGTTCGCGACGGGGCGGAACGGCTGCTCTGCGGACGCCGGAGCTTCCGGCGTGTCCTCGGCCGCACAGCCGACGAGGAGGAGAACAGCCAGCGGTAAGGCGAAGCGTCGTACATTCATAACGCGCACTCGCAGCTTGGGGTTCTGCCCACCGGCTGAGCACCGATGCGATGGGCGACGGGAAACGGACCGGTCTTCCGGGCGCCGGGCATTCACACCAAGGCCAACGGACCGACCCTGTACGGGTCGGGGCGGGGGTATGAGTGTGGTTCCGGTCTGGTCGGGAAAAGGTTGCCACGCGCGAAGGATCCCGTGACAGCGCCCCCTGGGTCGGCCCGTCAAAACGCAGCCGAAGCGAGAGACGTCGCGGGATCCTTCGAATCGTTCAGAATGGCACGGGAACGATGCTCGACCGTTGCGCTATCGACGGAGCCGCGGGGGCGCCGGAGGTCAGCAGCGGTCGCGGTTCTGCGCGGCGCGTCGCTCGGCGTCACCGTCGTCCGGCGCGCCGGTTCCCGAGGAGCCCATGAAGAACTTGCGGCCGTCGGTGAACGTCACGTCGCGGCCGTTGGCGCGCTTGAGCGAGTGGTCCTTCGCCTGATAGCCGTCCACGATGAGCTCGCTGCCGATCGTGAGGCACTCGCGGCGCAGGCCGCGGCGGAGAAGCACGTTCGGCGTGCCGCCCTCGACCATCCAGACCTCGCTGCCACCATCCGCCGTCGGCACCTCGATGTGGATCCAGGAGTGCGGGTTCACCCACTCCAGCCTGACGATCGTCCCCTGCAGCCGGATCGGCGCCTCACGATCGAACTCGGCGCCGAACGCATGGTGCGCTTCCACCGCCGAGGTGGGTACCATCAGGGCGAGAACGGCCACCGCCAGCGTCGCGTAGATCCATCGCATCGTCTTCACCTCGGTCTCGGGTTATTGCTGATCGGTTTCCCTACGCTCCTCGGCGCGGGCTCCGCTGAGGACGTTGAACAGCGCGTAGTTCGCTTCATGGCAGGCGTATTCGTACAGCAGATCGTCCAGCCTGTTCATCGGTACCTCTCCCCCCCAGGGCTGCGGATAGCTGGGGTCGTGTACGGTGAACTCGTAGAGGATCTGGTCGTCCTGGACGCGCGTGAAGCGCTCGACCACGCGCATCCGATCCGAGCCGACGCCACGGAATCTCTGCTGCGGATTGACGTTGGTCGTCTCCACGACGAGCGTCTCGCCCTCCCAGTGGCCCCATGAGTCGCCGAACCAAGGACGCAGGTCGCCCGGGAGCTGCTCGCCGTCGTGAAGCCGGATGATGCGAGCGTCGTGAACCATCTCGGAGAGGATCAGCACGTGATCCTCGTTCTGCACGATCGTATAGTTGTTGTTGTAGAAGCCGTTCGGCAGCATCGGGGGGCCGGCGTTCGAACCGAACGAGATGATGCACCGCTCGCCCAGCGGCCGGTTCTCGGGATTGTCGTACTGGCCGAAGGAGCCACGTGCCTGGCGCTCCTCCAACATTCGCTGCCGCCCCTCCGCGGTGATCTCGGGGATCCTGCCGTTGGGCGGATTGGTGATCAGTGACGCACGATACTCGCCGTCGATGACGGCGACCCGCTCGCCCGGATCGATGTACACGCGATTGTAGCCACCGACTCCGCCCGCGGCGCCGGTCGATCCGTCGCCACCGACCGGCGGCGCCGGCCGGTCCGGGTCGCTGGGCAGTAGATCCTCCTCGAACCGCGCCTGCAGGTCGCCCTCGAGCTGCGCGACCTGCGATGGCGTGAGCGTCGGGCCCTGCCCTTCGGGCCTCTCGAGCGGGGTCAGCGTCGCGTTGCTCCAGTTACCCTGAAGGTCCGGATGACCATACTCCGTCCGGGGCGCGGTGTACCCTTCGCCATTGCGGGCGGTCGCCTGCGCCTCGGCCGATGCGGTCGCGCCGACCGAGGCGAAAAGGGCGAGCGCCACGACTACGGATGCCGAATTCCGCACGTCCATCGTTCCTCCCTGTGGCCGATCCGCGAGGAGTAGTTGCAAAGAATCTGCGGCGCCCGAGGTCAGCAGCGGTCGCGGTTCTGCGCGGCGCGTCGCTCGGCGTCACCGTCGTCCGGCGCGCCGGTTCCCGAGGAGCCCATGAAGAACTTGCGGCCGTCGGTGAACGTCACGTCGCGGCCGTTGGCGCGCTTGAGCGAGTGGTCCTTCGCCTGATAGCCGTCCACGATGAGCTCGCTGCCGATCGTGAGGCACTCGCGGCGCAGGCCGCGGCGGAGAAGCACGTTCGGCGTGCCGCCCTCGACCATCCAGACCTCGCTGCCACCATCCGCCGTCGGCACCTCGATGTGGATCCAGGAGTGCGGGTTCACCCACTCCAGCCTGACGATCGTCCCCTGCAGCCGGATCGGCGCCTCACGATCGAACTCGGCGCCGAACGCATGGTGCGCTTCCACCGCCGAGGTGGGTACCATCAGGGCGAGAACGGCCACCGCCAGCGTCGCGTAGATCCATCGCATCGTCTTCACCTTTGTTGGGATTCCCGTGCCTGCCGCTCCTGAGCCCGCGCTCCACTTAACACGTTGAACAGTGCATAGTTCCCTTCATGACAGGCGTACTCGTACAGCAGATCGTCCAGCCTGACCATCGGGATCTCGCCGCCCCACGGCTGGCCGTAGGCGGGATCGTGGATGGTGAACTCGTAGCGGATGGTGCTGTCGTCCGTTCTGCGAAAGCGCTCGACGACCCTCAGTTCGTCGGAGGGAATTCCCCGCCAGCGCTGCAACGGATGCAGATTCGTGGTCTCGACCACCAGCGTATCGTCTTCCCAGCGGCCCCAGGAGTCACCGAACCAGGGGCGCATGTGGTCCGGCAGCCGCTCGCCGTCCCACAGCCTCACGATGCGATAATCGTGTACCATCTCGGTGAGGATCAGCACGTGATCCTCGTTCTGCACGATCGTGTAATTGTTGTTGTAGAAGTTGTTCGGAACCATCGGCGGACCCGCGCTGGAGCCGAAGGAAACCAGGCAGCGCTCGCCGTTCGGCCGATTCTCCGGGTTGTCGTACTCGCCGAACCGTGCGTTGAGATCCCTCAGCTCCTGCCGGCGACGCTCGCCGTCCGGCGTGAGTTGCGGGACCTGCCCATCGGCGGGGTTCGTGATCAGCGACGAGCGGGGCTCGCCGTCGACGATGGCTACCCGATCACCCCTGTCGAAGTATACACGATTGTACCCTCCAACGCTTGTCCCGGCGGGTGGCGCAGGGCGGTCGGGATCGCTCGGCTGGAGCCCGGCCTGAAAGAACTCCGCCTCACGCCCTTCCAGCCTCGCCACCTCCTCGTCGCTGAGCACCGCGCCCTGACCCGCCGGTCGCTCGAGCGGGGTGATCGTCGCCGTACCCCAGTTTCCCTGCAGGTCCGGGTGACCATGTTCCGTTCGCGGAGACGTGTACCCCTCGCTCGGCCGGACCTGCGCCTGCGCCTGCGCCTGCGCCTGCGCCTGCGACAGAGCGGCGGACGAGAGCAGCCCTGCCGGCGCCAACGCCAGCGTCAGGGCAAACATTCGTCCCGCCGCCCGGGTGCTCACGGCTCCTCGGAACCGATCGGCGTCTTACGCAGGTCGCCGTACAGGAGCTCCTCCACGAACTCCACGCATTTGAACTGGCCGAGCCGCGCGTTGTCGGCGATGTGACGATAGAGGGGGAAGCGGACCGTCCACGCGCTGGTGAACGTCTGCGGGTCGTCCATCGTCGCCTCGTACATGAGATGGTCCGGGCCGAGCATCGTCCATCGCTCGGTGACGACCATCGAGGGGCTGTGGTGGTTGCCCGCCCGATCGAACCATGTATAACCGTTGAAGCCGTTGACGCGCACGACGAAGGTGTCACCCTCCCACCGACCCACCGACTGTCCCATCCAGGAATCGACCTGCGGTGGACCGGGATCCTCGAGATAGACGTCGCGGACCGCCCCGGCGTACTCGTAGGCGATGAAGAACTTGCTGTCGCTCTGGAAGATCTGGAACGGGTAGGGCATGTAGTTCGCCCGCGGAACGCCGGGGAGGTAGCACTTGATCTCGGGATCGAGCTCGAGATAGTCCTCCCGGTTCTGCTCGCGTTGGGCGAGTGCCTCGGGCCGGTAGGGAATCTCGCCGCCCACGACGATCCCCATGCCGGCCGGGACCGCGCCTATCGCGCCCAGCGCGAGCACTCCCTCGGCGGGGACCGGAACCACGGGTCCGGGCTGCATCGCGAGCGCGGCCCGGGCGGTGTGGGGCTCGATGTCCCAGTGCGCGTTGCCCAGCGCCTGCCAGATCCCGTTCATATCCGGCCTGCCGGAAGGCGTTCGAGGGATCTCGCCGCGTTGACCTGCCGCCACGACGGGCGTCAAGACCGCCAGCAGAACGACACCTGCCAGCGCGCGGCCGGCGGAGAACGTTTGACTTCTGACGTTCGACATCATGCGGGTTCCCGGGGTTCGGGTTGGACGTTCAGCTTCCGCGGCACTGCGGAGCGACTGCGCGAGTGGGGCGAGCTCGTGGAGCGTCGGGGCGCTTCCGCGGCGAAGGCCGGGAGATGGCCGCTGTGCCGCGCGTCGCGCGCTCGGGGCTGTATTTTCGGGAACGTCGACGGCCAGGAAGCAGCCAGCTCGACACTACGCTCGACATTACGGTAGATGTCCGAACGACCGGCACGGCAAGAAGGATCGGAGCGCTACCGGAGGTACCGCTGATCGCGCGACGAGACGATCGCCGCCACGATCCTAACGGTACGCCGCAAACCGCGCCGCGTCAACGGATCGGTGCGGCTGTCGTCGGTGCGGCTGTCGCCTCGGCCCGCCCGCCGCAGTATGTCGCCGCCACCGCCCCTCTCTGGCGAAGCCGGCCCGGCCGCCGAGAGTCGACCCACAGCGATATCAGGAGACGCCGCTGGAGGGCAAGAGTCGCTCCGGGTCGGTTCCCAGGTGCGCGGCGGACCCGCCGATCGCCCTCCGCGATTTGGCCCGAACACTCCGTCGAGCGTATCTTCCTCCTCGTCGCCGCACAGCTGCCCGCATCCTGCCGCAGCCCGACCTCGTCTTACCGCAACACGTCGTCGCATGACTCAGAGAAGCCTTCTCGGCGGTAGTCCGCTCCTGACGGCGTTCATCGCCTTCGTCTCGATCGCTCCCGGCTCGCTGGCAGCGCAGGGTGCAGCTTCCACATCCGTCGCATCGGGTGACCAGCCCCACGAGCTCGCGGCGCCCCGTGCCCGTGCCTTCCGGGCCGACTCGCCGATCGCGGTAGACGGGCGGCTGGACGAGGTGGCCTGGTCGGGCGCACCGGCCGTCACCGCGTTCACCCAGTTGGACCCGCTGGAGGGCCAGCCGGCGAGCCAACCGACGGATGTACGAATCGTCTACGATGCGCAGGCGATCTATGTCGGGGCGCGTCTCCACGACTCCGGCCCGATCACCACCCGCCTCGCCCGCCGGGACGCCTCGATGTCCGAGTCGGATCTCTTCGTCGTCATCCTCGACAGCTATCACGATCACCAGACCGCGTACCGGTTCGCGACGAACCCGTCGGGTACGAAGCAGGACGAGCTCATCTCTACCGGCCGCGGCGACAGCTCCTGGGATCCCGTCTGGGACCTCGCGACCCAGGAGGACTCGGAGGGCTGGACGGTAGAGATGCGGATTCCGTTCAGCCAGCTGCGTTTCAGCACCGCGGACGAGCAGGTCTGGGGTCTTCAGCTGGAGCGCAGAATCCACCGCAATCAGGAAGAAGCGCTGTACGCGTTCACCCCGAAGCTGGAACGCGGGGGCGTTCAGCGATTCGGCCACCTGGAGGGGATCGCCGGGATCCGGCCCGGCCAGCGACTCGAGCTGCTGCCCTACGTCACCGGGCGGGCCGAGTACCTGGACGTGGCAACGCCCGAAGGCGTGGGCTTCGCGAATCCATACCGCACGGGGTCCGATCTCGTCGCGAATGCGGGGCTGGACGTGAAGTACCGCATCAGCTCCAACGTGACCCTGGACGCGACCGTCAACCCCGATTTCGGCCAGGTGGAGGTCGACCCCGCGGTGATCAACCTCAGCGCGTTCGAAACCCGGTACGAGGAACGGCGACCGTTCTTCATCGAGGGCGCCGAGATCTTCCGCTTCGGTGAGGGGGGCCCGACCGGAAGCACGGGTCGAGGGCCGGAGATCCTCTATTCACGACGGATGGGGAGATCACCACAGGGGGCGATCCCTGCGAGCGCGGTCTTCTCGGAGGAGCCGAGCGCCACGACGATCCTGGGCGCGGCGAAGCTCACCGGCAAGGTCAGTGACGGGTGGTCGGTCGGGCTTCTCGACGTCGTGACCAATCACGAGTCGGCACGTTTCGTGGACGCCCAGGGCGCTCGTTCGGAGGTCGCCATCGAGCCGGCGTCAAACTATTTCGTCGGGCGGTTACGTCGGGATGTGCGAGGCGGAAGCACCCGGATGGGCGCCGTGGTGACAGCGGTGAACCGGGACCTGAGCGCGGGGCCGCTCGCCGAGCGTCTGCATTCGGCAGGCTACGCGGCCGGCGTCGATCTGACGCACGAGTGGGCCGGCCGGATGTGGCGTTTCAGCAGCTCGTTGAGCCCCAGCTACGTGACGGGCAGCGCCTCCGCCATCGGCCGCACGCAGCGCGCCTCCACCAGGTATCTGAACAGGCCGGACGCGGAGCACCTCGATTACGATCCCGACGCCGATCACCTCGCCGGCTACTACGCGATGGCGGAAATCAACAAGCAGGCGGGCATCTTTACCGGACGCGTCGCCCTGGCGGCTGCCAGCCCCGGGTACGAGGTGAACGACATCGGCTTCCAGAGCGCTGCCGATCGCCTCATCTTCGACACCCACTTCCAGTACAATCAGCTTACCCCCGGACGGCTGCTGCGGAGCTGGAACATCTCCGGAGGGCCGGACGCGATCTGGAATTATGCCGGGCAGCAGGTGATGGGCAACTTCAACGTCGCCGGCCGTTACCAGTGGACCAGCTACTGGGGAAGTGGCTGGCGGGTCGCGTTCCTTCCGGAGACGTACGACGATCGGCTCACCCGTGGCGGGCCGCTCAGCCGTCTGCCCCGTGGGTATCAGGCGAACGTCAACGCGAACACCGATTCGCGGAAGACGTACTCCTTGGGCGGAACTCTGGCCACGGAGTGGGACGACGGGGGCTCCTGGCAGCGAAGCGTGAACGTCAACGTCAGCTATCAGCCGAGGGAGAACTGGCAGATCCGGGTGGGCCCGAATCTCTCGAGGAGCTTCGCCTCGGCCCAGTACGTCAGTGCGGTGACCGACGATCGGGCAACCGATACCTTCGGCCGGCGGTACGTTTTCGGTGAGCTGGACCAGACGACGCTCGGGATCGATACCCGGGTGAACGTCACCTTCTTCCCGGGGCTCTCGCTGCAGATGTACGCGCAGCCATTCTTCTCCACCGGCCGATACGGCACGCTGAAGGAGCTGCGGACGCCCGGAAGGTACGAATTCGTCCGCTACGGCGAGGACGTTGGGACGGTCAAAAGGGAGGCCGACGGCAGACTTAGGGTCGACCCGACCGGCGAGGGGCCCGAGGGTTCCTTCCTCGTCCGGGACCTCGACTTCAACTACCGGAGCCTCGTGGGCAACGCCGTGCTCCGGTGGGAGTGGCGGCAGGGATCCACTCTCTATCTGGTGTGGCAGCAGCAGCGCGAGGACACGATCAACGGCTTCGAGGCGCTCGACGGGCGGGAGGATTTCGGCACGCTCCACCTGGCGCGCGACGCGCGGGAGCTGTTCGGGATCCGTCCGAACAACGTCATCGCCCTCAAGGTGAACTACTGGTTGAACCCCTGA
>JBBDRR010000113.1:0-1099 GCA_040905395.1 Gemmatimonadota bacterium
CGAGGAGGCCTCGGACGCTTCGGTTCTGCGGTGGCAGGCCCTCGATCGTGCGCTTCAGGATCCGGAGCCGCTTCGCCGGCTCCAGCTCCGGCGGCGCGAGCCGCTGGAGCAGCGCCTGCATCAGGTACACCGGCTCTCTTCCGTAGCGGGCGTAGACCATGAGGCCCATGATGCCGTCCGGCTTCAACATCGAGCGGAGCGCGCTCAACCCTTCGAGTGGAGACGAAAGGTGGTGCAGGACACCGGTGCAGACGATGAAGTCGAACTCCCCGAGGCCGAGCACGGAGGCTTCCTCGATTGGTGCGAGGACGTATCGCACGCCCTCAAGGCTCCGCTGCTCGAGGCGAGCGCGGTTGATCTGGATTGAGGCGTCCGAGAAGTCGAGCGCGACGATCTCCGCTCCGGTGCCCCTCAATTGCTGCGCGAGGAAGACCGTGTTGTCGCCCGTGCCACACCCCGCGTCGAGGATGCGCAGCGTGGAGAGGTCACGAGGCCACCCCCAGGCTAGGGACTGGATCCGTGGCAGCTCACACAGCGTGGGCTGGCGCAGCACCTCCAGTTCACGCTCTGGATCGCGGTGGGGATACGGCAGCACTTCGTACTGCTCCTGGACGCGGGTGAGCGTGGTCATCGGCTTCTCCGAGCACTGCGTGAGGGGGCTCAACGCACCGGAGTCAGTCTGGCCCTGCCGGACGCCCTCGGGCATTGGGGATCACCCGACGCTCACGGCTCGCCGACACGAGGAAGGCCCCCGCTCTCGCGGGAGCCTTCCTGCGTCCTTGCTCCGTCGTAGCCTGCTCGGGCCCCCGACGGTGGAGGAAGAACTAGCCGAGCAGCGACAGGACCGACTGCGGGGCGGCGTTCGCCTGGGCGAGCACCGACACACCGGCCTGCTGCATGATCTGGCGCGTGACCATCTCCGAGGAGACCGCCGCGATGTCTGCGTCGCGGATGCGGGACTCAGACGCCGACAGGTTCTCCACCGAGACGCCGAGCGAGTTGATCGCCGTCTCCAGCTGGTTCTGACGGGCACCAAGCACCGCACGGAAGGTCGAGACCTGACCGATCGCCTCGTCCACCGAAGCCAGCAGCGTGTCCG
>JBBDRR010000114.1:0-6450 GCA_040905395.1 Gemmatimonadota bacterium
GAAACCGAGCGGGATCGGATCGCTCGCGAGCTCGATCAGATCGAGAGCGACGAGACGGTCCGATCGGCATACGGAAAGCGCACGCGGGAGCAGGCTCGGATCAACATCGTCCGGTAATTCAAGTTCGAAGGATTCGCCGCCGACACTCCACCAAAGAAGCGGACGACAGCGAATATCCCTCCAGTACTTGCAACCTTCGACAAGAACCATGAGCTACGCGATGACCACCGCACGCTACGTCGAGAACGACGTACTCACCCGCTCTCCGGAGTGGCTCGTTCCCCTGATCTACGAGCACCTTCTGAAGAACCTGAGGCGTGCAGTCGTACAGATCGAAACGAAGGATCTGGAGGGCCGCTCAGAGAGCCTCAGCAATGCGGCGTTGACCGTCGGAGAGCTCATTGCCTCGCTCGATCGGGAGCAGGGTGGTGACTTCGCGGACGGCCTGGCCTCCCTCTACGCCTACTTCGCCGTCGAGCTGTTGAACGTCGGCCGATCCAACGGGGTCGGGTCCCTCCCCCAGCTCATCGCCCTGGTCGAGGAGTTGCACGCCGCCTGGGTCGAAGCCGCCGAGATCGTCGCACCGCGCTCGAAGGCCCCGTCGCTAGCCGCCACCGCGGCATGACCTTCCAGGCGACCGCCGCGGCTTCCGAGCTGACCGAGCGGCTCCAGCTCTACGCCCGCTACCTCTCGTTGGTGGCGGAAGAGCTCGATGCCCGGAGCGCCGAACGCGGCGAGCGGATCGCCGAGCTGGAGGAGGAGCGTCTGGCCGTCGAAGCCGAGCTGAAGCAGACGCCCGACGCGCCGGCTTCGGTCGGAAGCCTCGACGAATTCCTGAACCTCGGCCTGGCCACGCTCCAGGAGAACGTCGAGCGTACCCACCAGCTTCAGGAACGCTGGATGGCGATCAGCTCGGGAGCGTTGCGCACGGCCCGCAGCGTGGAAGGGCCCTCGATCCGCGGCGGCCGGTACCCAGAGCCACCGTCCCTGGACCGGAGGCTGGACCGGAGGCTGTAGACAGTTCTTCGACCGGCGCTAAAGTTCCAGGCGCCCGTGTCGATACTCTGAGGAAAAGGAGGTATTGCCCATGAAGATCTACAATGCGAGCTCGGAAATTCTGCGTTCCGATCAGACGCGCGAGCTCCAGAAAAATGCTGGCAATCGTCAGAAGAGTGGTCCGGCCGAACCCGCTTCGCCGGTTCAGCGCGGAGACAAGGTTCAGATCTCCGACGCCGGGCGGGCGCTTGCCGCTCAGGCGATGAACCCGACCCGCGGTGAGCTCACACCGGAGCGTATCTCCGAGGTGAGGGAACGTGTTCTTTCCGGCGCATACGATTCGCTCGACATCGTCGACCAGGTCGCACGTCGGATGCTCGCGCGCGGCGACATCTAACCCTGTGAGGTAGCAGTCATGGATTCGCGAATCGCCGCCGAGCTCCTGTACGAGTCTGAGGCCACCCTACGAATGGTGGACGACGCGCTGGACGAGCTCAGGATGGCCGAGCCAGAACCGCGGCGGCACCCGGGCGGCCGGGCTCCGGATCTTTCCGGTTTCGACTCGGAAAGCACGGTCGTCACCGCGCCCTCGGAGTTCTGCGTCCGTGCCTACTGGCAGGTGCAGGATCTCCTCGAGTCGGTCCGTCTGAGCCGGCAGGCGCTTCAGGCGGTCGGCAACCACCGGGACTCCGGCACCGATGGAGACGCGTCGCGTCGGGAGCACGGCGGACTCGATCGGGCGCTCGCGCTCGTCGACCGGCTCGACACTCTCGACGACGCGAGCGCCACGCAGCGCCAGGCGCTCCACGCCGAGCTTCGGCGTGACCTCGCCGACGCTCTCGAGCAGCTCGACCGGCGTACTGGAACGAGCGACCAGCTGAGCGCCATCGCCCTCCAGCTCGCTGAAGCCGAGGCGCGGCTGACGAAGCTGGCTCACCTGTTCGAGGACGGCGACGCCTGATACGACCCGTTCCCGAACGATAGATCTCCGCAGGACGGAAAGAGGCCCCCGCCATTCTCGGGCGGGGGCCTCTTTCGTCGTCATGGCATCGGAGCGGCGCCTCGGATGTCACCTGGCGTTGCCCGTGATGCGATCCTCGATAATCTACTCCGGGCCGCTACGCCACCGACCCCGTGGCCAGCTCGTCCGCCTCGGCCTTCGCGGCGAAGAGATCCAGAATCCGCCGGATCGGTCCCGGTGCGAGCTGCTCGATCCGATCCACCGCATCGCGTAGCCTGTCGAGATCCCGCCTGCTCAGCTCCGCCGGGACGACCACCAGAACCGGAATCCCGCTGAGATCCTCCTCGACACGCATCCGGGCGAGCGCAGAGATCGCATCCAGGCGTGGCATCACGAGGTTCAGGATGGCGATCGAGGTGGTCGATCCGGACTTCGAGAGTGCCTCCAGCGCCTCCTCGCCGTTTTCCGCCGCCCGAACCGTGCATCCGGCGCTCGCGAGCGCCTCCCCGAAGATCCGCCGGATGTCCGGGTCCGGATCGCCGATGACCGCGGAGCGACCGGAGAGCCGACCGCCGCACACCGCCCGGACGGCCTCGAGCGTGTCGTCGATGGAGACGGGCCTCGGCAGCGTCCAGAAGGAGGCCACGTCCCGCGCCAGGGTCGGGGTTGCGGCGTCGGGGATGAGAAGCAGCGTGCGTACAGCCCCTCCATCCCTTCCCGACCGCAGCCCGGAGAGCGCCCGCCATGCGCCGTCGGCGGGAGTCTTCAGGTCCAGCGCGACGAGACCCGGCCGCTCCTGCCTCACCATCGCGACTAGTCTCAGCGGGTCGGTGGTACCGACGACTCGGAACCGGCCGTCGGAGGAGCCCTCCGCTACCGTCTCCAGCTCCTCGACCGAGCTCCCGAGGACCATCACCGTCGAAGGCGCACCCTCGTTCTCGACGGTACGCTCCCCCGCCCCGCTCGCCGGGAGCCGGACGATGAACTCCGACCCGTCGCCTGGGATACTGTCGACCGTAACGTCGCCGCCCATCAGCCGGGCGAGACGGCGGGCGATCGGCAGTCCCAGACCCGTCCCGCCCACAGACCTGGTCAAATCGCTGTCTACCTGGTAGAACTCCTCGAAGATCAGGTTCCGCTTCTCCTCCGTGATGCCGGGTCCGGTATCGCGCACGCGGACCTCGACCACGTCTTTGCTGCTCCGATAGCTCACCACGACCTCTCCCTCCTTGGTGAACTTCACGGCGTTGGAGAGCAGGTTCAGCAGGATCTGACTGACGCGGGTCTCGTCGGCGAGGACCGTTCGAAGCGGAGCCGGCGGAGTGGTCTCCCTTTCCACCTCGAGCGTCAGGCCCTTCGCTGCGGCGAGCGGTGCGACCTGTGGAATGCACCGGTCCACCACGAGTGGCAGGTCCACCTCCGTCAACACCACGTCGAGCTGACCGCTGCCGATCTTCGCCAGGTCCAGCACCTGGTTGATCAACCCCAGGAGGTGCTTCGACGTCTCCCGGATGCGGGTCAGCATCCCCTTTTGGTCGGAGTTGAGCGCGCCTTTGACCTCCAGGTCGAGGAGATCGGTATAGCCGATCACCGCATTGATGGGGGTGCGTAGCTCGTGGCTCATCATCGCCAGGAACTGGTCCTTCGCCTTGGTCGCGTCGCGCAGGTCCCGGTTGACGGTTTCCATCATCTCCGCCTGGTCGCGCAACTGGCGGTTCGTGTGCCGCAACATCTCTGCGTACTGCCGCTCGTCCGTGACATCCCGGAAGACGAGCGCGGCTCCGGCCTGTCCGCCCGAGGAGGTCACGATGGGCGCGGCCGATCCGGAGAGCTGCCGGTCGTCGCCCCAGGGCGACCTCACCACGAAGTCCATGCGCCGCACCCTCTCGCCGCGCAACGCCCGCGCGAGTGGCAGCTCGGCCGCGGTACACTGCCGCCCATCGACGGAGGCGAGGTTGAATTCGGACGGCCACTCGTCGACGTCGATGCTGGCCACTTCGGGCCCGAGCAATTCCTCGGCTGCCTTGTTCGTCCGCTCCACCTTGCCGGCCGCGTCGACCACGACGACGCCGTCCGCCATCTGGTCGAGGAGCGCGCCGAACCGGAGCGCCTCCCGCTTCGCCTCGGCCTGGGCGATCTCCACCGAGGCGAAGAGCTCGGCCGTGTGGAGCGCCGCGGCAGCCGTGGCACCGAGCGCCTGCGCGAAGGCGATCGTACCCCGGTCGTACTCCCTCGTCTCCCGGTAGCTGTCCCACGACGCGACGCCCACCACGTGCCCGCGGACCAGCATCGGCAGCGTCAGCGACGCCGACGGACTCTCGGTTCCGCTCGACATCGCCGACACCGGCTGTACGCCGGACGACGAGCTCGTGACGTACGGCTCACCCGTCCCGACGGCTTCGGCCAGGCCGGGCAACATCGCCACCGGTGCCTGGACCTGCCGGATATCCTCCAGCCCGAGCCGCTCCGCCATCGCGGTGTCCTCGCGAAGGACGATGCGCTTCCGCCCGATCAGGACCTCGCCCTCCTCGTCGAAGGTGTAGAGCGACGCGACATCGGCGCCGAGCAGCTCGCCCACCGTGCCCAGGAAGAACTCCACTACCTCCTCGGGATCGAGGGACGTCGAGAGCCGTTGAGCCGCCTTCTGTGCCGAAAAGAGCTGAGTGGTGAGCTCGCGCGCCTCCTGTTCGCGGCCGCGCGCGAGTGCCTCGGCCGCCTGCAGCTCCGACGCGCGTTGCGCGAGCTGCGCCGCGAGCTGGCGCGCGTCCCGCTCCGCCGCCTGCCGCCGAACGATCTCCTCGCGCTGTCGGCCCAGCGACCGTTGCAAACCGTAGAGAAAACCGGCGAGCGCGAATCCGATTCCCAGCCCCGCGAGCCAGATCGCGACTCTCGTTGCCTGGAAGGCTCGCGCCTCCACCGGCTCGTACGCCCACCGGAGCGTCCAAGCGGTGTCGGCGACGCGGATGGGATGGTCGATCGCTGGCCATTCCCGGGGAAGCGGAACGGTCGTGATCGGCAGGCCCGGCGGAGCGTACAGCGCGTACAGACCCGATGCGAGCAGTTCGCCCTGGTCCGTCTCGCCGATGGTCGCGACGGCGGAGCGCAGGATCGCACCCGGATCCATTTCACCGACGATGACGGCATCCACTGCCGTGCTGTCGCTGTTGACCACCGGATCGAACACCAGAACCCGACGGCCGATCGGAAGGTCGATCAGTGTCGAGGCCGAGGATCGCATCGTCGCGATCGCCCGAAGGTACGGGTTCTGGACGACGGTGTCGGCGAGCGAAAGGTTCCGCCGCCCCAGATACGCACCACCGCCCTGCTGCACCTCGCCGGTCGGCTGTACGAGCGAGATCGCGCTCAGCCCGCTGATGTCCCGGGTGGCACTGTCGACCGCCGCGAAGAATGCCGCCTCCGATACCGAATCGTTGACCTCCGTGAAGCGGATCTTCGCGGTCCGCAACGCGCCCACCCGCGAGCTGACGGTGTTTCCGATCTCGTCGGCGAGCCTCGACGCGCGGCGCTCGGCCTCGGCCGCCGCTTCTCTATGCGCGTTGTCGAGCTCGCGCCGTTGTTGGTCGTCCAACCGCATGAGAAGCGAGAAGGTGAGCAGCAGGACAACGACCGGCGCGACCCAGGTGTGCCGCATCAGCCAGCCCATTACCGGATTCCTGTCTCGCTTGCTCTCGTTCACGCGCGCACAGTAGGGGAAGGGCTCGGTCCGGGGGGAGTGCTCGCCCGTCGGTCACCACCTGAGTTGTTACAGCCGATTCGCTGTCGGCTTGCACTTTTCACACCATCGTACGAACCTCGGCGAGGCAAGGTAAATATCGCTCGCTCCAATATATAGGGCGCGTCACCACCGGCGGCGGGCGAACGGTGGGCGCGGACTCAGGGGCACTCGGCTCCGAACCTTGTGCGGGCGCGATGATCCATGCATTCTGGCCCTCCCGACGAACGCTCACAAGCCTCACTCCACAGAACCAACCATGACCCGCTACTGGCTTTTCAAGACGGAGCCCGGCTCCTACTCCATCGACGACCTGCAGCGGGACCGCCGTACCCACTGGGACAGCATTCGTAATTACCAGGCCCGCAATTTCTTGCGTGACGAGATCTCCACGGGGGACGGAGTGCTCTTCTATCACAGCCAGACGGATCCGCCGGGCGTGGTCGGCACCGCGCAGGTCGTGCGGAGCGGCTATCCCGATCCCAGCGCCCGCCACCCCGAGAGCAACTACTTCGACCCGAAGGCGAGCGAGGAGGACCCTCGCTGGTTCATGGTGGACGTCGAATTTCGCGAACGCCTTCCCCGCACCGTCGCCCTCGCCGAGCTGAAGCAGACGCCCGGGCTCGAGTCGATGGTCGTGGGCGAGCGTGAGATCTCCGGCCAGGTGCGCCGGGCCTACAACGACGCCCAGCAGCACGATCACATCAGTCCGCTGCTGGACCGTCTCTTCCAGTCGGCGTTGCGCACCTCTCGCGTGGTG
>JBBDRR010000115.1:0-6366 GCA_040905395.1 Gemmatimonadota bacterium
TCGGCTCGGCCGACACGACGCGCCTCGGCTTCGGTGCGCTCGCCAAGAGCGGCACGATGGTCGTCGTCGGCCTCTTCGGCGGACAGCTTACCGTTCCGACGCCCGCGCTCCCGCTCAAGAACCTCACCCTCCGCGGCTCCTACACCGGCAGCCTGCCGGAGCTCCGCGAGCTCGTCTCCATCGTCCGCACCCGTGACCTCCGGCCGCTCCCGCTGAGCTGTCATGCGATGGACGAGGCGCATGAGCTCCTCCAGCGGATGAAGTCCGGCGGCATCGTCGGACGCGCGGTGCTCAGCCCGGTGCTCGCCGGGGGTGGCCTGCAGCCAGCAGGGCGCTGACACGATCCTCTTCGCCCCGAACGCCGCCCCCGATGCCCAGACCCGCGCCCCCGGACCGTGCCGAGTTCGTCCACTTCCTTCCCATCGGCACACGATGGCTCGACAACGACGTCTACGGGCACGTCAA
The DNA here is from genome assembly GCA_040905395.1 of Gemmatimonadota bacterium. Classification (GTDB taxonomy): domain Bacteria; phylum Gemmatimonadota; class Gemmatimonadetes; order Longimicrobiales; family Longimicrobiaceae; genus WHSP01. The sequence goes on from JBBDRR010000115.1 coordinate 466, forward strand.
CAACATCGTCTACTACTCATTCTTCGATACGGCGGTGAACAGCTTCCTGATCGCGCGTGGCCTGCTCGACATCGAACGCGGTGACGTGATCGGGCTCGTGGTGGAGACGGCCTGCCGCTTCTTCCGACCTCTCTCCTTTCCCCAACACCTCGAAGTCGGGCTGCGCGTCGACCATCTGGGAAACAGCAGCGTCCGGTACGGAATGGGCGTCTTCTCCAGTGACGAGCCGCTGGCGGCGGCCGAGGGTCATTTCGTGCACGTGTACGTCGATCGCGATTCACGCAGACCCAGGCCGCTTCCGGAGGCGCTAAGAGCCGGGCTCGAGGTCCTCCGTACCGGATGATCGTTCGTCGACCATCCGCGGCGGCCCACCAGCGTGAGAATGACACGTGAGAATGGCGACCCTTGCCGGGGCGACGCAGTCCTTTTATTACTGACCGGTGCCGAACACCGTTCGGTAGGCGCGACCGGCCTTTATCGTAGGAGCAGGTGACCGATGCGAGCGATTCAGATCGACCGGTTCGGTGAGCCGGAGGAGGTTCTCGTCGTGCGCGAGGTGCCGATGCCGGAGCCCGGTCCGGGGCAGATCCTGATCCGGATGCGTGCGCGGCCGGTGAACCCCTCGATCCTCTTCATGATCCGCGGGATGTACGGCCAGCTGCCCGCGCTTCCCGCGGTTCCCGGAAACGAGGGGGTCGGGGTGGTCGAGCGGCTCGGGGCAGGGGTGACGAGCCTGGCGGAGGGGCAGCAGGTCGTCCCGTTCGGCGGCGAGACGTGGCAGGAGTACGTCGTCGCGGAGGCGGATTCGGTGATCCCGCTTCCGCCGGACCTGAGCGAAGCGCAGGCGTCGATGCTGATCGTGAACCCGACGTCGGCCTGGCTGATGCTCGAGGACGAGTTGAAGGTGCAGCCGGGCGAGTGGATCCTTCAGAACGCGGCGAACTCGGCGGTCGGTCGCTTCGTGATCCAGATTGCGCGGATGAAGGGCTACCGCACGATCAACGTGGTGCGAAGGCGCGACGTGATCGGGGAGCTGAAGGAAGCAGGTGCGGACGAGGTGATCTGCGAGGCAGACGAGGACGTGGTGGCGCGGGTGCAGGAGATTACAGGTGGGAAGGGCGTTCCGTACGCGCTGGAGTCCGTAGGCGGCGGAAGCGGTTCCCGTCTGGCCGCGGCGCTGGGGCCCGGTGGTACGATGCTCGTCTTCGGCCGGGTCGGCGGGCAGCCGCTGACGATCGACGGAGGTCCGCTGCTCTTCCGTGGCGCCGCAGTGAAGGGCTGGTGGCTCACCCGCTGGTTCGGGCAGGCGACTCCGGAGCAGCGGGCGGAGCTGTTCGGAACGCTGATCCCCCTCTTCGTCGAGGGCAAGCTCCATGCGCCGGTGGGCGGCGAGTACGACCTGGCGGACGTGGTGGCCGCCGTGCGCGAGTCGGAGAGCGGCCGCAAGAGTGGAAAGATCCTGCTGGTAGGCTGACCCAAACCCTTTCGCTGGAGAAAGCATGAGTGCTTCGACGGCCACTGATACCGTGGGCGCGGGCCAGGTGACGGAGCGCGAGTCGCGCGCCGTGGCCGAAGCGGCCCGCGAGACGGAGTGGAAGCAACCGAGCTTCGTCCGCGAGCTCTTCCTCGGGCGGCTGCGGATGGACCTCATCACCCCATACCCTGCCGAGGACCCCGTGGAGGCCGCGCGGGCGAAGGAGTTCCTCGACCGCCTCGAGGCGTACCTCCGGACCGTCGACGCGATGGAGATCGAGCGGGAGGGTCGTGCCTCGAAGAAGATTCTCGACGAGCTCGCCGAGCTCGGCGCGTTCGGGATCAAGATCCCGGTCGAGTACGGCGGGCTGGGGCTGTCGCAGCGCTCGTACGGTCGGGCAATGGCGCTCGCCGGGTCGTGCTCGCCCGGTGTCGGCAGCGTGCTCTCGGCGCACCAGTCGATCGGGGTGCCGCAGCCGCTGAAGCTCTTCGGGACGCCCGAGCAGAAGCGGAAGTACCTGCCGCTGCTCGCGAAGGGCGCCATCTCGGCGTTCGCCCTCACCGAGCCGGACGTCGGCAGCGACCCGGCGCGGATGGGCTCGACGGCGACGCTCACCGACGACGGCGAGGCGTACATCCTGAACGGAGAGAAGCTGTGGTGCACGAACGCGACGGTCGCGGACTACCTCGTCGTGATGGCGCGGACGCCGTCGGCCGACGGGCGCCGCCGCATCACCGCGTTCATCGTGGAGACTGCGTGGGAGGGCGTCGAGGTCACGCACCGGTGTGAGTTCATGGGGCTGCGGGGAATCGAGAACGGAGTCGTCACCTTCAAGGACGTGCGCGTCCCGAAGGAGAACGTGCTCTGGGGGGAGGGGAAGGGGCTCAAGCTGGCACTGATCACGCTGAACACCGGGCGCCTGACGCTGCCGATCACCTGTGCCGCGGCGGGCAAGTGGTGCCTGAAGGTGGCGCGCGAGTGGGCGGCCGAGCGGTCGCAGTGGGGCGCGCCGGTCGGGAAGCACGAGGCGGTGGCCCAGAAGCTCGCCAACATCGCCGCGGATACCTTCGCGATGGAGGCGATCGCCGACCTCTGCTCCGCGCTCGCCGACGACGGCAAGCTCGACATCCGTCTCGAGGCGGCCATCGCCAAGCTGTACAATTCGGAGGCCGGCTGGAAGGTCGTCGACGAGACGATGCAGATCCGCGGCGGACGCGGCTACGAGACCGCGGAGTCTCTGGCACGGCGGGGGGAGCCTCCGATCGCCGTCGAGAAGGCGCTCCGCGGAATGCGCATCAACCGGATCTTCGAAGGAAGCTCCGAGATCATGCGCCTCTTCATCGCCCGCGAGGCCGTCGACCCGCACCTCAGGAAGGCGGGCGCCTTCGCCGATTCGGAAGCTCCGATCGGCGACCGGGCGAGGGCTTTCCTGGGGCTCGGAACGCATATGGCGAGCTGGTACGGCGGAAACGTCGTGGGCGCCGTGAGCACCGAGCGGTACGAGGAGTTCGGCGAGCTGGCGCGGCATCTGAGGTTCGCGGCCCGGACCTCGCATAAGCTCGCCCGTACGCTCGCGCAGGCGATGGCGCGCTACGGACCGAAGCTCGAGCGGAAGCAGGCCGTCCTCTTCCGCACCGTCGACATCGGCGCCGAGCTCTTCGCGATGAGCGTCGCGTGCGCCTACGCGAAGCACCGGCTGGAGGCGAACCCCTCCGACCGCAGCCCCGCCATCCTCGCCGACCAGTTCTGCCGCGGCGCCCGCCGTCGTATCAAGCGCCTCTTCGACGAGGTCTTCGACAACGACGACGCCTTCACCTACCGCGTCGCGCAGCAGGTCCTCCAGGGCGAGCACACGTGGCTGGAGGACGGCGTCATGAAGGCGCCGTCCCCGAGGTGAGGCGGCGGGGTGGGGAGCACGGGTGGGAGAGAGGCTACCCGGTCATCCCGAGACCACAGTCGTCTTCCCGAGCGCAGCGAGGGATCTGCAATTCCTCGGTGCCGGATAAGTGCAGATCCCTCGCTGCTCGGGAAGACGGAGTAGCCTCCCCCGACCCCTGACCCCTGCATCTATGCTAATCCGAAAAATCGGCGTCGTCGGCGCCGGAACGATGGGAAGCGGTATCGCGGCGCTCGTGGCTTCGGCCGGGTTTCCGGTGGTGCTGCTCGATATACCGGGTGACGGCGACCGGAACGGGCCGGCGAAGAAGGGGCTCGAGCGTGCTCTGAAGTCGAAGCCCGCGGCCTTCATGGACCCGTCCCGGGCGAAGCTGATCGAGCTGGGCAACATCGAGGGCGATCTCCAGAAGCTCGCCGACTGCGACTGGGTCGTCGAGGCGATCATCGAGCAGCCGGAACCGAAGAAGGTGCTGTACGCGCGACTCGAGCAGATCCTCCCCGATCATGCGATCGTGACGACGAACACTTCGGGCATCCCAATGTCCGTGCTGGTCGAAGGCCGCAGCGAGTCCTTCCGCCGCCGCTTCCTCGGGACGCACTTCTTCAATCCGCCGCGCTATCTCCGCCTCCTGGAGCTGATCCCGACGCCGGAGACCGACCCTCAGGCGCTCGGGTCCATCACCCGATTCGGTGATCGGGTGCTCGGCAAGGGCGTCGTCCTGGCGAAAGACGTCCCGGGCTTCATCGCCAACCGCCTGGGCGTCTACGCGAGCGTGCAGGCGATGCGGCTGATGGAGGAGCACGACCTCACGATCGACGAAGTCGACCTTCTGAACGGCCCGCTGGTGGGTCGACCGAAGTCCGCGACGTACCGAACCGCCGACATCTCGGGGCTCGATGTCCTGCAACACGTCCGGCAGGGGATCTCCTAGGCGACAGGCGAGAACTTCGCCACCCCCCGGTGGGTCGACGAGCTCGTCGCGCAGGGGAAGCTCGGGGAGAAGACGGGCGCCGGCTTCTACCAGAAGCAGGGGAAGCAGATCCTCACCCTGGACTGGAAGACGGGCGAGTACCGGCCGCAGGAGAAGCCTGAGATCCCGGGCGTCGCGGCGTTGCAGGGCCGCTCGCTGAAGGAGCGCGTACGCGGGGTGCTCGAGCTACCCGGCAAATACGGCGATTTCACGCGTGCCCTGTATGCCCGCAACTGGCACTACACGATGGAGAAGACGCCCGAGCTAGCGTACGACCTCGCGGCCGTCGACAACGCACTCGAATGGGGCTACGCCTTCGAGCAGGGCCCGTTCAAGCAGATGGACGCCGTCGGGCTGGACTACGTGCGTAAGATTCTCGATCAGCAGGGGCTCGACGAGCCGGAGCTGCTCAAGAAGGCCGGGGACAGCTTCTACCGGCGGAACGGGACGACCCGCTTCGTCGCCTTCGCCGGCGGCGAGGAGGAGATCCCGGAGACGGCGGAGAAGCTGTCCCTGTCGTCCGTCCGTGCCGCGCGCGGGCTCCTCGACGAGGACGAGCACGCGGCGGTCCTCGACCTCGGCGACGGCGTCGCCATCCTGCAGTTCCGGTCGAAGATGGGAACGCTCGGCGAGGGTGTGATGCGGATGATCGACCGCGCCACCGAGCGTGTCGTCCGGGACGGGATGGCCGGGCTCGTCGTCGGCCACGAGGACCCACGTGCCTTCAGCGCCGGGGCGAACCTCGTGGCGACGTTGGAATCGGCGAGGGCGGGGAAGTGGGGGGAGCTGGAGAGGGGGATCCACAGCTTCCAGGAGACGATCCTGGGGCTCCGCCGCGCACCCTTCCCGGTCGTGTCGGCACCCTTCGGCCTCACCCTCGGCGGCGGCGCCGAGATCGTTCTCCACTCCGACCTCGTCCAGGCGCACTCGGAGCTGTACGTCGGCCTCGTCGAATCGGGCGTCGGCCTGCTCCCGGCCGGCGGCGGCACCAAGGAGCTGCTCTTCCGCTTCACGGGGGACCTGGCTCCGTACGAAGGTGCGGATCCCTTCGAGGCAGTGCGCCGCGCCTTCGGCCTCATCGCGATGGCCCAGACGAGTGGCAGTGCCCTGGAGGCGCGTAACATGGGCCTCCTGCGCGCGAGCGATCGGATCACCATGAACCGGAACCGGCTCATCGCCGACGCCAAGGCGCGCGTGCTCGACCTCGCGCCCGGCTACACCCCGCCCCTGCCGCGCACCATCACCGCGCTCGGCAAGAAGGGCACGGGAAACCTCCATTACGGCGTATGGGCGATGCGCGAAGCCGGCCAGATCACCGACCACGAGGTCCGGATCGCCACCGAGATCGCCTACGTGCTCTGCGGCGGAGACGGCAACCCCCGCGAGGTCGCAGAGCAGGACATCCTCGACCTCGAACGGGAGGGCTTCCTCAAGCTGCTCGGCACCGAGAAGACCCAGGAACGGATCCAGCACACGTTGAAGACGGGGAAACCGTTGAGGAATTGAGGCAGGATTCAGGATTCAGGATTCAGGATTCACGATTCAGGATTCAGGATTCAG
>JBBDRR010000116.1:0-35280 GCA_040905395.1 Gemmatimonadota bacterium
GCTCTCGTACGCCGCAGCGACCGTTCCGATCCGCCCGTTAGCGGACGGCGGCACCCCGACGAACTTCCATGTCGTGCAGGTGGTCGATCGTACGCTGCGCCGACTCTTCCATGTCGATGACGAGCCGGTCGATCTTCGCGACGAAGTAGTTGTGGCCGATGCTGACCGGAATCGCGATCGCGAGACCGCACGCCGTCGTGATCAGGGCGACCTTGATGCCGCCAGCCACCGTCGTGGCCTCCACCTCGCCCGCAAGCTCGATTGCCTGGAACGCCTGGATCATTCCGATGACCGTTCCCAGGAAGCCGAGGAGCGGTCCGACCGTCGAAACCGTCGCGAGAATCACGAGGCCGCGCTCGAGCTTCGACATCTCGATCATGCCTGCGTTCTCGATCGCCTTCATCACGCGCTCGGTGCCCTCTTCGTGCCGGCGTAGACCCTCCGACAGGATCCGTCCGGCCGGCGTGTTCGAGGTTTCGGCAGCCTCGACCGCCTCCGCGATGCGACTCTCGGCCACCAGCTCATCCACCGTCCGAAGCGTACGACGGGTGCGGGCGCTCTTCGCGGTAAGGTCGATCAGCTTCCAGACGATCACGACCATGCCGAGAAGGAAGAAGAACGCGAGCGGCCACATCATGAAACCACCGCCCACCCAGATCTCCTCGACCTGCTCCGAAAAGGTGAGATCGGGGGCCTCGAGGCCGGGAAGCTGAAGAAGGGCGAGGGAAAAGATCGAGCTCAAGGTTGGCCTCCAGGGAAACGGAAACTGTGCGACGGGAGATGCCGCACGGAATTAGTGACGATATGACGAAGGGTGGCTTGGAACTTATCCGGGGGTCCGAAAAGTGTCAAGAGAACTCCAGAACCCCCATCGACCGGGGTTTTTCACCCACCGGTCCCGGTGAGCGGGCCGAGTACTATGCATGCAATATCAGCAGGACGCAAGGGGCACGGAGCTATCGGCTATCAGCTATCGGCTATCGGCTCCTAAAGCGCGGTGCGCGCCGCGGTGACACGAGCGTGACCCACGCCGCGGCGAACGGCGCGCGGTTCGACGTCTGTAGCTGATAGCTGATAGCCGATAGCCGATAGCTTTCTCCCCTCACTCCCCCGAGCCGAGCGGCACCTTTATGCACGCCGCGAAGTGTCCTCCGCCCTTGTCCGCGAGGGGCGGGACGATCTTGGCGCAGTCGGCGTCCTTGAGCGGGTGGTGACACCGCGGATGGAAGGGGCAGCCGCTCGGCGGGTTGGACGGCGACGGCACGTCGCCGCGCAGCACGATCCGGTCGCGCTTGTGGTCCGGATCCGCGACGGGCACCGCGGAGAGGAGCGCGCGCGTATACGGCATGAGCGGATTCCGGTAGAGCGCGTCCCGCTCCGCGATCTCGACGATGCGGCCGAGGTACATCACCGCCACCCGGTCACTGATGTGCTCGACGACCGAGAGGTCGTGGGCGATGAAGAGGTAGGTGAGGCCGAACTCGTCCTGCAGGTCCTGAAGCAGGTTGATCACCTGTGCCTGGACGGAGACGTCGAGGGCCGAGACGGGCTCGTCGCAGATGATCAGATCCGGCTCGACCGCGAGGGCGCGCGCGATGCCGATGCGCTGGCGCTGTCCACCCGAGAATTCGTGCGGGTAGCGCACGGCGTGCTCCGCTCTCAGGCCGACGATCTCGAGCAATTCGCCGACGCGTCGGTCGGCGGCGTCCCCGGTGGCCAGCTTGTGGACCGTCAACACCTCCCTCAGCGCCTCGCCCACGGTCATCCGGGGGTTCAGCGAGGAGAACGGATCCTGGAAGACGTACTGCGCCTTCCTGCGGAGCCGCCTCAGATCCTCGTGACCCATCTCGAGAACGTCCTCGCCGTCGAAGAAGACATCGCCGGCGCTGGGCTCCTCCATGCGCAGGATGGTGCGGCCGGTCGTCGTCTTGCCGCACCCCGACTCACCGACCAGACCCATCGTCTCCCCCTTGCGGAGGAAGAAGGAGACGCCGTCGACGGCTTTGACGTCACCGACGTGTCGGGAGAAGAAGCCTTTGCGGATGGGGAAGTACTTCCTGAGGTTCCGCACGACGAGCAGCGAGTCCGCCGGCGGCTCGATATCGGCGGGCGTCTGGCCGCGCAGATCGCTGTCGCCCTTGGCCGGTGGAAGAGGCTGCTCCTCGCCCGGCTCGGGGATGCGCTCGACGTCGGTCAGGTGGCCGTCGCCCTCGATCACGCTGCCGCCGGGGGCGCGTCCTTCGGGAGTGCTCAACTATCCACCTCCGGTTCGACGGGCGGTACCGAATCGGTGTCCGGATCCCCCGCCGCGGGCGTAGCGGCTCCGGTACCGGTCAGTGCGCCCTCGGGGGTGAACCCACCCGTCTCGCGCCGGATCTCCTCGCGCCGCTCGGGGTGTTCGACGAGCCAGCACTTGCTCTTTCGGCCGGGCGAGAGCTCGAACAGCGGGGGCTCCTCGCGGGCCGTCTTGTCCCAGCCGTACGGGCAACGTGCATGGAAGCGACAGCCGCTCGGCCACTCGGTCGGGCTGGGCACCACCCCGGGGATGACCGCGAGGCGGTGAGTATCGGAACCCAGCCGCGGGATCGAACGGAGCAGGCCTTCCGTATAGGGATTCTGCGGATCGTGGAAGACGTCCCGCACCGCACCCTCCTCGAACACCTGCCCCGCATACATCACGATCACCCGGTCGCACGTCTCCGCGACGACGCCGAGGTCGTGGGTGATGAGGACGATCGCCATCCCCATCTCCTCCTGCAGCCGATTGAGCAGCTCGAGGATCTGCGCCTGGATGGTGACGTCGAGGGCGGTGGTGGGCTCGTCGGCGATCAGGACCTTCGGATCGCACGCCAGCGCGATGGCGATCATCACCCGCTGCCGCATCCCGCCGGAGAGCTGGTGCGGGTACTCGTCCACACGCTGTTCGGGGATCGGGATGCCGACCAGGCGCAGCATGTCGATTGCCTTGTCCCGCGCGTCCCGCTTCGACAGACCCTGGTGGAGTCGAAGCGACTCCATGATCTGGTCGCCGACTTTGAACACCGGGTTCAGCGACGTCATCGGCTCCTGGAAGATCATCGCGATGTCGTTCCCGCGGATCTTCCGCATCTGCTCCTCCGACGCCTGCGCGAGATCGATCTCCCCCTCCTCGCCCCGGAAGAAGATCTTCGACCGCTCCTGGATCTCGCCCGGCGGTACCGGGATCAGGCGCATCACCGACAGCGCCGTCACCGACTTGCCGCTCCCCGACTCGCCGACGATCCCCAGCGTTTCACCGGGGCTCACCTCGAAGGATACGCCATCGACCGCACGTGCCACCCCCGCGTCGGTGCGGAAGTAGGTGCGGAGGTTCTCGACTCGGAGAATTGGCTGGGGCATGAAAAGAAGCTATCGGCTATCGGCTATCAGCTATCAGCTTAAGACCGTTGTTTGGATGTGGAGGCGAATGGGGCCTCGCAACGAAACGACGCTACCGAGGTAGCGGCCACAACAAGCCGTCGGCCGTAGCCGATAGCTGATAGCCGATAGCCGTTACCCTCACGTCCTCAACCTCGGATCCAAGGCATCGCGCAGTCCATCGCCCAGCAGGTTGAAGGCGGTGACCGTCAGGACGATCGCGAGGCCGGGGAAGGTGGAGATCCACCAGGCGGTGAGCAGGGCGTCGCGGCCGTCTGCGATCATGTTGCCCCAGCTCGGCGTGGGCGGCTGGACGCCCAGGCCGAGGAAGGAGAGCGTCGCCTCGATCAGGATCGTGGTGCCGATGCCCAGCGTGGCGTAGACGATGACGGGCGCCAGGGTGTTCGGCAGGATATGGCGGGTGATGATCCGACTGTCGCTCATGCCGAGCACCTTCGCCGCCTGCACGAACTCCCGCCCCCGCAACGAAAGCACCTCGCCTCGAACGATCCGGGCGACGCTCATCCAGCCCGTCAGACCGAGGACGAAGACGACGAGCCAGATCGTCGGCTCGAAGAGCGCGATGATGACGATCAGCAGGATGAGCCGCGGAAAGGAGAGCATCATGTCCGTGAAGCGCATGAGCACCGTATCCGTCCAGCGGCCGAAGTATCCGGCGATCGCACCGACGGCCCCACCGATGACGACACCGAGACCCACCGCGATGAAGCCGATCGTCAGCGAGATCCGCGAGCCGTAGAGAACCCGCGAGAAGACGTCACGGCCGAACTTGTCCGTCCCCATCGGGTGCTCGAAGGAGGGCGACAGGTAGCGTGTCTCGACGATGTTGCCCTGCGCAGTCGGATCGTAGGGAGCGATCAGCGGCGTGAGTAGCGTTACGGCGTAGAGGATCAACATGACCATCAGCCCCGCCATCGCCATCCGGTTGCGCTTGAAGTGGCGGCCTGCGATCGCCCACTGGGAGTCGCCGTACTTCCTGACGGGACGCTTCGCCCTCACCGCCAGATCGTAGAGCGACCACGCCCAAGTTCCGGCCAGCAACACCGCGATCGTCCCGACCGCCAGCGCGCCGTCGACCGGCACGCGCGGGCCGGTGAAGACGGCCGCGACCCTGTCCCAGGTGAGGAACAGCACCGCCAGGAGCGAGGCCCAGGTAAAGCCGAGCATCGCCCCGCCCACCCATTCGCCCCGGACGATGTGGCCCGCGCCCGGCAGGACTGCCGAGAGGACCAGATGTCCCGTGCTGACGGGCGTCCGTCCCCGCGCACCTGCGGCGGGGGCAACCCCGGCAACGGGCTCGGGCGGTGAGAATTCCAGGTCTGCAGGGCTCTGAACCATGATCTTCCTCTATTCTTCGGTTCTCGGCTCAGTCCGTTCTGATCCGCGGGTCCACGACGGCGTAGAGCACGTCCGCCACCAGGTTGCCGAGCACGACGAGAGCTGCGGCGATGAAGCTGGTGGCCATGACGAGCGGGTAGTCCCGCTGGAAGATGGAGTCCACGATCAGCCGACCCATGCCGGGCCATGCGAAGATCGTCTCCACCACGACCGATCCCGACATGACCACGGGCAGGTAGAGCCCGAGAAGCGTGATGATCGGGATCAGCGCGTTCCGCAGGGCGTGCTTGAAGATGACCGTCCTCTCCGAGAGGCCCTTCGCACGGGCGGTGCGGATGTAATCCTGATGGATGACTTCGAGCATCGAGCCGCGCATGTAGCGGGCGATCCCCGCTGCGCTGCCGATCCCGAGCGCGAGTGCGGGCATCGCCATGTGCATCAGCCGGTCCGTGAGCTGCTCGCCGGCCCCCATGAACTCGTAGCCCACGCTCGTCATCTGCGATGCCGGGAACTGGATCGGCCAGCCCCACTGACTCGCCTTCAGGCTGAAGACGAGGATCAGCATGAGAGCCAACCAGAACGAGGGCATCGAGTAGAAGAAGAGCGCGATGACGGTCAGGACGTTGTCGGCCGCCGAGTACTGCCGCACGGCCTGCAGAATGCCGATCAGCATCCCGAGGACGAAGATCATCACCACCGCGACCAGCATGAGCTGGATCGTGTTCCAGAGGACGATCGGGAGGATCTCGGAGATCGGCCGCATCTGGCCGAAGGAATGACCGAAGTCGCCGGTCGCGAAGGACCTGAGCCAGCTGAAGTACTGGATGTGGAGCGGCCGGTCGAGCCCGAGGTTGCGCCGCATCTGCTCGATGACTTCCGGCGCGACGTTCGGATTGAAGTATCGGGCGGTGGGATCGCCCGGAGCGATGTTGATGATGAAGAAGATGAGGGTGAGGATGCCGAGCAGAAGCGGTATCGCCCCCAGCAGCCTTCGCAACAGATAGCTGATCACCGGATCACCCTCCTCGGAGGCGTGCACCCCATCCGAAAGGTCAGCTCCACCAGCGCCCCTCCGACATCGCTGTCCCCATCGCTCCCTCCGAGTGAACGATCTGAAAATGCGGACGCCCGCCGCGCGTGACGCAGCGGGCGCGGCGACCTTTCGGTCGGTTCAGCGTCCGCAGAAATCGGACCGATCGGAGTTGGCAACGCCGTTCCGCTCCTGCTCGCCGCCGTAGCATACCGAACGGGAGGGCCGGCCTGCAAGCGGAGTGGCATCCCGGGCGCGGATAGCGTCATCCCGAGCGCAGCCGAGGGATCCGCACCTCGGCTGCTAGCGGCGGCAAGTGCCGGCCCGCGAGGACCCAAACACGTCGTCCCGAGCGCAGCCGAGGGACCTGCACCTCGGCACCGGAACGTGCGGATCCCTCGGCTGCGCTCGGGATGACGACATGACCTCAGCGCATTTCCTCGGGGATCCACCACTCCCAGGTGTTCTGGTACGGACCGTAGGTATCGATCTTCGTGCCCCGCAGCCGCTCGTTGACACCGTCGACGTTGTCCATGAAGTACAGCCAGGTGTACGGCTGGTCCGCGACGATATTCGAGGCGGCCTCGCGCCAGCTACCAGCGGCCTCCTCATACGTCCTCGCCGAACGCGCCTGCCCGATCAAGCGGCTCGTCTCAGGATCTTCGTAGCGGGTGAAGTTGAAGGGCGACTCGGCCGACCAGAGCGACGTGAGGTCCGGGGAGAGCGCTACGCTCCAGCCGCTTAGCGTCGCCTCGAAGTCGCCGGCCGTGAGGTTTTCCATCAGTGTGTTGAACTCGCGGATCTGGATCTCGGCCCGGACGCCGATCCGACTCCACTGTTCCTGGACGATCTGCGATACGTCCGCGCGGCGCTGATTTCCGGAGTTCGTCACCAGCGTGAAGCTGAAGGGCTCCCCGTCGCGGTCGAGGACTCCGTCGTTGTCGGCGTCGCTCCACCCCTTCTCCTCCAGGATCCGCTGTGCCTCCTCCGGATCATGGCCGAGCGGCGCCTGACCTTCGGGATCGTAGAGGTCGCGGAAGATCGGGGCGTACGGACCGCCGGCGACGACGGCGAACTCCTCCATCTGCAGCGCGTCGATGATTCCCTGCGCGTCGATGGCCAGTCCGAGGGCGCGGCGGACTTCCGGATCGGCGAAAGGCTCGAAGCCGCCGCCATTGTATGCGATGTAGTCGTAGAAGCGCTTCTCCTCACGCTCGAGCCTCACATTCGGCGCCTGCTGACGCAGCCGCGGAACCTGGTCCAGCGTGACTCCCTGCACGAAGTCGACGGCGCCCGTCTGCAGCTCGACGATCCTCGTGAGGGGCTCCGGGATGACCCGGAAGACGAGCTGGTCCAGGTAGGCGCGCGGCTCGAACTCGGGGTTGCGAACCAGGACCACGCGAGTCCCCCGTTCCCACGACCCGATCATGAACGGACCGCTGACCGGCAGATTGCCGTTGCCAGGCTCACGGAGCGCCGGATGATTGCGCAGCTCCGCCGGCGACGTGTCCCCGAAGACGTGTTCCGGGATCGGTTGCAGCGCCGCGTGCGTCAACATCTCGGGATAGAGCCGCGAGTAGTGGATCACGACCGTGGAGTCGTTCTCCGCTTCGACGCTCTCGATCTCGTCGTGATAGAATTGGAGGGGTGAGGCCAGCTCGGGATCGTCCAGGACGCCGTAGGTGAAGGCGACGTCGTTCGCGGTGAGCGGCTCCCCATCCGACCAGCGGACGTCCGGGCGAAGGTGGAAACGAATCGAGGCCGAATCGGGCCCCACGTACTCGTAGCTCTGTGCGATCGCCATCGGGCTCTCGTCCGCCGTGCGGTACACGAGCCTGCCATCGTCCCAGTCCGTGGCCAGCAGTGACATGAACATCACGTCGCCACCGAGATTTCCATCGAGTGCCGACTGAGCGACGATGCTCAGCGGAATCGACATGTCGGCGCCCTCTGCGATGACCGCGGTACCTCCGTACTGAGGCTCTCCGTACTCGGCATCGCCCCTCTGTCGGGGCGCGGCGTCGTCTCCGGCGCAGCCACCGGCGAGTATCAGTATGGCCAGGGCCGGCACCAGTCGCCGGAGCCTCTTCGTCACGTGCATCCTCGAGCTTTCGCTGGATTTCGGAGTGCCCGACCCGAGCCCGCCGGTCGGTTCAGCAGAGTATAGGTCGGGAGGGGTACGTTCTTGAATCCGGCTGGAGCTCGCCCGACGATGGTCGCCGGACGACGACGGTCGCCGGACGGCGATGCTAGCGGACGGGCTACTCCTCGCCGGCGCTTCCCGCGGCGGTGGGAGCCCGTGAGCCACCTCGTCGCTGATCCGGAGAGATGTACCACCGGTCGATGCCGACCCAGTCGCCTCGCGGATCCGGGTCGACGTTCCGCAGGCGGTTGTGCACCCCGTGCAGACGCTCGACGAAATAGACGAAGGTGTACGGCTGTTCCTCCGCGACGAGCTCCTGGTACTCCGCCCAGAGCGGAAGCGCCGCTTCCCGGTCGGCGAGTGTCGGAAGGGAATCGAGCAGGACGTCGAGCCTCGGATCGCAGTGGCCGACCCACTGGTACGGCTGGTCTATCCGGTCGCAGTGGAAGAGGTCCGTGTCGTCGATCCGAAACTCCGTCCGCCACCCGATGAGCACCGCGTCGAATTCCCGCTGCCGGGGGTCGTTGATGCGATCGAGCAGCGTCCCCCATTCGAGGATCTGGATATCCATGTCGACGCCGATCCGCTGGAGATCCGACTGGACGATCTCCGCGATGTCGGCACGGACCTGGTTGCCCTGGTTGGTGTTCAGGGTGAAGCTGAGCGTTTCGCCCTCCGCATTGCGCAGGAGGCCGTCCTGACCGCGGGTGTAGCCGGCATCCGCGAGAAGCTCGAGGGCGGTGTCGGGATCGTATCCGAGGTCGGATCCCGCCTCGGCGTGGTACTGCCAGAAGAAGGGGGGCACCGTCGAGTTCGCGAGCCCGCCGTGGCCGTAGAGGACGGCATCGACCATCGCTTCGCGATTCATCGCGAGCGTCATCGCGCGACGAACACGGACATCGTCGAATGGCTCACGCCGCTGATTCCAGCCGATGAGGACGAAGGTTCGGTCCGGATAGTTGATCAGCCGGGTATTCGGGTCGACTTCGATCTGCTGGGCCTGCTCGGGGGGAGGCGCCACGTAGTAGTCGATTCCGCCCGTCAGCAGCTCCGTCAGCAGCGTCGTCGACTGCGAGATCGACCGGTATACGACGCGATCGAGGTAGGGGCGTCCGCCCAGATCCTCAGGGAACTGCGGGTTGGCCTCGAACGTCCAGCTCTGGCCCTGCACGCGATTCACGAACCGGAAGGGACCGTTGCCGACGGGCTGCCGCCCGTACGGATTCATCCCCATCTCCGCCGGCGCGACGTCGCTGAGAATGTGGCGAGGAACCGCCGGGAAGGTACGCCACGGGTCCATGTACTCGGCGTGAGGCTCCATCTCCACGCTGAAGGTGAAGGAGTCCACCGCCTCGCCCTCGCCATAGCGGTCCCAGAACGCTGTGTTCGGGAAGCCTGTCGCCGGCTCGTTCGCCATCTCGTAGGCGAATGCCAGATCGTAAGCCGTCGTCTTCACACCGTCGTGCCAGTAGATGTCGTCGCGGAGGTGGAAGGTCAGCATCGACGTATCCGCGTTGACCTCCCACGATCGGGCGAACGCCGGCTGCGGCTGAAAATTCTCATCGTAGCCGACGACCGGCAGGAAGAGAACGTGCTGCTGCATCTCCGACGCTAGCGTCTCCGTCGAGGTCAGCGGGTTCATGTCCGGAATATCGGAGATGGACCCGATCACCGCGGTGCCGCCGTACCGATCCTCCGGGGGGACGTCCTCGAAGACCGCCTGCGAGCCGTCGCCGCCGCTGCACGCTGCCAGCGCGACGAGAACGATCGCCAGGGCAAGAAGAACGGAGCGTGGGATCGGCATCATTTGATTCTCGGTGTGCAGTGGTCGGGATCCCTCTTTCACCCCGGGACGCGGCGCAGAGTTCCGAGCGAAGCGGGCGATGCGTCAGCGCTGGCCGGCAGGGATCCACCACTCCTGCGCGGTGATCAGCTTCCCGCGAACATCCATCTCCACCCCCTGCAACCGCTGGCTGATGGCCGACAGCTGCTCCTGCCAGAAGAGGATCACGATCGGCTGGTCCTCCTGGAGGATCTCGGAGAAGAGAGTCCAGGTCTGACGGGCTTCGTCGTCGTCGATCGTCCGAAGGCCAGCGGCGGCGAGGCTATCCGCCTGCGGATTGCAATACCCCGCGCGGTTCGCGGACTCGGGTGTCTGCGCCTCCTCGCAGGAGAACAGCGGGTTCGGGTCGACACGGAAGGTATCTAGGATCCACGAGCTCAGGACGGCGTCGTAATCGCGCGCGCGATGCTGCTGAAGCATCGTCTGGAACTCGATCGCGCGAACGTCGACGGTCGCGCCGATCTGCCGAAGCTGCTGCTGCAACACCACGGTGAGGTCCTGCCGCAGCCGATCCTCCGAAGTGAGCAGCGTAAACCGCAGCGGCTGCCCATCCCGCTGCATGATGCCGTCGGGGCCCGGCGTGTACCCCGCCTCCTGCAGGAGGGCTCGCGCTCCTTCCGGGTCGTACGGGAGCGGCTCGATATCGGGCGCGACCGGGCTCCATGGCGGGATCATCCCCGTGGCGATCTCCGCGTATCCGAACAGCAGCGCGTCGATCAGCGCCTGCCGGTCGATACCCGTGGCTACGGCGCGGCGGACCAGCGGGTCACTGAACGGCTCCCGCTCGTTGTTCAGGCCCATATATACGAACTGGCGGCCCGGGTAGTGGATCAGCTGTACGCCCGTCTGCCCCTCGACCTGCTGTGCCTCGTCGGGCAAAACGCTGTAGTTCAGGTCCGTCGCACCCGTGAGGATCTCCGTCAGGCGTGTGGTCGCCTCGGGAACGACGCGGAAGACCACGCGATCGAGAAGCGGCCTGCCGCCGAGCTCCTCGGGGTACTCGTCGTTCGCTTCGACGACCACCTGAGTCCCCGATTCCCACGAAGCGAAGCGGAAAGGGCCGTTGCCGACCGGGTCTCGATTGTACGGTGCCTGGGAGAGCTGCCCGACCGGCGTATCGCCGAGGATGTGGCGGGGGATGGGGGGCCACCAGAACGCCTGCATCGGCTGCGAGTGCGGCGCGACGAAGTCGAACCGGATCGTTTGCGGGTCGATGACCTCGGCGGACTCGACCATCGTGAGGAATGCCGATTCCAGGAGTGACGCGGCCTCGGGGTTCTTGGCCGTCTCGAAGGTGAAGAGAACGTCGTCCGCCGTGACCGGCTGCCCGTCGTGCCAGGTGACGTCGTCTCGAAGGTGGAAGGTCACGCCGGTCTCTTCGAGGTCCCACGATTCGGCGAGCGCAGGTACCGCCTCGAAGTTCTCATCGAACTGGATCAGCGGTGTGAAGAGCATGAAGTTCATCACCTCGCTGGTGATGAGCGCCGTGTTGGTGATCGGGTTAAAGACCTGGAAGTCCTGTTCGACCGCGACGATCGCGGTGCCACCCGGCTCGGGATCGCCCACGACCATGGGAGCATCCGCCCCACCACCGGAACAACCTGCCAGCAGCCCCAGAAGGCCGGGGACCAGGACCCTGCGCGAGATGCGCGGCATATGCATTCGACCACCTCCATAGCTGTTGACGGGCCCTTTCCGCCGCCGGGCCATCCAGAGGGTGGGACTCGGAACGCGCGATCGTTCCGCCCTCACCCCGAAACGGCTTAGACCGAGCAATTTCGATGCTACGACAGGCAGGGCGGCTGGACGGTCAGCGCCGCCACGTCCAGTCGTCGCTCCGATATCGGGCCGCGAGCCGTTCCGCGAGTTCCAGCTCGTCAGCCTGTAGCTGCCGGAGATCGAGGGGTGCGACCTCTTCGTTCCAGGCCTCGACGATGGCGTCGGCGGCGTCGTTCCAGCTGACGGCAGCGCCGAGGACCTCTTCCAGATAGGCGGACCGGCCGTCCAGCAGCCGCGCGACCGGAGGCGCGAGCCGGGCGTACGCGCCGCTCTGGCGGAGCGGGATCGAGCCGTGCTGGAGCAGAACGCCACCTTCGCAGAGCTGCGCGCTGCCGATCAGCTTTCTGCCACCGGCGACGACCTCGCCGGCCGCCGGCTCGGCGAAGCAGGGCGCATTATCGAGCTTGGCGGAGGCTGTTTCTACGGCGGGGTGCACGGCCGCGAAGGCGCCCAATCGCTCCACGGCGACCACCAGCACTTCGTTTATCCGGCGGTACGCGCGACGTGCCGAGCCGAACCACCGCGCCGGAGCCGCTACGGAGTACGTCAGCTCCGCGTCGTGGAGCACAGCACGCCCACCCGTGGGCCGCCGGACCAGATCGATTCCGGCGGCCCGGAGCGCCTGCCTGTCGTACTCGCGTGAAGCGGGCTGATTGCGGCCCAGGGAGACGGCGGGCGGCTCCCACGAGTAGAGCCGGAGGCTCGGCTGGGCACCGGCTCGGACGGCGTCGGCGAGCATCTCGTCCACGGCCATGTTGTAGGCGCCGTCGCCGGGCTCCGTCCGTACGAGCCGCCAGGTGGAGTGAAGTGGAAGCACCGCCTCAGACGGTGATCGTGATGTCCGTGAGAGACGAGGATGTAGTCCGGACCTTCGTGCGTGTCGCCATTGCGGTCGCCGCCTGGCGCGAAGCCGACCACGCCCCTCGCGAGCGGGCGGGGACGTAGGTCCGCGGGAAGCGGGCCAACCGACGCTCCAGGCAGCAGTGGGACGTCAGTCGATCAGGTCGCGGTACGCCGCCGCATCAAGCAGCCCGTCCAGCTCCGCGGCGTCCTCGAGCCGGATCCGGATCATCCAGCCCTTCCCGTACGGATCGGTGTTGACCAGGGCAGGGGACGTATCGAGCTCGTCGTTGACCGCCACCACCTCGCCGGCGACGGGGCTGAAGAGCTCCGACACCGCCTTCACTGCCTCGATGGTGCCGAAGACCTGCAACCGATCGTAGCTGTCCCCGACCTTCGGCAGCTCCACGAAGACCACGTCGCCGAGTTCGCTCTGCGCATAGTCCGTGATGCCGACTTCGACCACGTTCTCCTCCGCCGTGCGGCGGACGTATTCGTGCTCGGCGGTGAACTGAAGATCGTCAGGTACTGTGGCCATTGGATTTGCACCGTGTGGAGCGGGTGAAGGCGAACGCGCGGCCGGTCCGGTCGGCCGCGGAGGATGAGAATGGAGGAGCTGCCGGGGGGCGTCAAGCCAGAGAGGGGCGGACGAGAGTGTCGTCCCGAGCAACGCGGGGGATCCGCACTTCCAGGATTGTGGAGCACGTGCGGATCCCTCGCGCTGCTCGGGATGACAGATTGGTTACAACGATTCCGGCTCGGCGACCTTCCCGATGAAGAGGATCGTTCCCGAGAGCCGCTCCCGAATGGCGAACACGAAGGGTCTGTCGGCGCGGAAGGAGGGGGGGGCGGATGTGACACGGATGTCCACCTTCGTCACCGCGGCGGCCTCGGTCCCTTCCTCGTCGACCTCCACGAACGTCATGTGCTTCACGTCCCCGATAAACATGTCCCTGCCGTGGAGGGCGGACATCCGCGTGAAGTCCGCGGAGGATCCGAACGCGTCCACCATCCCGAGGGCCTTCAGCGGCTCGACGAGGCTCTCCTCGAGCTCGAGTCGGAAACGTGGCAGCGATACGAGCAGCTCGTTCACGCTCATGCCGCCGACGATCTCTTCCCAGCGCCGCCGGTCGAGCGAGGCGAGAAGCTCGTTCACGTCGACACCCGGGCGGGGAAGCACGACCGTCATCGTATACGCCCCGTTCCCGTAGGGTAGCTCGACGGCTTCGAGATCGGGACCCGCGTGGTGCCGAACGGCGAGCGAGGCGTTCATCATGCGCACGGGGATCTGCCGCCCGTCGAAGCCGGTGAAGTTCTCGGACGTCGTCCGTGACGCTTCGAATCGCTGCCGCCAGCTGGCGTTGAAGTAGATCGCGTTGATGAGGTACATCACGTCGTCGGGATGGACCGAGTCCATGATCTCGTCGATCCGGCCGTTGGTGGCGCTCGACACCCACTCGTTGACGCGATCGACCAGTCCGGGATCCCGGAAGTCCGCCGCATGGATCTCGGCATCGAAGCTCGCACGGACCGCGTCGAGGAAGCTGGTTTCCACCTGGAACCCCTCTCGATACCAGATCGAGTTGGCGATCCGGGTTTCGATGCTCGGGTCGAGACCCAGCAGAAGGTCGATCAGATCGCGGTACGAGCGGTTGATCTCGGCCTGCGAGAGGCTGCCGAAGCCGAGGGTCGAACGCATCTGATCGTATGTCTCCGATGCGGCGCCGTTCATCGTCATGCCGAGCGCCATCGACACGCTGAGCGGCGAGATGAAGACGTTCTCGGCACGGTGCGCCTCGTTCACCTCGCGCAGCAGATCGAACGCGAAGCCGTTGCTGCCGCCGATCACCGCTTCCTCGAACGCTGTGAGCGAGCGTGGGAGCGCGTCCAGCTCGGGGACGGGCCCGGTGGGTCCCTCGCACCCCGCGGTCGCGGCCGCCGCGAGGACCGAGATGGTCAGACGTGAGACGGTATTGAAACGCTGCTTCATACGGAATGCTCCTGCTCTGTCGACGGTGGCGGATTGCGAGCTGTCGCTCTGGTCCGATGGCGCGAATGCGTGCTCGTTCACTCATCAGAACGCCCGAACGGACGGCCCTGTGACGGCCTCCGACCGATGACACCCGGCCTGGCAAGCTGCGCCGAAGACAGGTAGATTTCTTCGTTTCAGCCAGAAAATCCGACACTCGAGCGTGCGCCCGTGAACGATAGAGACCTGTTCGATAGCCGGACCTTCGTGCCGCGCCATATCGGCCCGAACCAGACCGAGGTCGACGAGATGCTCGGGGAGCTCGGCTACGGTTCGTTGGACGAGCTGATCGACGTCACGATTCCTGGCGACATCCGGATGCATCGCCCCCTCGACCTTCCGGGCGCGCGCACCGAAGCCGAGGTGCTCGGGGAGATCCGGGAGATCGCCTCCAAGAACCGGCCGTACCGGTCGTATATCGGTATGGGGTACAACGATACGATAACGCCGCCGGTGATCCTGCGGAACGTCCTGGAGAACCCGGGCTGGTACACTGCGTACACGCCGTACCAGGCCGAGATCGCGCAGGGGCGGCTCGAAGCGTTGCTGAACTTCCAGACGGTGGTGATCGACCTCACCGGGCTGCCGATCGCCAACGCCTCACTGCTCGACGAAGCGACTGGCGCGGCGGAGGCGATGGCGATGAGCTACGCGGCCGCCGGCAGCGACGATCGGAACACCTTTCTAGTCTCCACCGACTGTCACCCGCAGACGATCGACGTCGTGCGGACCCGAGCGGAATTCCGAGGTATCGAAATCGTGCTGGCGGATCACCGGACCTTCGATGTGGACGGCTCGGTCTTCGGCGTGCTCCTCCAGTACCCCGCGACGGATGGCGGCGTGGAGGACCTGCGCGACGTCTGCGCGGCCGCGAAGCAGGCCGGTGCGCTGGTCACGATGGCCACGGACCTCCTCGCGCTGACGCTCCTCACCCCGCCCGGCGAGCTCGGTGCCGACATCGCCGTCGGCAGCTCACAGCGCTTCGGCGTTCCCCTTGGTTACGGCGGCCCGCACGCGGGATTCTTCTCCACGCGCGACGAGTACAAGCGGCTCATCCCGGGCCGGATCATCGGCCTCTCGAGGGACCGCCGGGGCAAGCCTGCGTTGCGGATGGCGCTGCAGACGCGCGAGCAGCACATCCGCCGGGAAAAGGCGACCAGCAACATCTGCACGGCCCAGGTGCTGCTCGCGGTCGTAGCGAGCATGTATGCCGTGTACCACGGTCCGGGCGGCCTACGGCGGATCGGCGAGACGGTGCACGCGGGGGCGGCTCGCCTCGCCGGGGGGCTACGCCAGCTCGGGCATGAGGTGGTGAACTCCGCCTTCTTCGACACACTCCGGATTCGACCGCGCGACGGCGCGGCAGCCGTCATCGAGAGAGCCGCCGAACGGGGCATCAACCTGCGCCGATTCGACGACGCCTCGATCGGGATCTCGCTGGACGAAACGGTGACGGAGGCGGATCTCGTGGACCTGCTGGCCCTCTTCGCTGAGGGCGACCACGCGGTGGCGCCGCCCGCGCCGGACGAGGTGCGGTCACCGGTCCCGGAGGCGCTGCTCCGGACCAGCGCGTACCTCGAGCACCCCGTCTTCAACACTCATCACTCGGAGACGGAGATGCTCCGCTACATGCGGAAGCTCGAGTCCCGGGACCTGTCGCTCACCACTTCGATGATCCCCCTCGGCTCGTGCACGATGAAGCTGAACGCAACGGCCGAGATGATTCCGATCACCTGGACGGAGTTCGGCCGGATGCATCCGTTCGCGCCGAAGGAGCAGGCCGAAGGCTATCAGCAACTCTTCGTGGAACTGGAGGCCCAGCTCGCGGAGATCACCGGCTTCACCGCGGTGTCGTTGCAGCCGAACGCCGGGTCGCAGGGCGAGTTCGCGGGGCTACTGACGATCGATCGCTATCACGCGTCGAGGGGCGATACGGGTAGAGACGTCTGTC
Source organism: Gemmatimonadota bacterium (assembly GCA_040905395.1). GTDB lineage: Bacteria > Gemmatimonadota > Gemmatimonadetes > Longimicrobiales > Longimicrobiaceae > WHSP01. The sequence goes on from JBBDRR010000116.1 coordinate 16,371, forward strand.
TCATCCCACAATCCGCCCACGGGACCAATCCGGCGAGCGCCGTCATGGCCGGGATGCGCGTCGTGGTGGTGAAGACGGCGGAAAACGGCAACATCGACGTGGACGACCTGCGGGTGAAGGCGGCGGAGCACGCGGACCGGCTCTCCGCTCTCATGGTGACCTATCCTTCGACGCACGGCGTGTTCGAGGCGTCGATCCGCGAGATCTGTGAGGTCGTACATCGGCACGGCGGCCAGGTCTACATGGACGGTGCCAACATGAACGCACAGGTCGGCCTGTGCCGGCCGGGCGACTTCGGAGCAGACGTGTGTCATCTGAACCTCCACAAGACCTTCTGTATTCCGCACGGGGGGGGTGGACCGGGAATGGGTCCCATCGGAGTGGCGGAGCACCTCATCCCCTTCCTGCCGGGGCATCCGGTCGTGCCCACGGGAGGCGGAGATACTCACGCCGTTTCGGCGGCGCCGTGGGGAAGCCCGAGCATCCTGCCGATCTCCTGGGTCTACATCCGGATGATGGGCGGCGAGGGGCTCACGCTGGCGAGCAAGATCGCCATCCTCAGCGCCAACTACATCGCTCGCCGTCTCGAAGACCACTTTCCGGTGCTCTACCGCGGAGCGTCCGGCACCGTCGCGCACGAATGCATCATCGACACCCGATTCCTGCGGACGCAGGCCGGCGTGGAGGTGGAGGATATCGCCAAGCGGCTGATGGACTACGGCTTTCACGCGCCGACGGTGTCCTTTCCGGTGCCGGGCACGTTGATGATAGAGCCCACCGAGAGCGAGCCGAAGGCGGAGCTCGACCGGTTCTGCGAGGCGATGATCGCGATCAGGGAGGAAGCGCGGGAGGTGGAGCTGGGAATGCTGCCGCACGAAGACAATCCGCTCAAGGGCGCGCCACACACGGCGGAGGAAGTCGTCTCCGACAGCTGGGACCACCCGTACAGCCGCGAGCGAGGCGCCTACCCGGCCCCATGGACGCGCGAGCACAAGTTCTGGCCCGCCGTCTCGCGCGTCGAGGCAGCCTACGGCGACCGGAATCTGGTGTGCTCGTGTACGCTCATCGAGGAATTCGAAGAAGTCAGTTGAGGAAGTTTTTAGTTTTTGGTTTTTAGTTTTTAGTTGACGGTCTCAGGCTCGAAGTTCACAACTCAAAACTCAAAACTCAAAACTAAGAACTCATCGTCAGACCTCCGTAACCATCCCCTCCTCCGGCCCGACCCCCGTCGCGCCCACATCCGCCACCTGCGGGGGGCGGCCGTCGGCTGAGCCCTCGCCGGGACGGTAGATGCGATACGTGATGTAGGCGATGCGTATCGCCGGCTCCGTGGCGAAGGCGGCCAGAATCCGGCGGCTGGCGTGGTCGACGGCTCCGCGCCTGCGGCGCGCGTGGATCATGAAGCGGAGGGTGAGCTGAACACCGGACTCCCCGATCGATACGTACACGATCGGGGTGAGCGCGCCGTACTTGAACGCATAGCGCCGCTCGAGCCGCCTGAAGCCGCGTTCCAGCTCCGGCGCGACTTCCGCGTGAATCTCTTCGCCGATCTCCTTCAGGATCTCCTCGGCCCGCCGCCAGTCGCTCTCGAAGGTGACGGTGGTCCGGATCTCGTGCCACACGTAGGGGCTCCCGCCGACCGCGATGAGCACCGAATCGGACAACATCCGGTAATTCGGCACCGTCACCAGCCGGCCGGTCGACTGCCTGCCGAAGACGAGATCGCCGCCGACCTCGAGCATCGTCGTCTTCAGCACCCCGATGTCGATCACGTCACCGACGATGCCATTGACCTCGATGCGGCTTCCGATCTCTATCCCCGCGCGACTCGACATGTAGAGCCAGCCAACCAGCGATTTCAGCACGTCCTGCAGTGCGACGGCGATGCCGGCGATGAGGAGCGCCAGGATCGTTCCGAGGCCGGTCAGCCAGTCGGCGAAGAGCGCGATCGCGACGAGCAACAGCAGGAAGACGTAGGCGTACGTGATCCATTTGCGGAGCACGTGCCTGCGGTTGATGTCCTCGATGTGGTCGCCGATCGCCCGGCGGGCGAGGCGGCTCAGGAGATAGAAGAGGAATGCGAAGGCGAGGAACACCAGGAGCTTCTCGGCCCCCGTAACGAGGTACAGGTCGCGCCACCGTTCCAGGGCCCCCGGAACCGGGACATCGATCCGTATGCTGTCCGCGATGGGAATGCTCGGCGTCTGGATCAACCGGTGTCCAGTACGGGAAAAGGGGATGGTGGACCTCTGCGAGCAGGAGGCGCTGCACAGGCGGTGCCTCCATTCCGTACGCGCCGGCCCGAGGGCGCCGCGCCAGCGAGGGCAAACGGCGCGGATGGTGCGCCTGGAGCCGCGTCGCCAGGCCGCTCGTCTGTGGAGGCCCCACCGGCTCGCCTCGTGCAACGCGGCAGGGCGCATTCCTCGATCTGGCCCCACGGGCCGCGAGCGAAAGGTACGTACCGGGAGTTCGGGGCTGCAAGCGATCCCGGATGGCGCGCTCCGCAATTGTGTCTCGAGATCGACCCGCTCCTGATGCCCGGACCCTTCAAGTGACCGAACCGGATCTCTCGAGCGACTACGCGCTCAGGACCGAAGCCTTCCATCACGGGGATTTCTCGGCTACGGTCGTGTTGCCGGCATCGTCCGACGAGCTGATCGACGAGAACGAGTTCGACGCCGATGAGCGGCTGCCATACTGGGCCGAGCTGTGGCCCTCGGCGCAGGCGCTCGCTCGAGTGCTCCTGAGCGACACCGAGCTTTTCGGGCCCGCGCTCGAGCTCGGTGCCGGGATCGGCCTCCCCTCCCTTGCGCTGCTGCATCGCGGGATCCCCGTCCTGACCACCGACTACTACGCCGAAGCCCTTCGCTTCGCGCGGCACAACGCCGCCGTCAACGGGCTGGGACCGCTCGCTACTCGCCACCTCGATTGGCGGAACAGGACTGAGGGGCTCGAGCAGTTTCCGCTCGTCCTGGCCGCCGACGTTCTGTATGAGAGGCGCAACGCGGATGCGCTGGAGGCCCTGCTTCCGGGTGTCGTCGCGCCCGGGGGATCGTTCCTGCTCGCCGACCCCGGGCGCGTGTATCTGAACGTGTTCCTGACGCAGATGTCGGCGGCGCGCTGGTCGATCGAAACGCTGCCGGAGCGGGTGGAGCCGTCGCCGGCGGGCAAGGGCCTGCAGGTGAAGGTTCGTCTCTTCAGACTGCGACCGCCGGCCTGAAGCGGCATCACCGACCTTTTCGCCTCGTTGCCGCCTTGGTTAGATTCCGTGCCCATCTACGAATTCGAAGTGGAGAGAGAACTCGGAGTGAGCGTGAGCCAGGCAGGTACTTTGGATACGCGCGCCGGGCGTCGGCACAGCGTCTCCGTCGATGTCGGTGGGGTGGTCGTCGGCGGCGATCAGCCGATCGTAGTACAGTCGATGACGAACACCGATACGGCCGACGTCGAGGCGACGGTGCGGCAGATCGCGGCGCTATGGAGAGCCGGCAGCGAGATCGTCCGCGTCACCGTCAACAACGAGGAGTCGGCGCGCGCGGTGCCCCACATCCGCGACGGGCTCGAAGCGCGAGGCGTCGCGGTGCCGATCGTCGGCGATTTCCATTACAACGGGCACATCCTTCTGGCGAAGTACCCGGAGTGCGCGCTCGCGCTGGCCAAGTACCGCATCAACCCCGGCAATGTCGGAGCGAAGCGGCACGACGAGAACTTCAGGACGATCGTGGAACGGGCGATCGAGTACGGCAAGCCGGTCCGGATCGGCGTCAACTGGGGCTCGCTCGACCAGGCGCTCCTCACGGAGCTGATGGATGCGAACGCGCACCTCGACGAGCCGCTCGACGCGCAGGAGGTGCTGAGAACCGCCATCATCGAGAGCGCGCTTCGATCGGCGAGCTTCGCGGAAGAGATCGGGCTACCGCACGACCGCATCATCCTCTCCGCCAAGGTGAGCGCCGTGCAGGATCTCGTCACCATCTACGAGCGGCTCGGGAGCCTCTGCGAGTACCCGTTGCACCTTGGCCTGACCGAAGCGGGAATGGGCGCGAAGGGCATCGTCGCGTCGACCGCCGGTCTGGCGATACTGTTGCAGCAGGGCATTGGTGATACGATCCGTGTCAGCCTTACCCCCAAGCCGGATGGCGACCGCACCGAGGAAGTTCGCGTCGCCCAGCAGATCCTCCAGTCACTCGAGATCCGCACCTTCACTCCGCAGGTGACGTCGTGCCCCGGATGCGGCCGGACCACCAGCACCTATTTCCAGAAGCTGGCCGAGCAGATCGAGGGTTACCTGCGCGAGCAGATGCCGGTGTGGCGCGATCGACACCCCGGCGTCGAGGAGATGAAGGTGGCGGTGATGGGCTGCGTGGTGAACGGTCCAGGCGAGAGCAAACACGCCAACCTGGGCATCTCGCTGCCGGGAACTTTCGAGGAGCCGAAGGCACCCGTTTACGTCGACGGCGAGCATTACGCTACCCTGAAGGGGGACGCCATCGCCGAGGAATTCCAGCGGATCCTGGAAGAGTACGTCGCCACCCACTACCCGGCGCGGGCGGCAGAAGCAGCGCGGCTCGGCTGACGCGGGTCGCGTGGCCCCTCACTCGCCGGGTCATCGGAAGTCACGAGAGGCTCCATAATTCGAATCGGGGCCAAGCTCCCCACCGCTGCATTTCGTAAAGTGGCAGGCCCGATCAGGGACCCAGGAGAGCGGCTGGCACAACTGCGACACCGTCTGGCCGTCGGTATGCGTGTGTCCCTGTGGTGACCACCACCAGGTCGAGGACATCATCTCCCAACAGGTCCTTCAGCCAAAGTAGGTGTCGTACGTCCTCATCGGAGACCGTCCCGCTCAACTTCACTTCCATCGCCAGGACCCGTTGATCGGAACGTTCAACGATGAGATCGATCTCCTGCCGCCCCTCCTTCGTGCGGAGATGCCGAACTACCGCCTCCGCAGCCTGTGCATGGACGCGGACGCTCAAGGTTACCAGAGACTCAAAGAGTTTCCCCAAGAGCGTTCCATCCCGAGGTGTCAGGACGGGAGCGGTGGCTCCGCTCAGCAGGGCATCCTCGTCCGCGCCCAGGAGGCGGGCAGCAAGCGCGGGATCCGCCAGGTGGTGCTTCGGTGCCTGAACGAGCCTGCTCAGATGATTGCGTGAGGGGAGCCATCCAGGCACCGGATCCACGATCCAGAGTCGTTCCAGGACATCCCGATAACGGAGAACGGTAACCTTCGTGGGCACCTCCCCGTATCCGCCGGTCGCGGCATTTCGGATCTTTTCCAACGATGTCGTGGTGGCGGTGGCGGCTGCATACGCGGCCATCCATCTCCTCAAGGTCTCCGGCTTCCGTACGGGGGCGCCCTGCTCTATAAAGTCCCGGTCTACGATTCGGCCAAGGTAGCCAGCGAGCTGAGCGCGTAGGGCTCGGCCGCCCAGGTGCCGAATGCCGGGGAAGCCCGAGCGCACGATCTCCTCGGTGTAGGCGGCGAGATCGACCGAGGTCACCCCCTCGATCGGCGGACGTTGCCCTATCAGAAGGCGCGCGAGGCTGACGGTGGGGGTCCCGAGGCCCCGCTCTGCCAGCGAGAGGGGACGCATACGTACGCTGACGATGCGTCCCGCTCCGGAGTGTGTTGGGGCTGCGATGGGTGCCGCAGACCCGGTCAGGATATACCGGTTGGGAGTGGGATCAGCGTCCACCGACCGGCGTACGGCATCCCAGACCTCCGGCACGTGCTGCCACTCGTCGATTAGTATTGGGGTCTTGGCTTCGAGGAGGAGGCGTGGATCTGCGACGGCGAGATCTCGATGCGGCGGAGTATCGAGACGGAACGTCGTCACGCTTCGGCGCTCGGCAGTAGCAGTCTTACCGACCGCCTTGGGGCCTTCAATCGCCAGGGCGGGAAGCCCGCTCAGGAGATCGTCCAGCTCGGCATCGAGAATCCTTGGACTGTATGCGGACATATGGGCCGTTCAGACGGCGTGCGGGCGGCGGCGAACGAGACGTAGTATACGATACGGGCTCGTCCCGGTATACCATCGGACCATAGTTTACTATGCCATCAGACCGCATTCAAGTATACGCTTGGACCGATTTATACTATACCATCGACCAGGCGGTGCAGCGCCCTCATCCCTGACAGGCGCAGAAAGGGTCCGGGCCCGCAACGGAAGTCCATTGCGGGCCCAGCTTAGGCGGCTCTAGGGAGAGCGCGAACGCATTTACGGGAAAGTGTCGCCGCGATCTACGAAAGGAGCTGTCAACCCACGCTGGGTCGGCGGGTCGAGCACGATGGCGAGTGTGAGATGACGTTCCTGCCGAATTCCGCCTACCTCTCGAGCGGCTCGCCCAGCCGTGCCTCGAGCACCGCCAGCGACCGCTGGAACTCGTAGAGCGCCGCGATCTCTGCGCGCTCGGCCTCGGCGAGGCTCGCCTGGGCGTCCACCACCTCCACGCTGGTCGTCGCTCCGAAGCGGAAGCGCTCCTGTGCGAGGCGCAGCTCCTCTTCCGCCGTCTCGCGGATCTGCTGCTGGAGAAGCGCCGACTGGTAGGCGGTCTCCAAGTTCCGCAGCGCCATCTCCACGTCCACCCGCACCTGCAGCTCCTGTGACTGCACCTGGTACTGCGCGTTCAATCGTGCGATCCGCGCTTCTTCGATCTGCTGCTGCCGCTGCAGGCCGGTGAAGATAGGCAGGGAGATCGACATCGAAACGTTCGCCGGCTGTCGGATGTACTCGAACGGAAACCCCCGGTTCAGCGATTCGAACTCTGCGCGGAGCGACTGCTCGAAGCCCGGCGTAGCGGGATCGATGCAGTTCGAGAGCGGGAGTTCGACGCGTGCATACAGCTCGTTCTGTCGCTGGCAGTTGGCGAATGCGTTCGCCGCCCGCTGGAGCTCCTGCGTCACGGCTGGCGAGACGGTGCTCGCCTGTGAGACGTAACCCGAAAGCCCGGCACTGAAGGAGACCGTCGGCAGATAGGTCGAAGCGGCGGCCCGCGCGCGGGTTCCCGCGGCGTCCGCCTGTGCGCGGCTCGCCCGGAGCGTCGGGTTCTCACCGACAGCGACCTGCACGAGCTCGTCCGTGCTCCAGGGCGGATCGAAGAGGGTGAAGGACTCCGTGAGCTCGACCGCGTCAGGCAGCGGAACGCCGACCACCTGGCTCAGCAGGAGGCGATTGTTGGCGGCCGTGCTTTGCGCCTGGAGCAGCCGGACCTGCGCCTGTCCCTGCTGGACGAGAGCACGGCTGACGTCGAGCTGGGTGCCGGCCCCGACCTCGAGCCTGGCCTCGGCCAGCCGCACGTGCTCCGCGGTCCGGGTCAGCTCCCGCTCGGCCTGAACGATCGTCGCCTGGGCCTCGAGCACCGCGATATAGCGCTGCGTCACGTCGGCTTCCAGGTTGGCGGCCGCACCCTCGACCGTCTCGGCGGCGGCGAGCTCCTGCGCCTTCGCTACCGACGGCCCGAGCAGCGTCTGTCCGTCCAGCGAGAGCGAAAGCCCGAGTCTGTACTGCGACGAGAGCTGGGCCGGCTGGCGGTCCAGAACCACCGAGTCGAAGCGGCGCTCGCCCGGTGCGGTATAGCCGAATCCGGTCGAGCTGGTGATTGTCGGTAGAAGGCTACCGTACGCGGCGCGGACACCCCATTCGGCGGAGCGGATCTGCGTCCGCTGGGTCAGATATTCAGGGTTGTTCTCCCGGGCCAGGGAGATCGCTTCCCCAAGCGACAGCCGGCCTGGCGGCGTCTGGGCTTCTACGAGCTGCGGCGCCGCAAAGAGCGCGAACAGGACGGCCGCGTAAAGACCCGGACGGGCCGCTCGAGTGGCATGCATTCGATGACTCCTGGTATTTCGTTTTGATCGGAACGACACGCCTTGACGGCATTCTCGCCGGTACCCGTCCCGAAGCGTCAACGTTCCTCGCTCTACACTACGGTGACGTCGCCCGCCGGGTTTCAGCGCTCTGAAGAATCCGCACCGCTGCGTCCCAGCCACCGTACTCGCACCACCGAATGATTCGGGGGACGCCCGGTCAGCCATCGACCGGGACCTCGGCGGCAGCTGGCTCACTTCTGGCGGAGGCCGCTGCACGTCATCCACACACCCTCCTGGCAGATCTGAACCCGGCGACAATGACGAAGGACGAGGACGAGGAGCTTGCAGAAGAGATCGAGCGCATAGCCGCCGAGGGCGGCGCCGAATCGGTCGCCGTGGCCGTCCACGACTACGGGACCGGCCGGTCCTTTTCGCACCGCGGCTCCGAGTGGTTCCACGCGGCGAGCACCATCAAGGTGCCCGTCCTGATCGGCGTATTCGCCGCCGTGGAAGCGGGTCAGATCGATCTCGATTCGAGGGTCCACGTCAGGAACCGCTTCATCGGCGCTGCGGACTCGCAGGCGTACCAGGTCGAATCGTCGCGGGACGCAGGCGGCTCCCTCCATCTGCAGATCGGCAAGACGATGCGGGTGCGTGACCTGGCCAGACAGATGATCGTCACCAGCAGCAACCTCGCGACGAATCTGTTGATCGACCTCGTCGGGCTCGACGAGATGCGGGCCGCGCTCGACCGTCTCGGGAGTGAGGGTATCGACCTTCGACGCGGCGTCGAGGACGATGTGGCGTTCGAGCAGGGGCTCAACAACCGTGTCACCGCGGAGGGGCTCGTGCGGGCGCTCCGAATCATCGAGGAGGGCGCCCTCTCCCGAGATTCGTCGGAGGTGATGCTGGCGATCCTGCACGAGCAGGAGTTCCGCAGCGGTATCCCTGCCGGGCTGCCCGATAGTGCGCGGATCGCCAACAAGACCGGCGAGATATCGACGATGGCACACGATACCGGTCTCGTGTACCTTGCCGACCGCGAGCCCTACGCCCTCGCGATCCTGACCTCCTGGGACTCGATGGCCGCCGGCCGCAAGGCGGTACTGGCAGACCTCTCCCGGGCGGTCTACCGCCGCTTCACGAACGGGGACCGGGATGTTTGACGCCCCCGCAATCGGGCTGTCGATCGTCGCGGGTGCCGACCTGGACGAGCCGCTCCGCAGCGCGCTTCGGCCAGGCGAGCTCGTCGAGGATCGCCACGGAATGGCCCACCGGCTGCCGTCGTACTTCTACCGGATTCCGAGCTGGGAGGCGGCGCTGGAGGTGAAGCTGGCGCCGAATTTCGGCCTCTGGGAGCTGATCGACGTCGACGTCCGCGAGACTCCGGCGATGAGAACGTTCCCGCGGTACGTCCCATGCGCAATCACACTGCTCGCGGGGCAACTGCAGATCCTGCGGAGTGAGATCGGACGTGTGGTCCGGATCGCGGCCAATGGTGGCTACCGGTCTCCGGGGCATCGACTGTCGCATGTAGCGTCACCGCACCTCTGGGGGACCGCGGCGAACATCTATCGAATCGGCGACGAATGGCTGGACAGCCGCGAGAGGATCGAGCGATATGCGCAGACCGCGCGCTCGATCCTGCCCGGCGTCTGGACGCGACGTTGGGGACGCGGCCCGGGCTGCGTGCTCGACCATCTTCACATCGATCTGGGATACGTGACGCTGGAACCACACGACAACGGGCGATCGGCCGATCAGCGGGAGAAGAGCCCCGAGGAGGAATGAGGTGAGCGTGCAGTACGAGCCGCCGGCGTCCAAGAAGATCTCTCCAGAAAAGAGCGAGACGAGCCCCGAACGGCTGATGCTCGCCGCGATGGGCATGGAGGCGGAGTTCACGTTGATGATCGACGGTCGCCCGCGCCGGCCGGAGCAGGTGTTCGGCGATCCGCGATCGTTCCTCGACGGGAACGTGATGCACAGGACCGGTACGTCATATCACCTCAGCACGGGTGGCGCGGTCTACTTCGACACCGGGGTCATCGAGGTCGCGACGCCGGCGATGGAGATCGAGCGAGGCTGCGCAGCGAGGGCCGGCCGCTCGTTGTGGGAAGGGATTCTCGAGGTCCGGAGGGGGCTCGACCGCTGGGAGCGGAAGACGGGGCGGAACACGGCGCTGGTGGGGTTCAGCGCGCACTACAACGTCTCCTTCGAGTTGGCCGAGGACGAGCAGGGGCGGGATCGAACGGTCGACAAGCTCGCGCACCTCCTCGTTCACATCCTCCCGGCGCCGGTGATGCTGCTCGCCACGAACCGGCGCTCCACCGGAGTCGGCGTGCGGCCGCGCGAGAACCGGATCGAGGTTACGGTCGACTTCACCCCGAGCCCGGCCCTGATGATCGCGACGGGCACCTTCATCGTGGGGGTCACGAGGGAGGTGATGCGGTGGCCGAGCTTCGACCTGAAGATGCTGGAGCGCATTGGCCTCCCTCAGGTCGCCGACTTCGACCCGAAGCCACATACCTCCAGACAGGGGTGGCTCGCGCACGAGAGCAGCTACCGGGTCAACCCGTTCTCCAGCGATATCGACGAGCGCTCGCTCCGCCTCACCGACGATAGTCTCGTCAGCCTGCGGCAGGTGGCGGCGCGGGTGACCCGCCACTTCTGGCGTCCGATCCGCCGCGTGTCCGATCCATTCACCTTCCAGATGATCGGCTCGGTGATCCGGGGTCGGGCACCGTCCCTTCTCGAGCTTCCCGACAGGCCGGAAGAATACGAGGACGTCGGCCGGCTCTGCTCCTGGGACAACCTCTTCCCGGAGAGCTCGCTCTCGCGCTCGCGCTACGAACGGGTCCTCATCCGCGCGATCTCAGGGCGACGCCTACGCATGGACGGCCGCTGGTACGTCCCGATCGGCATGCAGGGCTGGTCCGCGGTCGTCTTCCGCCCCGAGCGCGGTCCGGGTCGGAGGACCGTTCCGGTGGATGCGCTCATCGGGAGGATGGAGGAGTGGAGGTAGGTGGAAGTTTTTAGTTTTTAGTTTTTAGTTTTTAGTTTTTAGTTTTTAGTTGGCTTACTCAATGAGTCGCTCCGTGGCTGCGGTTCGAAGTTTGGTAACTCAAAACTAAACACTAAAAACTCAAAACTCTTCCTGCTCCTCGTTAAGCGCCTCCAGCAGCTTCTCATGTATCCCCCCGAACCCTCCGTTCGACATCACCAGGACCGCCTCGCCGCCTTTCAGGCGGGCTGTGAGATGGCGGACGATGGCGTCGACTTCGGGGATGTAGTGGGCTTCGGTGCCGTCGCTGGAGATGTCCTGCACGAGGTCGGTGGGATCGAGGCCGGTTGCCGCCGTGTATCGCTCGGGATGGAACAGGCCGGCGAGCACGACGTGATCCGCGCCCTGGAATGCCTCGCGGTACGGATCCTGGAACTCGCGTAGCTGGGCCGTATAGCTCCGGGGCTCGAAGACGGCGAATAGGGGTCTGCCCGAGTAGCGCTGCCGGGTCGCCTGGATCGTCTCCCGGACAGCCGTCGGGTGGTGCGCGAAATCGTCGATGACGACGACGCCCCGGGCCTCGCCTCGAAGCTCCATCCGGCGGCGAACGCTGCGGAAGGTTCGCAGCCCGTCGCGGACTCCCTCCCGATCCGCGCCGACTGCCTCGGCCGCCGCAATCGCCGCGAGGCAGTTGCGCACGCTGAACGTCCCGGCCAGGGGCGTCACCACCCTTCCCCACACCTCGTCGCCCATGCGGACGGTGAACCGGGTGACCGTCTCCTCGAAGCTGACGTCCTCGGCCGTCCAGTGTGGCCGCTCGACGGCGGCGGGGTCGTAGCCGAACGACTGCACTGTGGAGAACGCCCGCGGGGCCAGCTCCCGAACGATCGGCGAGTCCCATCCGGCGATGATCGTCCCCCCGCGGGGGACGAGGTTGATGAAGCGCGCGAATGCGAAGCGGTAGGCTTCCTCGTCCCGATAGATGTCGGCGTGATCGAATTCGATGTTGTTGACGATCGCCGTCTGTGGCAGGTAGTGCCACATCTTCGGTCCCTTGTCGAAATACGCCGTATCGTATTCGTCGGCCTCGATGACGAAGAAGGGGGAATCGGTCAGTCGAAAGGAAACGCCGAAGTTCTCGGCGACGCCGCCGATGAGGAAGGAGGGATTGAGTCCCGCGCTCTCGAGCAACCACGCGGCGAGCGACGTGGTCGACGTCTTGCCGTGGGTCCCCGTCACCGCGATCGAGTGGCGGCCCCGAAGGAACTCGTCCTTCACGACCGCCGCTGCGGAGGTGTAGTGGAGCTTCTCGTCCAGGACCGCTTCGAGCTCCGGGTTCCCGCGGGAGATGGCGTTGCCGACGATCACCACGTCCGGACGGGTGCCGCCCTCGACGCCGATGCCTACGTTGGCGGGGCTGTATCCCTCCGAGTATCGAATCCCCAGCTCCCGGAGCTGAGTCGACATCGGTGGGTATACGTTCTCGTCCGATCCGGTCACGTGGTGGCCGGCCGCGCGGAGGAGCCCCGCGACGGAGCCCATCGCCGTTCCGCCGATCCCGATGAGGTGGTAATGCCGCTTCGTCACGCTGGATAACCTCGTACGTTCAATGCATGATGTTATGTTTACGCTCCGTCCATCGCGCCCGGCACCTCCGGAGCGGACGACGGTAGGACTCCGGGCAAACCCCAAACCAGAAGGTTCAGAATGCGAAGTTTCCTGTTCGTCGCCCTCGGTCTCGCCCTCTTTTCCGCGTGCGACGATCCGTACCAGCCGCGCGTCGTACCGTGCGACGACCTGCTGCTGTCGTTCACGGCGGCGGGGCCGGACACGATACAGGCCGCGACGGGAGTGCGCTATGTGGACCTGAAAGCCGGCGCCGGAGCAACCGCCAGCGCGGGAGTGATAGAGACGAACTACTCCCTCTATGTGGACGATGCGCTGCTGGAGTCGAGCTGCGGTCGAAACGTGTTCACCTTTCCGCTCGGTTCCGCCGGCGGCGCCATTCCCGCTTTCCAGGCCGGGGTGACGGGGATGAAGGAGGGCGGCGTTCGGCGGCTGCTGATCGATGCGCCACAGGGCTATCCCCAGCATCCGACGCTCGGTGGGAAGGATCTGCTCTTCGACGTGCATCTGGTACGCGTCTACTGAGTAGAACGATCCGAGCCGATGTCTGAGAGCTCGATTCCGATCACGCCGGATCTCTCCCTTCCGGTCGCGGAGCTGAACTATCGTGCCTCGCGCTCCGGCGGTCCGGGTGGACAGCACGTGAATACGTCCTCAACCCGTATCGAGCTGGTCTGGGACGTCGCGGGGTCTCCGTCGCTCACTCCGGAACAGCGCGACCGGTTGCAGGAAAAGCTCGCCAATCGGATCAGCGGTGAAGGTCTTCTGACGCTGGCGAGCGCGACGTCACGGAGCCAGCATCGGAATCGCGAGGAGGTGACCGAGCGATTCGTCGAGATCGTCCGCGATGCGCTGCACGTTCCGAAGAAGAGAAAGAAAACGCGCCCCTCCCGCGCTTCGAAGGAGCGGCGCCTGAAGGCGAAGAAGCAGCGCGCGCAGAAGAAGAAGCTGCGAGGCTCCGTGCCGCTGGACTGAGGCAGCTACGGACCCCGTCGAGTCCCTGACTCCCGCAGCATCTCTTCGAGACGTGACAGGCAACGCGAGAACTTCTTTCCGTAGGGCCCATCCATCGCATCGGCCGGGAACAAGTCGCCGAGGGCGATCGAGGCGGTCGCGGCGAATTCCAGATCGGAATCGTAAGCCGCATCGATGAAGTGCACCCACCGCAGCGCCGCCGGCAGCGTGTCGATTCGAACGACCTGTCGCAGTGCGAGGTGGTCGAGCTTCTTCACGAGGTCGCGGTAGCGGATCGGGTGGAGGGCTGAAAGGGCTTCGATGAAGCGGCCGAATTCCTCCTCCAGAGCTCGGTCCGGCGCGACGGAAACGGGGGCCGGGAGGCTGTCGGCGAAGTACTCGGCGCCGGGACGCGCCTCGAAGTGCCGGTGCCGGTAGTCGTCTCCCGCGATGCGAACGACCTCGAATGCCGAGGCGAGCTCCTCCACCTCCGAGCGGAAGTCCTTCTGCGAGAAGCGGCCTTCGCCGAGCTCCAGCGGAAGCGTATTCGAAGTCACGGCCACGAAGATCCGTCTTTCGATCGCGCCCCGGAGGAAGGCGAGCGCCATCTTCAGGTTCCCCGGATCGTCCAGCTCCCACTCGTCGATGGCGATCAACCGGTGACCATCGAACGACTCCGCAGCGCCAGCCGGACCCACCATGCCGATGAAGTACATCAGCTCGTCGAAACTGAGGAACGCCTTCGGGGCGGGAGTCGCGTTCCAGAGTGCCGCCAGGAGGTGTGTCTTCCCGACCCCGAAGCCGCCGTCCAGGTAGATCCCCCGGTACCGTGCGTCGGGCGCGGGCGAGAGGAGATCACGTACGCGTTTCAATCCCGCCGAGGCGAGAGTGCCTCTCCCGGGACGGCTGATCGAATCGGCAAGTCGCCGCAGTCGCTCGGCGGCCACTTCCTGTGTGGGATGTCCGGGGTGGTAATCGTCGAAGTGCTTCGAGGCGAAGCGGTCGGGCGGTCGGAACTGGCGGAGGATCTCCGTGGTGTCCGGTCGTCCCTGCAGGGAAGAGATCAGCGATTCGAGCGTCGGCACGCCGCGACGATCCCTCCCGTTCAGCAGAAAGCCGCCGCTCGAGTGAACGCTCGACGGGTGGGGTGGGTTACTGGATCGTCACCGCGGAGGTTCCGATCTGATTCTGGATCGTGAGCTCGACCGTTTCGCCGGGCCAGACGCTCACCGCCTCCGTCGTGTAGGTGCCGTTGGCGCCGATGGGGTTGGCGACCAGGTGCATGCTGGACGCGCCGGAGACGAGCGAAAGCGGGAGGGTGAAGCGTTCCGTCGCCATCGTGTTCACCATCCCCAGTCGCACCCGCCGGCCGCCGCTGACGGCGTACACCGTCATGTCGAGCCAGTTGTTGTTCGTGACGGCGACCCGCGCCTCCTCGAGGTTCGCGGGCATCGGGCCGTCCTCGGCTTCCGCGTTGAGCCCGCAGGCGCCCGCGGCACCCATGAGAACCAGGCCCAGAAGCGGTATTGACAGGCGCTTCATCGGGACCTCCTGACAGTTGCGAGAATCGCGGCACGGAAGAGCGTGCCTCTGGAATGTATACCGTGTGTGCCAGCAATGTTCCAGGATATCGAAAGCCGCGCGCCCCTGCACGCCGCCCGGTGACTACCTGAGGCTCTCCCAGAGATAGAGAGACGCGTAGGACCGGTACGGCCGCCAGGGCTCGCCCATGCTACGGAGATCCTCCTTGTCGGGCCGCTTCGTCAGCGCGTAGCAGCGCTCCGCGCCGGCGCGGAGCCCGAGGTCATCGACCGCGAGGACGTCGGGCCGGCCGAGCGAGAAGATCAGCACCATCTCGGCAGTCCACCGTCCGACGCCCCTGATCTGCACGAGGCGTTCGATGACCTCGTCGTCATCGAGGTCTGCGAGTGCACCGGCGTCGATCTCTCCGGCCATCCAGCGCCTGCTGAGGTCGCGGAGGTAGCTGAGTTTGCCGCGGGAGAGTCCGCATGCTCTGAGCGTCTCGTCGGACGCGGCGTCGATCGCTTCGGGCGCGGGGAACCCGCCTTCCCCAGCGAGGGCGGCGATGCGGCCGCGGATGGTGGCAGCGGCCTTCACCGAGAGCTGCTGACCCACGATCGAGCCGACGAGGCTACGCCACAGGTCGGGATCGACTCGGTACTCGATAAGGCCGTGCTCGCCCACCAGGCGCGCCATGACCGGGTCGGTGCGGGAGAGGTGCTCCGCCGCGGCGGCGGGCACCGCGACCGTTGCCGGATTCAATGCGGGTCTCCGGCGGCGATCCGCACCAACTGTTCCTGGTTCAGCCGATACGGCAACCACTCGCTCATCTGCCGGGCGCCCAGGGCATCGTAGAAGTCTATCGCGAGCTGATTCCAGTCGAGCACCACCCACTCCATTCGGCCACACTCCTGGCGCAGCGCCTCGGCAGCCAGGAAGCGGAAAAAAGCGGTCCCGACGTCGTTCTTCCGCGCGTCGGGGAGAACGAAGAGATCCTCCAGGAAGAGAGTCGGCCGGGCGAGGAAGGAGGAGTAGGTGTGAAAGGTGATCGCATACCCGACGACGCGGCGGTCCAGCTCCGCCAGGTAGGCGGTGAAGCGGCGGGACTCGCCGAAGCCGTCCCGGAGCAGCCGCTGACGGGCATCGGCGCCGGGGCGCTCGAGCTTCTCGTAGTCGGCGAGCGCGTCGATCAGCTCCAGAAAGATCGCCGCATCGTCCGGGCGCGCCGCGCGGATCGTAATGCGTGACATCGACGGTCCGCTACTCGAGCATCGCGGCCCACTCCTCGGGCGCGTTGCCGATCGACAGCCTCTTTCCCGCCCGTACCAGCGGCGTGCGGATGAGGTGCGGGTCCTCCTCCAGGAGAGGGAGAATGCGGCTGTCGTGGAGCTGTGCGACGTGCAGGCCACGGTCGCGGAATCGCTTCCCCTCCCTGTCGAGCAGGGCCTCGGGCCCGAACTTCTGGGCGAATCGGCGGAGCTCCCCCGCGGAGGCGGGCCGCTGATCCAGGTCCACCATATGGATCTTGACGCGCCGCTCCTTGAAGAATCGCTGCGCCTTCTGCGTATCGCGGCACTTTCTGGTGCCGAAGATCTGCACGTCCATCGTCAGGTCCCCTGCTGCTGTCGAAGCCGCTCGTGATCCACTGCCGGCGTGGCGGCGACGCCCGCCCCCTTCCCGACCTCCCGGAGGCCCAGCGCGAGCCCGAGGTTCGCCGGCAGACCGAGCGCCACGATCTCGCCGTTCCACTGGTAGAACGCGGGGAGCAACTGGATCGCGAACCCGACGAGCGAGATCGTCGCCACAACGAGAGCGAGACGCATGGCGAGGGGACGCGCCCGCACGCTTCTCCCGGCCGCAGCGGGAATCAAGGCGATCAGCGGAACGAGAAGCGGACTGAGGAAGAAGAGGTTCTCGTTGCGGTACGAGGTCTGGTGATCGGTGAACAGCCAGAGGCCGAGCAGCACGAGTCCGAGCGTTCCGGCGATCCCCGCCCAACCGGTGCCGATCACCCGGAAGACGTTCCGGGCCGTGCGGCTCCTTCCGCTGCTGCGGCCCGTGCCCCACAGGAGCCCCCCGAGGATCAATCCGCCGGCGAAAAAGGCGGGCATCCTCGTCGGCGGAAAAGACTCCTCTACCGGTCGCTCACCCGAATAGATCTCCTCCTCCGCCAGCACGAGAGGAACCTGCTCACCCTCCGGAGTGGTGAGGGTGATATCGCGAAGATGGTCTCGCAGCTGCATCGGCAGGAACATCTCGTCCCACACGGAGATCTCGACGTCCACCGGCTGCGCGAGTCCCGCCATGAGCCCCGCGTAGACCAGCGGGTCGTCGGCGGTGAGGCGGCGGGTGTGGTCGCGGTACGTAGCGCCGGCCGGGACGGTCTCCGTCTGCGCACGAAGCTGACCGCCGATCACCCGATCGATCGCGTCCCGCACACGCGTGGAGCAGTTGTCCCGATAGTAGTCGTACCGGTAGAAACGATTTTCCGGGAGCGCGTTCCACTCCAGGAAGTCGCGGATCTCGACACGCTGCTCGGGCGCGAGGTCGAGCTCCTGCATCCAGATCGAACGTCCCGCAGCGATGTAGAAATCGGCCGTGGGAGCGGTTTCGATCCCCTGCATCCAATAGTCCATGTGGCCGCGGATGAAGCGCAGGACGAAGCCCTCCTGCTCGAAGCTGAACATTCCGTAGTTGTACGCGATGTCGGTCCCGCGCAGCTCGTCGCGCACGCGAATGGCGTTGTGACCGAAGCGCTCCCATACGAACTCGCCCGGACCCATCGTCATCACGTATACTCGGAGGGCATCACCGGCCGACGGGCTCGAGCGGTCGATCGACTGGCCATCAACGGGATTCGACCACGCCAGAGCGACGATGAGGCATATCCGGCAGAAGCGGGCGATCTGGTTCACATGTGCAGCGGGCTTGAATGCCAATGGCAATGACGACGTGTCGCGGATGTCCCAACGTTAACCGCTGAGACAGTGGCTCCGCCACGCCATGCTCCGCAAAAGCGAGAGCCGGATCGAATTCGATCCGGCTCTCACGTTCACCGCAACCTACGCCCTTAACCTTATCGGCTGGTGGGCCAGGCGAGTCCGTAGTCGGAGAAGTGACCCCTGCCACTACAGACCAGCTTGTTTTCGGGATCGACCCGACTGTCGACGACCTCGTGGCTCCCGGCGGGCTGCAGCCAGAGCAGCGTCGCATCGTCCAGATCGGCGTCCTCGACGTCGAGCACGCCGTCGTAGCTCACGCACAGCTCGATGGTGCGACCATTGAATCCGAGCACACCGACATCGACCTCGCTCGCATTCCTCCCCTTACCCTTGGTCTCGGTCGCGAGCAGCTGGATCGAGGTCAGGACCTCGTCATTCTCGTAGTCGCGCTGCTGGACAGCCATCGAGAACTTCGTTCGCTCCTCGACGATCCCCGCCGGAATCGTCAGCGTGTGCTGTCCGACGCGCAGCACCGTCTTCGGGCTCGTGGCGTCGAGCCAGACGATCGCCGGGCCATTCTCGTTCTTCCGCTTCGACACGGCAAGACGGTACTCGGCCTCTGCGCCGTTCTTCTTGCGGCCCTTGACCTTGGGGCCCTTCTTCTCGGCTTTGTCCTTCTTGGCCTTGCCCTTCTCGCCCTTGTCCTTCTCGGCCTTTGCCTGCTCCGACTTGCCCTTCTCGCCGTTGCCGCCCTTCGCCATCGAGGGTTGCATATCCGGGCCGAGGAGGCTCTCGGCGCCGTACTGATCTCCGCACCCGGCGGCCAGAACGGCCAGTGCGAGCACCGGGACGAGGATGATGTGTTTCAAGTTGACATTCATTGCCGTCTCCAACGTAGTTTTGTAATCGACTTCGCATGACTCTATCCGTCATCCGGCGTAGGCCGGGATCCAGCTGCTGGATTCCGGCTTTCGCCGGAATGACGGGGCATGGCAGACCTGCGCCGGAATGACCATCTGTGCCGACCCTAGGAGTCGAACCCGCCGCGCTTCATCA
>JBBDRR010000117.1:0-6176 GCA_040905395.1 Gemmatimonadota bacterium
AGCAGAAGGATGAATCACCTGTTACTCCTTGGGATTTACGAGATGAGAGCCGTTGAAACCTGCCCCGCCTAATGCCGTTCAGAAGCGTCGGATGGGGCACGAATCATACCCGGATTTCGTTCGGTTGACAAGCGGTCCGGGACGCTCCTATGCTGCTGTCACCACACAGTTTCGGCTGCTCGAACCGCGCGCTGCACCGAACTGGTCGATTCGTCCCGAACCCCGTCACAACGCGCCTTTGGCAAACGACTCTGCACAGTGCTAAGTTACTACCTCACAAGGTGTTTGAGGTTCCTGTGACGCCTCGGTCGGGCCGCGTCGTCCCGATCACGCGCCGCGCGATGCTCCGCGGGAGCTTCACCGCCCTCGCCGGGGTCGCCCTCGGGGGGTGCGCGACACATCCGTCGACCGGCGTCCTGGCCGCACCCCGACCGCTCCGGCGGCTCGTGGCGCCGCGCATCGCGCTCGACCGGATCATTCGCACGACGGCGGGTCTCAGGCCATATCGTGCCCCCGGCTTCGTCGTCCGGGCCGACCGGTACGATGAGAAGACGATCGTGCACAACTACGGTCACGGCGGCGGCGGGATCAGTCTTTCGTGGGGCAGCTCGCATCTGGCCGCCGTGATGGCCACGGAGACGGGGCAGCGCCGGGCGGCGGTGATCGGCGCCGGCGTGATGGGTCTGACGACGGCGCGGCTCCTCCAGGACCGCGGCTTCGAGGTGACGATCCACACCCGCGAGCTGCCGCCTTACACGACGTCCAACATGTCGGGCGGGCAGTGGAATCCGACCTCCGTCTTCAGCTTCAATGCGGCCTCCGACGCCTTCATCGCGCAGTTCCAGCGCGCCTCGAACTTCGCCTGGCGGCATTACCAGAACCTCGTCGGCCCGCGTTACGGGGTGCGCTGGGTCGAGAACTACGTCCTCCTCAACTCCGCGCCTCCCACGTCGCAGCCTGGCGGGATGCGGTCGCTGCTCCCGGACGTCTTCGCCGAGTGGATCCTCCTCGGCCCCGGCGAACACCCCTTCCATACCCCATACGCGCGCCGGTACACGACGATGCTGGTCGAGCCGACGACGCTCCTCGACACCCTGAGCCGCGACTTCGCGCTGCGCGGCGGGCGCATCGAGGTGCGGGACTTCCGCGCCCTCGAGGAGGTGCTCGCCCTCGACGAACGGCTGATCGTGAACTGCTCCGGCCTCGGCGCGGCCGCCCTCTTCGGCGATGCGGAGCTGACGCCGGTGAAGGGACAGCTCGCTGTGATCGTCCCCGACGAGGAGGTCGACTACATCGCGCAGGCCGGCAGCGCCTACATGTTCCCGCGCAGCGACGGGATCGTCCTCGGGGGGTCGTTCGAGCAGGGCGTGGCGACGCTGGACAACGACCCGGAGATCATCCGCCGTATCGTGGAGGCGAACCGCGCGATGTTCGAGGGGATGTAACGTCATCCCTCGCTGCGCTCCGGGATGACGAATCGGCGGGTTCTCGCATCCCCTTCAACACTCCGCGGTGCTCGGGTGTCCATGTCTCAGGCGCTTCGAGATCTCGACGTGTGAGACCGGATGGCGGCGACCGAGTGGGTACCGCCGGAGCGCACAACGAAGGGTGAAGGATGAACAGACTCCATGCGGGCATCGTCGCGGTCCTGGTCGCCACCGGATGTGGCGATGTGTCGGGGTCCGAGAGCTCGACGGCGGCTGAAGCCCGCACATCGGCCGCGGCCGATCTGCCCCTGCCATCGTGCGAGGTGGCGGCCGCTGGCCAGCTCCTTCCCGAAGCGGTCCGTGAAACGAGCGGCCTGGCGCAGGGCCGTCGCGATGCCGGAGTCTTCTGGACGCACAACGATGCCGGGAACGCCCCCGACCTGTTTGCGGTGAACGCCGGCGGAAGGCTCCTCGGCACCGTTCGTATCGATGGCGTCGATCCCATCGACTGGGAGGATATCGAGAGCGCTGCGTGCTCCACTGGCGACTGCCTCTACGTCGCCGACACGGGCGACAACGGCGGGGACCGCGACTTCGTCACCGTCTACGAGCTCGCTGAGCCGGGCGCCACATCCGACGGGGCCGCCACGGCGATCCCGCATCACGCGCGCTTCCCCGATGGCAGGTGGGATGCCGAGGCCCTCTTCATCCTTCCGGACTCCGAGCTGTACCTCGTGACGAAGGGGCGCCGCGGGCCGATCGCGCTCTACAGGTATCCTTCGCCGCGGGCGACTGGCGAGATCGCCGAGCTGGAGCGCGTCCGCGAGCTCTTCCCCGAGCCGGAGAACGGAGACGACAGGGTCACCGCAGCCACGACGAGCCCCGACGGCCGTTGGGTTGGCATCGTGACAGCCCGAACACTGCGGCTCTACCCGGCGGATGCGCTCGTTGGGGGCGGGGCGGTCGAGCCGGCGTCGATCGACCTCCGACCGCTCGGCCATCCCCAGAGCGAGGCCATCGCGATAGGCGCCGATGGAACGGTATGGATCTCGACCGAGGCGGAGAACTCCGATGACGACCCGCGGTTGTCGAGCCTTCGCTGCACCTTCCCCGCCCCCTGATGCCGATGGGGACGGCCCCGCCGACGAACGGCGCGACGGCTGGTTCGCGGCGTGTGCACCGCGTCGGGTTCGCGCTTGCTCCTTCCCGCGTCCGCCGGTCCGGGGATTCACGTGTCGACGGCCGCCACACCCCGCCCGCTCCGCTCCGCGCCCCGTCCGATGGGTGATGGCACAATCCGATGCGGAGCTGGTCGCCGCCGTACGAGGGGGGAGCCGTGAGGCGGCCGGCCGGCTGGCCGAGCGCTACCTCCGGGCGACCCGTGCCGTCGCCCTCGCCATCGTCCGGAACGTCGCCGCCGCGGAGGACGTCTGCCAGGACGCATTCGTCCAGTCGATCGAGCGCATCGCGGATTGTCGGGACCCGGACCGGTACGGCGCGTGGCTGCTCCAGATCGTCCGCAATCGGAGCCGCAACCACCTTCGTGACGAGCCGGCGGCGCGCGCCCTCCCGCTCGACGCGCATCCGACGGTCTCGGCCGAGCCCTCGCCACACCAGTCGGCCGAGCGGGCGGAGATCCGGGAGCGGATCCTCGCTGCGCTCGAGGAGCTGTCCGAGCACCGCCGCGTCATCCTCCTGCTGCACGACCTCGAAGGGTGGACGCACCTCGAAATCGCCGAGCGCCTGGAGATGCCGCATGGCACCGTTCGCTCACACCTGCACTACGCCCGCAAGCAGCTTCGGGCCCTCCTGCGAGAGCTAGAGGAGTGACTCCGATGGACGATCGAGATCGAGTGGACCTCTCGGCGCTGGACGCCGCGAACGATTCCCGACGCTGGGAAGCGGTCGTCGCGGCGACGCTCGCACGGGTCGACGTCGTGATAGCGGCTAGGGGGCCGGATCCGCTGACGCTGATCGCGAGCTGGTCGAAACCGCTCACGCTAGCGGCATTGGCAGCCATCGCCGTGCTCGTGCCGATCGAGATCATGCTGGAGCAGCGGGAAGCGGAGGTCGAGAAGGTCGAGCGGCTCGTCGAGCTTTCGACCGAGTCGGCGGTCGGTCAGCGCCAGCCGACGGGTGCCGACCTCCTCCGCATCATCGCCACCGAAGGGCTCCAGTGAGAGGTCCCCAGGGCCTCGTCGCGGCCGCGATGCTGGTGCTCACATTCGCCGTGGGCGGCCTCGCGGGGATGGCCGTCGAGGAGGCACTCGGCCTCGACTGGTTCGACTTCCTCGATGAGGACAGCCAGACCGATACCCGAGTGCTCAGCGGTCTCGAGCTCTCCGCCGATCAGAGCGCCGCAATCGATCGCATCCTCGACCGACAGGAGGATCGGCTCGAGTCGTATTGGGAGAACCGCGTTCCCGACCTCCGCGCGATCGTCGCCGACTCGTACGAGGAGATCAGGGGCGTGCTCACGGCCCAGCAGAGGCAGGTGTTCGATGAGCGGGTCGAGGCGCAGGGGATCCCGGTGCCGCGGGCGGACTGAATCGCGAATCGGGATCTGGGAAGGGGGTCGGATGATGGATGGTGAGCGCAGCGGCGGCGGCGGGGGGGAGGACCGGCACGATGCCGAGGGGGCCGGGCCGAGGTCGGTGGTGATTCCCCGGGCGCGGCGCCTCCTCCGAGGAGTGCGGCATCGGGTCGCGGCACTCTACGCGATCGCCGGCCTCATCCTCTCCGTCGGCTTCCTGCTCGCGATCCTCGGAATCTGGATGCTCGCCGGTCTGACGGAGGAAGTCGTCGAGGGCGAGACTCTCCGATTCGACGAAGGAGTGCTCCTCTGGCTCGACGCGCGGGCCACTCCGACGCTCGACGTGATCGCGCTCGAGATTACGGCGTTAGGCAACTGGCTCGTCGTCGCCGTCATCGTCGCCGTCGCCGTCGCGCTGCTGTCGATCCTGGGGCGCCGGGAGTCGGCGGCGCTGATCCTCGCCGCGGTGGTCGGGGCGGCGGCGATCAATCCCGTCCTCAAGGCCATCTTCGACCGCCCCAGACCCGAGCTCTTCGAGTGGAGGGCCCACTACGCCGGATCCTCCTCCTTCCCCTCCGGCCACGCCATGGCCTCCACGGTCCTCTTCGCGGTGCTCGCCTACGTCGTCCATCGCCTGACGACGTCGCGGTCGATCTCCGCTCTGGCCGCCGCGGTCGCGATGACGCTGGTGCTCCTGGTCGGCGGATCGCGGCTGTACCTGGGGGTGCACTACCCTTCCGACGTCGTCGCCGGCTTCATAGCGGGGTTCGTCTGGGTGACTTTCTGCGCCATCACGCTCGAGGTGGTGTGGCCGAGGTGGAGCGCGCGGCGGGTGGCATCGGGCTGCGGGACGAGCGAGGCCGAAGGGGCGGGGTAGGGATCGGAGCTCGCCCGGCCGTCCCCGCGATAGCCGCCGCGCCGGCAGTGGCAGCCGTTGCTCTCCCGGCAGCCCCCTCATATCGTGCCGCCACGCCATCGATCTCCGTGTGATCCCTGGCTCTCCGATCCGGTCGGCGTCAGCCCCGCGGTGCACCTCTTCGAGAAATTCGGCTTCGTACCGATCCCCCGGTACAACTCCAACCCGGATGCGGACCTGTTCATGGAGATGGTCTTTTCCGACCCGGTACCGGCACGGCACGGTTAGACCAAGAGGCCGCTTTCTTCACAACAATCGGCTGCTGTCGTCACGACATTAGCCGTCACCCGGTCGCATACTGTTGGGCAGAACCGTTGCCGACCTTCCGGCACCCTCATATTCTGTCACTACGGCATCCCTCCTCCCATGCCTCCCGACATCGCCGATGCGCACCAGCACACGCTGGCTTCTCTCGGAAGTGAGCTGCGGCTTCGCGGTTACAGCCCCACAACGATCAAGGTCTACGTCGCTCAGGTCCGCGGCTTTCTCGCCCATCTCGATACGCCGGTGTACGGCGCGGGGACGGACGAGATCCGCCGGTACCTCCTTCACCTGGTCGAGCGGAAGCGCGTCTCGCGGAGCTACCTTAATCAATCCGTCAGCGCGATCCGGTTCCTCTACACGCACGTGCTCCACTCGCCGGCTTCGATCGGTGCCGTTCCCCGACCGAGAGGCGAGCGGAAGTTGCCCCAGGTGCTCAGCCGCCCGGAGGTGGTCCGGCTTCTCGGGGCCCCGCGGAACCCGAAGCACCGTGCCCTGCTGCTCCTGACCTACTCCGCGGGGCTGCGGGTCAGCGAGGTGGTGCGGTTGCGGGTCGAGGATATCGAGGGGGAGCGGGGGCTCATTCGGGTGAGGGGCGGCAAGGGCCGGAAGGATCGGTACACCACCCTCTCGCCGATCGTCCTGCGTGTCCTGCGGGACTACTGGCGGGCGTTCCGCCCACGACCGTGGCTCTTTCCGGGGCAGCGCCCGGGGCGGCATCTCACCGCCCGGGCCGCCCAGAAGGTCCTCGACCGGGCGCGGGAGAAGGCGGGTATTCGGGCCGGCGTCACCATGCACACGCTGCGGCACTCGTTCGCCACCCACCTCCTCGAGGACGGTACCGACCTGCGCTACGTGCAGGAGCTGCTCGGGCACAGCCGCCCGGAAACGACGATGATCTACACCCACGTTACCCAGCACGACCTGCGGCGGATCAGGTCGCCTCTGGATAACATCGGAGGACTGGGGACGGGGGACGGGACGACGCAGGAGTGAGGTTCGGGATACGTGGTGAGGGGCGGAAGGTCGGAACCGAATT
>JBBDRR010000118.1:0-6132 GCA_040905395.1 Gemmatimonadota bacterium
GCTACCGGATCTTCGAGCGCACAATTCGCTGACCTGGGGGGCTCGAGCAGGGGGAAGGTCGCCGCTCCAGTGCTCTCATCCGTGCCCACGCGGAGAGGACTCGATGAGTCTATGGTGGGGGAAACGTCGGCTTTCTCGAACACCGGAACGGCCCCTCCAGATACAAACGTTTGCTGCGCAGGTTCCCCTCTGGCATACGGTTGCGGCGCTTCGGCCTGATTCCTGCTCCGGCGTGCCCCGAACCCCAGCGAAAAGGAGCCCCGGATGACGGCAGCAGCCGATCGGCGCGTCGAGAAGGCGCTCATCGTCGAGATCTTGATGGTGCTGGCGCTCGTCGTGCTCGCGATGCTCCTGTACTGGCGCCCGGCTGCGACCGGCATGCTTTCGCCGCGCTGGTGGCACTGGGTGGCCCTCGGGGCTCTCTTCTTCGCGATCCTGGCACTGCACACGTGGCGGGCGCGGCATCGGAGCCACCGGGCGCTTCATCAGGCGATCCGCGAGGACGCCGCCGAGGAGATCGAGGAGGAGAGTTCGGCGGGCCTGTCCGACTCCGCCGATCCACCTGGCGAGATTCGGGTCGAAGGCGATGCAGCTTCGCAGGAAGACCGCACGTAGGCCCTACAGGATCGGGAGATTCCGTCCATCGCCCGGCCCACCCGACCTTACTCGGAAGACGCCCCCCTGCTACATTCCGCGCCGCGCAATGTCGCGCGGAGCTGAAATGAAAGTCGTCTACTTCACCGAAAGCCTGTATCCTCTGGTCGACGGCGTCTCACGGACGCTGGCACGGCTGTTCGAGACGCTGGAAGAGCGGGGGGTGGACTTCCTGATCTTCTCTCCGTTCGTGCCCTCCGGAGTCAGCTGGCGGGAACGCGTCCGGCGGGTCGGTTACGTCCGATTCCCGCTCTACCCCGACTACCGCATCAGCTTCCCGTACGCTCGCGGCATCGCCCGTGACCTCGACGAGTTCCAGCCTGACCTGATCCACGTCGTGAGCCCCACACCGCTGGCGCGACGTGCCCAACGCCTCGGTCGGAGCCGCGGCATTCCTGTCGTGGCGAGCTTTCATACTCACTTCGTCTCGTATTTCCGGTACTACGGAGTGAAGCCGCTCGAGCCGCTGGGATGGGCCGTGCTCCGCCGCTTCTATCGAGGCTGTGCGCGCGTTTATCCACCCTCCGTCAGCATCGCCCGGGAGCTGAGCGACCGCGGGATCGAGCGCGTGGAGCTATGGTCGCGTGGCATCGACCTCAGCGGCTTCTCCCCCGAGCACCGCGACCCCGCCATAATCGCCCGCGCAGGTGGAGACGAGAACACACCCGTCCTGCTCCTCGTCAGCCGGCTCGTAAAGGAGAAGGACCTGGCCGACCTCGTCGAGATCGACGCGGTGCTGCGCCGCAGAGGCGTGCGCTTCGCCCTCGCCCTCGTCGGCGACGGCCCTCTCCGCCCCTCTCTCGAGCGCGACCTGCCCCACGCCTGCTTCGCCGGCCACCAGAGCGGTCCCGACCTGGCCAGCTGGTACGCCTCCGGCGACGTCTTCGTCTTTCCCTCCACCACCGAGACTCTCGGCAACGTGGTGCTCGAGGCCCTCGCATCCGGGGTGCCCGCCGTCGTCACCGACAGGGGCGGCCCACAGGACCTCATCACGCACGGTGCGAACGGATTCGTTGCGAGGGGCAACGATGTGGAGGACATCGCCGATTGTCTGGAGCGCCTGCTCCGTGATGAGGCGCTGCGCGAGCGAATGGCGAGGAGCGCCCGGGCATCGGCGGCCTCCCGGGACTGGAGTCGGATCAACGAAGGACTGCTGGAGAGCTACGAGCGAGTCATCGCCGAGAACCGTCGCGGTGTAGGCGGATGAGCGGGTCTGCAGAGGAGAGCGTCGGGACCGGCACGAGCGGGAGTGGCGCGGCCGCTTCGGGTGATTCCGAGCCCCGGATGGTACGCGGGCTGGACAGGCTCTTTCGCACGGCGCTGGTGATCATACCGATCGGGGTGATCGGCAACGTCCTGTTCTCCCTTCTGGTGACCGATCGGGAGGTCCTGGCGTCGGTCCGCACCTTCCCTCGTGAGTATCTGCTGCTCGCTCTCGCCCTCGGGGCCGTCCCCTGGATCTGCAACTCGCTGCGTCTGCTGATCTGGACCCGATTCCTGGGCCACCAGATGCGGTTTCTGGACTCCTTCCGCATCACTCTGGCGACGGATCTGGGAGCCGCCGTGAGCCCGACCGCAGTCGGTGGCGGCTTCTTCAAGTGGGGGCTTCTCGTTCAGCGCGGCGTCAGCCCCGGGGCCGCGGTCTCGCTGACTACGTTGGCGCCTCTCGAGGACGGCCTCTTCTTCGCGATCGCGATTCCGATCGCGATCTTCCTGACCGCGTCGTGGGGCCATCCAGTCTTCGGCGCCGTTGCGGGCCAGTTCCAGGGGAGGGCCGCGCCCGCGCTCCTCGTCGCCCTCGGTATCGCAGTCGCCACCTGGGCCGCGGTGCGGTGGGTCCTCGGGGGTGGGCTCGGTAATCGAGCGCAGCGGAGGAGTCGACGTCTCGTCCGACGCGTTCGACGCGGCCTGCGCACCACCTGGATCGACGCCCGCCAGGTCTATCGGCTGATCCGCGCGAACGGCAAGAGCAGGTTCGCGCTCAGCATGAGCCTCACATCTCTACAGTGGATCGCCCGGTATTCCATCGTCTCGGCCCTGATCGCGTTTCTGGGCGCGCCCGTCCAGCCGGTGCTCTTCTGGCTGCTCCAGTGGGTGGTCTTCACGCTGGCCGCCTTCATACCGACGCCGGGCGCGGCCGGGGGAGCCGAGGCGGCGTTCTTCGTCATCTACAGCGCTTTCATCCCCGGCTCGATCATCGGCCTCGCGACGGCCGGCTGGCGTTTCTTCACCTTCTATCTGAATCTGGCGCTCGCGGCGCTCCTGTACATCCTGCTCGGCGGCGCACGCCGCCGGCGCGTGCGCGGGGGCTGACGAGGACGGTTTTATCGCTTGATCTCGGAGGGGTGAAAAGGCTCGACAAAGTGGCGAGTCGCCGTTATATTCCGCCCTATGAAGACTTCCGCCCAACGTTGCGAGTCTCGCCCCCTCCGTTTGAGCCCTCCCTACCGGCCGCCGACGCTTCGTGTGGAACGTCGCCCGGTTCGCTTGGTGGAGCTCACGGACGAACAGCTGTTCCAGCGCTACACCGACGGCGACGAGCAGGGCTTTCAGGTGCTCATGTCCCGCTACGAACCCCGGATCCAGGGATTCCTGCGTAAGCGCCTCAACGACGAGGAGCGGGTGGAGGACCTGACGCAGGACACCTTCCTGCGTATCCACCGCGCACGGGAGAGCTACGATCCGAGCAGGAAGTTCTCGACGTGGATCCATACGATCGCGAACAATCTGCTGAAGAACGAGTTCCGTAATCGGTCGCGCCGGCGCGAGACGGTGTTTTCGGAGCTTCGGCCGGAGAACTCGCCCTCGGGCGCCCCGTCTCGGCCGGTGGAGTTCCAGGCGGATGGCTCGGATCCGGAACAGGAGACGTACCGGAGCGAGCTGAGGGACGCCATCGATACGGCGATCGAGAAGATGGACGAACATCACCGCATCCCCTTCGTGATGCGCGAGGTCGAAGATCTGTCGTACGAAGAGATCGCCGAGGCGATCGGCATTCCGGTCGGGACGGTCAAGAGCCGCCTGAACAGGGCGCGCAACTCGTTTCGCAGCCTGCTGCCGGTTCCGGTCTGAAGCGGACCGGCGCTGCTGGCAAACCCCCTTTCCGTCCTGGACAGGGGGTTTTGTTTTTGGCGGATGGCGTCGGGCTTGCAGCCTCGATGGTCGGATATTCCTGTGCTCAGCGAGGAGTGGGTGATGGATGGTCGGCGGCCGCGGGTGGTGATCGTCGGGGGTGGTTTCGGCGGGCTGAACGCGGCGCGGGCGCTCGATGGTGCTGCGGTCGACGTCACCCTCGTCGACAGGCGGAACCACCACCTCTTCCAGCCGCTGCTCTATCAGGTCGCGACCGCCGCGCTCTCCCCCGCCGACATCGCCTCGCCGATCCGCGGCGTCCTGCGGAAGCAGCGGAATGCCGACGTTGTGATGGCCGAGGTGGTCGGCCTCGAGGCCGGCTCGCGGCAGGTGGTCATGGCGGACGGGTCGCGCCTCTCCTACGACTACCTCATCATCGCGGCCGGTGCGGTCGACCAGTATTTCGGCCACTCCGAATGGGCCGACCTCGCGCCGGGGCTAAAGAGCATCGAAGATGCGACGGAGATAAGACGCCGCTTTCTCCTTGCGTTCGAGGCGGCGGAGCGCGAGTCGGACCCCGACGTACGGCGGTCGCTTCTGACCACCGTCGTGATCGGCGCCGGCCCGACGGGAGTCGAGATGGCCGGCGCCATGGCAGAGATGGCGCGGCACAGCCTGATCAAGGACTTCCGCCGGATCGACCCATCGACGGCCAACATCGTACTGGTCGAGGGTGGAGACCGGATTCTCCCGGCGTACCCGCCCCGCCTTTCGGCCCGCGCCGAGGCGGCCCTCCGGCAGCGTGGCGTGGAGATCCGGAAGGGTACCCTGGTCAGCCGAATCGAGCCGGATGCGGTGTACGTCGGGGAAGAGAAGATCGAGACGCGCAATGTGGTTTGGGCGGCGGGGATCGCGGCTGCCCCCGTCGGTGCTCTGGTGGGCGCCGAACTGGACGAGATGGGGCGCGTGATCGTCGAGCCGGACCTGTCGATCGACGGGCATCCGGAGATCTTCGTGGTCGGAGACCTCGCGAACGCGAAGGGCCGTGACGGAGAGCCGCTGCCGGGACTGGCGCCTGTGGCCATCCAGCAGGGAAAGTGGGTCGGGGAGAACATCCTGCGGTCTGTCCGAGGTGAGAAGTCGGCTGCTTTCCGCTACCGCGACCGCGGGACGATGGCAACGATCGGGCGCGGGGATGCGATCGCGGAAGTGTGGAGGCTGAAGCTCCACGGACCGATCGCATGGCTCGCCTGGATCTTCATCCACGTCTTCTTCCTGATCGGATTCCGCAATCGGGTCGCCGTGATGCTCGAGTGGGCCTGGTCGTACATCAGCTGGCAGCGCGGCGCGCGGCTGATCACCGGGCCGGTCGGTTCGCGCCTGGCCCCGAGAGGATCCGCGCTCGGCGAGCCGCACGGCCGCGAGACCCCCGAGAAGGAGGACGCCATCGCCGTCACCGAACAGCCTCCCGCCAACCGGCAGCGCGACGAAAAGGGATGGGTGTCGGGCGATTCCGACCAGAATCGCGATTGAGCCAGACGGACCTGCCCTTCGAATCCGCCTTCCGCGACTGGATGCGACGGCGGGAGATGTCGTGGGAGAGCTTTCGACACCCCCTTCCGCCGGCCGGAGACGACACGACCGCGCACAGGCTATCACCGGCCGGGCGTCCGCAACGGATCGTCGTCGCCCTGCACGGCGCGGGAAACGACGCTCTCTTCGGCTGGGTCGGGCTGTTCAAGCGATTGCTCCTCGAGCGGTCGGAAATCGTCACCTTCGACCTCCCCGGCCACGGACGCCTCAACCGGAGCAGCTTCACAGCCGACGCCGCGGTCGACTGCGTCGCCTCGGTACTCGCCGACTGCTCCGCAGACAGCCGGCGCCTGCCGGTGCATGCGGTGGGAGTCAGCCTGGGAGGATCGGTCCTCCTCGGTGCCCTTTCTCGGAGCGGGGCCGCGCTGACGAGGGCCGCGGCGATCGTCGCCCCGTTGCGAATCGTGCTCTCGTGGCGAACCGTTCTGGGCGAGGTGGGGCCGCGGTCGCTCTCCACGGTATGGCGTGAACGCGAGCACTACGGATGGACGGGCCTGATCCCCTCGTTCGGCTCCTTCAAACGGGAGATCTACCCCCTGCGCCTTCCCGGCCCGGCTTCATCGAGCGCCGTCGGCTACGTCGGGAGCCTGAACTCGAGCCTCGATGCGATGCGCCTCGAGCACCGAGCCGCCAGCGTTACCACACCCCTGCTGCTCGTCTACGGTTCACACGACCGCGTGGTTCCGATCGAGCAGGGAGAGCGGCTCGTCCGCGTCCTGCCCGACGCGCGACTCCTGCGGATCGAGGGCGGAACCCACCTTTCGACGCCCCTCGATTCCGAGACGGTCGATCGTGTCGTCGCCTGGCTGACGG
>JBBDRR010000119.1:0-13029 GCA_040905395.1 Gemmatimonadota bacterium
GGCTCTCGACGGCTGGACGAAGAGCCGACCTCGTCCTCTACTGGTTCAATGCCGCGACGTAGGCCGAGACACCCTGCAGCTGCTCCTCGGTCAGGCTCGCACCACCCATGGGCGGCATCGGGGCCGGAGCTTCCTGTGGCTCGGCGATTCCGGTCCGAATGACGGCAGCGAGCTTCGTGACGAGGTCCTCTTCCGGAGCTTCGATCCAGAGCCACTCACCATCGGCGAGGCTGGGCCCGAGCGGCGTTCCCTGCGCCTGCTGCCCGTGGCAGGTGAAGCAGATTCCGGCCCCGACGAAGACCTGCTGCCCCTCGACTACCATCTCGGCCGTCGCTCCGGCGGGCACGGGCAGATCGGCTGCTGCGGGCACCGGAGCGGGTGCCGGCGCAGGCGCGGCTGGCGCCGCCGCGGGGGTCGGTGCAGGCGCCTCGTCCGCCGAATCGCCACAAGCGCCGAGAACAGCGAGACCGATCACCAGACTCATAGACTTCGAAAGCGTACTCCTGCCCATTGATCGTTCTCCGCGTGTATGCTCGTGGGTTGTTGCCGCAGTCGCTCATCCGGCGGAACTGCGGACGCCATTGCCGTGTTCAGAGCCCGAGTGCCGAGCGAATCAGTGGGGGGATTCGATCAGGCGTCCATGGCGGATTGAAGGTGAGCTCGACATTCGCGCTCGCTACCCCTTCCACCCCTTCCACGGCCTCCTGGGCCTTGTTGACGATTTCCCCCGCCACCGGACAGGCCGGAGAGGTGAGGGACATCGTCACATCGACATGCGAATCCGCCACGTCGATATTGTAAATGAGGCCGAGGACGACCAGATCCAGATTCAGTTCCGGATCCTTGACCTGCCGTAGCGCCTTCTTTACCTGATCTTCCGTCACCATCGTCGACTCCTGGAAAACCGCATCTGCTCCGGAGCATCCTTGAAGCGTAAGGAGGATACCGGCTATCGCGGTTCCTTGTCAACCGGGGCAAAGCGGTCTACAGTTGCATCCGGCGTGCCGCAAGGCACGGTGGTTGCCACGTGCGCAGGCGCTAGTGTCGAACGGGGTGGGGAACCGGACTTCAGGCAAGGGAATAGGGGCGATGACTGAGCAGCACGGAAAGGTGCGACGGATTGCGATCAACACGGGCGGAGGGGACGCTCCTGGCTTGAATGCCGTGATTCGTGCGGCTACCCTGGCCGGTTTGCACGCGGGTTGGGAGGTTCTCGGTATCCGCCGCGGGTACACGGGGCTACTGGAGGGCGAGGTGGATGGAGAGCAGGGTGTTTTTTCGCTGACGGCTCAGGCTGTTCGCGGGATCACACATCTTGGCGGTACGATTCTGGGTACCACTACCCGGGGTAATCCATTTGGATTGGAAGTTCGGAAGTCGGATGGCACCTGGGGTGTCGCCGACCGCTCGGGCGAGATCGTCAGCCGGTTTCGTGAGCTCGGCATCGACGCTCTCATCGCCATCGGCGGTGACGGCTCATTGAACATCGCGAACGAGCTGAACAAGAAGGGTCTGCCGGTGGTGGGAGTTCCGAAGACGATCGACAACGATCTCGCCGCGACCGACATGACCTTCGGGTTCCAGACGGCTGTCGACGTAGCGACCGACGCGATCGGCCGATTGCATTCGACCGCCGAGTCTCACCAGCGGGCGATGATCGTGCAGGTGATGGGACGTCACACTGGCTGGATCGCCCTCGAGTCGGGGCTGGCTGGTGGTGCCGACGTCATCATCATACCGGAGATTCCGTACCGGGTGGAATCGATCGCCGAGAAGGTCCGCCAACGCGACCGAATGGGGCGCCGCTTCAGCATCATCGTGATCGCCGAGGGTGCTAGCCCGGCGGGGGGAGAGCCGAGCTACGCAGACGAGAGCGGCAGGTACGGTGGCATCGCCGAGCGCCTGGCCGTCCAGGTCGAGCAGCGAACCGGAAAGGAGACGAGGACCCTGGTCCTCGGTCACATCCAGCGTGGGGGGACGCCGGTCGCATACGACCGAAACCTCGCACTCCGCTTCGGTGCCGCCGCCGTCCGCTGCATCGACGATGGAAATCTTGGAACGATGGTCGCGCTACGCGGCTCCGAAGTTCATGCCGTCTCACTCGCGGCTGCGGTGAGCGAGCTGAAGCGCGTCCCGGCCGACAGCGATACCGTCCAGACGGCTCGGCAGCTCGGGATCTCGCTCGGAGAGTGAGCCACTTTCGCCGTCAGGCCGGCACGCCGTTGACCGAACGGTCCGCATCGGACAGATTGTAGGATCCGCAGGACGCGCTTTCATCGGGCTCGCGATCGCCCGTCCGCTCTGCCCGCCGCCGAACGAACCGTTCGATGTCGCTCACCCCTTCTCTCGGGATCGATCATTCGAGCAATGTTCCTGGACTCGCCGTGCGGGAAAGGGGAGACATGCCTGAATCTGGCAGCGAGAGCGATCAGCCGGCACGCGTAGCCGCCGGTTCCCTCGCTCTGGACCTGCTGACGCTTCGATCGGCCGCCGAGGTCGAGGAGCGCGTTCTTCTGGCCGTCCTGGAAACAGCGGGGTTCGCCTGGGTCGCGCTGTACCGCCCGGTCGACGGGTTCTACGAACAGTCCTCCGCTGCTGGAGCAGACAGCTCCCTGCTGCCACGGCAGCTGGCGGCCGATCTGGTCGAGCAGCTTCTGGCGGATGGGCTCGAGATGCGCGCATGCAGCAGTGAAGCGGTGGGACGGGTTCTGACGGGCGTGGAGTATCGAGCCGGGCTCAGCGGGGAGTTCGAATCTCGGCCTTTACTGTTCGTCGTCGGTCCGCCGGCAGCCGCAAACCCGCCGGGCGCATGGCTCCCGACGCTGAGGGCCATTGCAGAGGTCTTCGGTGTCGCGCTCCGCAATACGGAGCTCGTCGAGCGGCTGCGGTCGCAGGTCTTCGTCGACTTCGTGACCGATTGTTACAATCGCCGCGCCTTCGAGGAGCATCTGAACGTAGAGCTCGTCCGAGCGCGGCGGTATGAGCGGCCGCTCAGCCTGCTTCTCCTGGATCTCGACGACTTCAAGATCGTAAACGACAATCTCGGGCATCCTGTCGGCGACCATGCGCTGCAACGGGT
Source organism: Gemmatimonadota bacterium (assembly GCA_040905395.1). Taxonomy (GTDB): domain Bacteria; phylum Gemmatimonadota; class Gemmatimonadetes; order Longimicrobiales; family Longimicrobiaceae; genus WHSP01. Next base: position 3,080 of record JBBDRR010000119.1, read on the forward strand.
AGCGGCCGTTCTACGTGCGGCGTTCCGTACGACGGACCGGGTCTGCCGCTATGGTGGCGACGAGTTCGGGGTGATCTTCCCCGAGACCTCCAAGGAGGACGCGCTGCGGCTGGCGGAGCGAATTCGTCGGCAGATCGCCGCCATCTTCCCTGACGCCGTCAACCAGTACGGAATCACGGCGAGCATCGGAGTCGCGGCGTATCCGCACGACGCCGCACGACCCGACGATCTCGTTCGAGCAGCGGATCGCGCGCTCTATCGCGCGAAGTCCGAAGGGCGAAACCAGGTGATCTCGGCATAGGTGAATGCAGCACACACCGAGACAGTCCACCGAGACCGATTCGACGGTATGGATCGAGGAGCCGCCGCCCCGGCGCTGTCGTCGCTGCGGGAAGAGATTCGAGTTGGACGAGGCGGCATTGAAGAGCGAGCGCGAATTCTGCTTCTGGTGTTCGTACGTCGAGCCGCAGGGTTGAAGTTGCTGTTCCTCGCCTACCGCTTCAGCGATCCGTAGATGCCACTGAATTCGAAACAACGGACCCACCTGCGGTCACTCGCCCACCACCTGAAGCCATCTCAGCACGTCGGTAAGGAAGGCCTCTCGGAAGCTGCGCTCGGCGCGGTCGGAGACGCGTTCAACCAGCGAGAGCTGATCAAGGTGAAGATCCACGAGGCGTCGCCACAGCCCGCCCGCGACGCGGGGCCTATCTTCGTCGAGCGGCTTCCTGGCGTCGAGCATGTGCAGACCATCGGGCGTACCGTCGTGCTCTACCGCCGTCACCCCGAGAAGCCGGAGATCGAGCTCCCCCGCTGACCGGGGAACCGGGCCTTTCTCGCTCCTGCGTTGGTGCGGCGACGGGCGGCTTTCCGCCGGACCGCCCGTCCGTCTTTGACGCCTTTCCGTCCCTGCACCATCTTCAGAGATTCGATAACGCCGGCACGCGGGCTCCTCCTCCGAGAGCACCGCCGGATGGCTGAACGATGGTGGTGACCCGGATGGTTCGTACCTTCTGGATCCTCGGCGCGCTGCTCGCATTCCTGGCGGTTGCCGCGGGCGCGTTCGGAGCACATGCGCTCCGCGAACGTGTCGCCGCCGACCTGCTGCCGGTCTTCGAAACGGGAGCACGATATCACATGTATCACGCTCTGGCCCTCTTCGCGGTGGCCTGGGCTTCCAATCAGTGGCCGAGCGCGCTCACCAGCGCTGCGGGATGGCTCTTCGTGCTCGGTATCGTGATCTTCTCCGGCAGTCTCTATGTGCTGGCATTGACCGGGATTCGCTGGCTGGGAGCGATCACGCCTCTCGGCGGTGTCGCCTTCCTCGCCGGCTGGCTCTGCCTCGCCCTCGCTGCCTGGCGCAGCTGACCGAGCGGCGCCGGATCTTTCGGCCGAGACCGGGGGTAGCTCTACTACACACCTGCGCGCCCTAGCTGGAGGTCGGCGATGAGGAAAACGATAGCGACAGCCTTGATGGCGATCCTGGTATCGGGATGCGCCGGAATGTCGTACGACGGTGGCCCGGCTCCGTCGGGGCCGCTCCAGGCATACCTGCTACCGACCGCCGAGTTCGGTGGCGGGCTGTCTTTCCACGTGAACAGACCCGCGCATGTCGCCGTCTTCCAGATCTTTCCTGGCCGAGGCGCCAGTTTGATCTATCCGACTCCGGGCTTCGCCAGCCTGGAAGGACGAGTCTTCAGCGGCCTGCATCGAACGGATTTCAACAGCCGGCACAACCGGGCGCAGTTCATGGAGTATGGGTTCGTCGGCTTCGGCCCGGAGTTTTACCTCATGCTCGCGTCGGAGCAGCCGCTACGGACCGAGCGGTTCGGGCCGTTCGGCGACGGACTCGCGTTTGCCCTCGGCACCAGCTTCGCCTCTGTCAACGCTTACTCCACGATGGAACGGCTCGTCTCTCTCACCGTTCCGAACGTCGATTCCGAGGGGTGGGTTGCCGACTACTTCGTGCAGTGGCCCGACGCGCTGCAGGCCCCGCATCACCCCGATGTGGTCCAGCTGACGTGCAACGGCAACACCTACCACGTCCGGCATGACCTTGCGCAACTCGCTTATCAGCAGCTCTGTCAGCCTGAATTGGACGTGGAGCCGGACGACGAGCAGCCGACGGACTCCGACGACGACACCGTCGTCCCCACCCGCCGCGACCCGGTAGATCCGGTCCGCGAGCGGATCGTCAGCACTCAGCTCCGGGACCGTGAGGGATGGGAGGCCATGCGGCGTGCGGTCGCGGAGGACCGGTGGGAGGAGTTCACCGCGCGTACGACGGGGTTCGATCGAGAGCGTCCGGACCCGGGAGCCGGGCTGCGCGATACGCGGCGCTCCGCCGACGAGTTCGGCGACCGCTCCCCGCGGTCACGAGCCGGCGCTCGTTCGGGCGCTCCGAGCACCACGAGAGCCCGGCCGGCGGCCCGTAGCGGCGGCAGTTCGGACGCGGGCTCGGCGGGGTCGACCCCCACACGTGCGAGACCGGCTCCATCGGGCGACGGCTCGTCGGGACGAAGCACTACCGACAGTCCCGGTAGCCGGGGCCCCTCGGACGAGTGACGCCGCGAGACGACGGTGCGGGACATGTGCGATCGACGCAAACCGCCTCCGGAATACCGGAGGCGGTTTCGCATGCCGGCGCGCAGCTCGAGGCGCTCTCCGGGCGAATCTCGGAGTGCCGTGCATGTCCGAGGCTCGTCGAGTGGCGCGAGCAGGTCGGCCGCGAGAAGCGGCGGTCGTTCAGGGACGACGATTACTGGGCGCGCCCGGTGCCCGGCTTCGGTGACCCGACGGCGCCGCTCCTGGTGCTGGGACTCGCCCCCGCGGCGCATGGTGCGAACAGGACGGGGCGCGTCTTCACGGGTGATCGGTCCGGCGAGTGGCTGTACGCGGCGCTCCATCGGGCCGGCTTCGCGAACCGACCCCACTCGGAAGCGCCCGGTGATGGGCTGCGGCTCTCCGGCGCCTACGTCACGGCAGCGGTGAAGTGTGCGCCCCCCGGAAACCGACCGATCCCGCAGGAGCGCGACTGCTGCCACCCGTTCCTCGTGGAGGAGCTGGCTGTGTTGAAGGAAACACGGGTGATCCTCTGCCTCGGAGGCTTCGCGTGGGAACAGGCTCAGAGGCTCCTCGCGTCGAGCGGCCTCGTGATTCCTCGGCCCAAGCCACGATTCGGGCACGGCGAAGAGGTCCGCATCGGCGACTACGCACTTCTGGGCTGCTATCATCCCAGTCAGCAGAACACCTTCACCGGCAGACTCACCGTCGAGATGCTGGACGCCGTGCTTGCGAGGGCGAGGAGGCTGGTCGCGAAGACGGGATGATTCGCTCAGGCGAGAGCGGCAGGTGGGCGATAGATCCAGCCTTCGCAGCGCACGGGTTCATATGGGGGATCGAGGACGCGGTACGGCTGCCCGACATCGTCACGGCAGAGGAAAGCCGTAAGACAGGCGATGGTGGCGTCCCACGCGTCCTCGAGCGTCACGGCCAGAGCTTCCGCGTCCGGATCCGCGAAGTCGAGGTAGGTTCGCAGTGCCGCGGCGCGGGCACGGGCCTCCGCTGGTCGCGACGGTGCCCGGCGACGGGGAAGGCCGAGCTCCTGCGCGGATCCGGACGGGTATACCTCGATCAGCGTCGTCGCGGCACCCTCTCGTGGCGCCTGCGGCTCGACCGCTACCTCGCCCTCCTCGACGACCTCCTGAAGCCACCGGATCCCTTCGACCGTTTGCTTGTAGAGCCGCAGATCGAGCGGGGCGAGCGGCCCGCCGGCATCGGCTCTGCGAAGCGATTTGGCGGCTTCGGCGGCAGAGGAGCGGATCTCGTCGGCAGGCCGATCGGCCACCCACGCGACGACGCTCTCCCAACTCGTGCCGGCGCCGAGGCGTTGGCCGAGCTCGAGCGGCAGGCCGAACGGGAAATCGACGCCCCAGAGGATCCTCGCGCGCTCATCGGCGATCTCGGAGCGCCAGCCATGGGAAACGTAGCCGGCGAGGTCGAGGCGGAACGCGTGCGGCCGTATCGACAGGACGCAGAGCCGCCCGTTCCGCTCCTCCGCCACGGCGGACCAGAGGTTCGACAGCGGCTCCCTGGCGCCGGAGAAGTCGATCCCGCCGAAGAAGTCGAAGGCCTCAGGCATCCGCGCGAGAGCCTGTGGGGTCGGTCAACTGGATGGTCGAGATCGGCGTGGGCTCCGTCGTCTGTGTGTTTTCCTGGAATCGGCGGTAGGCGAGGAAGATCATAACGAGAAGCAGGACGACGAAGAGGCCCACGGCGCCGAAGAGACATCCCTGGAGCGCCCACGATCCCCCGCTCGTGCGGGTCGGGTCCTTGCTCATTGGCCCGGCCTCATGCTCTGGTACCACTCGATTACTTCCGGTCGGCGATTCACCTGACCCAGGCCGGGCTCCGCCATCAGCGCTTCGATCTCGTCGATCTCTCGAGGCACCGCCGAAGAGGTTCGCTCGAGTCCGGCGTCGGTGATGAGGTAAACGTCCTCGGTTCTGACGCCGATGTCCCGGTAACGCTCCACGGCGGGCTGAAGCCGTTCGATCATATCGCGGTTCTCTGGCGAGTCGCGAAGGTGTTCGAGGACGTCTGCTCGAATGTATACGCCCGGCTCGAGCGTGAACGCATTACCGGGCTGGAAGTGCTCGAAGTGAATCATCCGGATTGCCTGATGCCCGTCGGAGGAACCGGCGCGGCGTGCGGTCCATCGTCACATCCGCCACCGGGAAGAGAGTATTCAAGCCCTGTCGCGTCAACATGGCCGGAGCAACGCCGTACACCGGGCGGCGCGGCCCAGTGCCTGCGGAGCGGCTTCGGGTGCGGTGGGATCGATCGAGAAAAGGTAAGCCTCGGCTCACCCGGCGTTGCCGTGCCGAGTCTCCTGCAGGGCCTCTCGCAGTTCGCTATCCAGTTCGGCGATCGTCGTCACCGGCATCCGACACGTGTAGTTACGGCACAGGTAGGCGGTGGCCGCGCCACCGACCGTCTCCCGCTCGGCCAGCATGGGGATCTGGGCCTCCGCCTCTGCCGGTTCTTCGGCCGGGCGCAGCGCGACGGTGGTGAAGGGGAGGTATCGACCGGCGAGGTATGCGGTGAAGGCACGGGTATCGTCGTCGTTCGAACGACCGGAGATCACCACCTCCGTCGGCGGGGCGAGGTGCCGGGCGATCGCCCCGAGCAGGTGCCCGAATCCCTGCGGTACCTGGGTCGCTATATCCGCCATGCTCTCGACGACCCTCGCCGCGACGCGCTCGTAGGTGGGCTCCGAGGTGAGGCGCGCGAGCCTCTGCAGGGCACTCGCCGCCGCCGAGGTTCCGGATGGTGTCGCATTGTCGTATATGTCACGCGGCCGGATCACGAGCGCCTCGGCGTCCACGGCGGTGTCATAGAAGATGCCCTCTTCATCCGACCAGAACCGCTCGATCATCGTGTCGGCGACCCAGCGGGCCTCGGCCACCCAGCGGACGTCGAATGTCGCCTGGTAGAGTGCAACCAGAGCGTCGACGAGAAGCCCGTGGTCCTCGAGGAAGGCATCGATGCGGGTGGAGCCGTCGCGCCAGCTACGCAGCAGCCGGGAGCCGCTCCGCATCCGGCCCAGGAGGAACTCCGCGTTTTCGATCGCCACACGCCGGTACTCGTCGTTTCCCAGGATCCGCGCGGCGTCGGCGAATGCGTGGAGCATCATTGCGTTCCACGCCAGCAGCACCTTGTCGTCGCGACCCGGCCAGATCCTCCCGGCGCGCGCATCGTAGAGTCGCTTCCGGCCCCGGGAGAGCACGTCCCGCAGCTGCTCCTCAGGCACCCCCGCTTCCCTCGCTACTTCGGGGACGGACGCCTCCACATTGAGGATGTTCTTACCCTCCCAGTTGCCGCCTTCGGAAACGTCGTAGTAGCGGCGGAAGAGCGCTCCGTCTCGATCACCCAGGATGTCGTCGATTTCGTCGGAGGACCAGACGTAGAACTTCCCCTCCACGCCTTCGCTGTCGGCGTCCTGGCTGGAATAGAAGCCACCGCTCTCGTCGAGCATCTCGCGCGTGACATAGCGCAGGACGTCTTCGGCCGTAGCGCGGAAGTCCTCGCGCCCGGTCGCCTGATGCGCGGTGAGGTACGTGCGGGCGAGGAGGGCGTTGTCGTAGAGCATCTTCTCGAAGTGCGGAACCAGCCAGCGAGCGTCGACGCTGTAGCGATGGAACCCACCGCCCAGATGATCGTAGATGCCTCCGGCGGCCATTGCCTCGAGCGTGCGCTCCGTCATCTCCAGCGCGCGCGGCTCGGCTGTGCGGACCCAGTACAGCAGGAGGAAGTCGAGGATCATCGGCTGCGGGAACTTGGGCGCGCCTCCGAAGCCTCCCGACCGATCGTCGAAACGCCGCGCCAGACCCTGGAACGCTCGGTGCAACAGCCTCGGGTCGACCGCAGCGGGCGCGGGGTTTACGGCCATGCCCTGGCGTAGCGCCTGCCGGAGCGTCTCGGCGCTCTCCTCGACTTCCGAGCGTCGGTTCTCGTACGCTTCGCTAATCGCCGTGAGGATCTGACGGAAGGAGGGTAGCCCGTGGCGCGGCTCGGGCGGAAAGTAGGTTCCTCCATAGAAGGCGGAACCGTCGGGTGCGAGGAATACCGTCATCGGCCAGCCGCCCTGACCGGTCATCTGCTGCACCGCCTGCATGTAGAGCGAGTCGATGTCCGGCCGTTCTTCGCGATCTACCTTGATGTTCACGAACTTCTCGTTCATCAGGGCCGCCGTCTCCGGGTTCGCGAACGATTCGTGCTCCATGACATGGCACCAGTGGCACGCAGAATAGCCGACCGAGAGCAGGATCGGCCGGTCCTCGTCCCGAGCTCGGCCCAGGGCCTCCTCGCCCCACGGATACCAGTCGACGGGATTGTCCTTGTGCTGGAGCAGGTACGGGCTGGTTTCCTCCGCAAGGCGGTTGGCCATCTCGTGATTCGGTTGGGGTTTTCGGCTCCGCGTGCCGCTCGGTACGGCCGCCATCTGGCGACTGGCCGGCGTGATCGGTCACTCATATCTTCGGGCGGCGCAACGCACCCGGCGCCCGCCACATCACGGGAAGGTTCGCACAGTGCAGCAACAAAGACTCGTGCAGCTCTTCGAGCAGCACTTCGGCTTTCCGGCCGTATCGGTCCTCCCGCTCGAGGGGGATGGATCCAGTCGGAAGATGTTTCGCTTGATCGGCCCCGGTTACGAGACCGCGATCGGCGTGCTGGGACCGGACCGCGACGAGAACCGCGCGTTCCTCTCCTACACGCGTGCTTTCCGCCGCGCGGGCCTTCCCGTACCCGAGCTCTACGCAGTCGACGAGTCGCACGGCGCCTACGTCGAGGAGGACCTCGGCGATACGACGCTTTTCGACGCGCTCACCGCGGCGAGGAAGCACGATGGCGGCGGCTTTCCGACTTCCATCCTCCCTCTCTACCGAAGGGTCATCGAGGAGCTCCCACGCTTTCAGATCGAGGGAGGGAAGGTCGTCGACTACTCCGTCGCATACCCCCGCGCCGCCTTCGACCGACAGTCGATTCTCTGGGACCTGAACTATTTCAAGTACCACTTCCTGAAGCTCGCCCACATTCCCTTCAACGAGGCGAGGCTGGAGAGAGACTTCAAGAAGTTCACCAGCTTCCTGCTGAAGACGGATCGAAGTCACTTTCTGTACCGCGACTTCCAGTCCCGCAACATCATGCTGCGGGAGGGTGACCCCTGGTTCATCGACTACCAGGGCGGTCGCCGTGGCGCCTTGCAGTACGACATCGCATCGCTCCTCTACGACGCGAAGGCCGCATTGCCCCCGGACGTGCGTGAAGATCTCCTGGGACACTATCTGGATGCTCTCGCCGAATTCGTTCCGGTCGATCCGGAGGAGTTCCGTGACTTCTACCGGGGGTATGTCCTCGTGAGGATCATGCAGGCGATGGGCGCCTACGGGTACCGCGGCTTCTTCGAACGGAAGATCCGATTTCTACAGAGCGTCCCGCCGGCGATCGACAATATCGAGAGCCTGCTGAGGACCGGGAAGCTGCCGGTAGACCTTCCCGAGCTAGAGAGCGTCCTGTCGACGGTCTGCGCCACCGGCTCCCTGCGGCAGACACCGACCCGGCAGAAGCCCGGGCTGACGGTCAACATCGGCAGCTTCAGCTACAAGTTCGGCTACCCGGAAGACGTCGGGGGGCACGGCGGCGGCTTCGTCTTCGACATGCGGGCCTTGCACAACCCGGGACGCTATTCCGAGTACACGGAGCTGTGCGGCCTCGACGACGACGTGGTTCGGTTCCTGGAGGGCGTTCCGGAGGTGGAGCAGTTCTGGAACCACGTCCGGAGTCTGGTCGACCTTCAGGTGGAGACCTACCTGACGCGGGGATTCAGCAGCCTCAGCGTCTACTTCGGCTGCACCGGGGGCCAGCACCGCTCCGTCTACTTCGCGGAGCGACTCGGCCGGCATCTCCGCAACCGATTCCCCGGCCTGAACGTCGCGCTCGCGCACCGCGAGCAGGGGAAGTGGCCCGCCGCCGCACGACAGCCGTCGCCAAGCTGAATGGAGGCGATGCTGCTAGCGGCCGGTCGGGGCACCCGCCTTGGCGCCCTGACGCGGTCGACTCCGAAGCCCCTCGTTACGGTCGGCGGCGTGCCGATGCTGGAGCGGGTTGCGAGCCGGCTCGTCGCCGCCGGTGCCGACCGGTTCATCATCAATACTCATCATCTCGCGGACCAGGTCGTGGACTTTGTCCGCTCCCGGAACGGCTTCGGTGTGGAGGTCGTATTCTCGCACGAGCCGGGGATGCCCCTCGAAACGGGCGGTGCGATCCGCCATGCGGCGGAGCTTTTCGATGCACGTGAGCCGTTCTTCCTCCATAACACCGATATCCTCACCGACCTTCCACTGATGGAGATGTACGCGAGGCATCAGCAGGATGCCCCGCTCGCCACATTGGCCGTGATGCACCGGCAGACTTCACGTTACCTGCTCTTCGACGATCGCGGACTCCTCGGGCGGATCGACGAGGGCAAGGGGCTGCGGATCGCCGTCCGGGAACCGAGCGGCGAGGAACGCCGACTCGCGTTCGCGGGCATCCATGTGATCGCACCGGGCTTCCCCGGGCTCCTGACCGAGGAGGGGGCCTTCTCCATCCTGGAGCCGTATCTGCGGCTGGCGGGCGCGGGATATCGAATCGCGCCCTTCCTCGCCGATGGCTGCGAGTGGCTCGATATCGGCAAGCCGGAACAGCTGGCGGAAGCAGACCGGGTCGCGGAACGCTCCATGCTCTGAAGCAGCCCCAGCGTGGAGTATACACGGATGATTTTCCAGAGAAGGGGGCGGTGATGCGAAGAGTCGTTGGATGCTGTGTCGCGGGGCTCGTCGTGGTCGGCGGATGCCGGGGTGAGGAGCCCGAGGATTATCCGGTCACCGCCGAGAGGGAGCCGTACGAGGAGCTTGCGACCGCGGCGGATACCGCGGCCGAGGCGTTCGCGACGGACGAAGCCGTCGGCGTCGTCGCGGTGCAGGGTGGAAGGCAGGTTCCGGGGCCGCTGACCGCTACGGGAAACGTTCAGGGACCGACCGAAGGCTCGCCGCCCGGAGCGGTCACGATCACCGAGGCCGACGGCCAGACGGAGCTGCTGATCACCCTTCACGGGTACGAAGCGGGGTCCCGGCTTCAGGCCGTGTTCGTGAGAGGCGCGTGCGGGCAGGCGGGCGACGTCGTGCATGCGGTCGAGCCCGTCATCGAGGTTCCCGCGGAAGGTATTGCCGCGTACGAGACCACCGCGCTGATCCCGACGCGCACCCTCTTCGATGGGGCGCACTCCATTCGACTCGATCACCCCACAGTGATCGGCGGGGATGGCGCTCGGCTGGCCGACGTCTCCGCATGCGCCGACCTGATGGAAGTCGAGGGCTGAGCACGGCAGGTTAGGCGCGGAGAACGGGCCG
>JBBDRR010000119.1:13129-22722 GCA_040905395.1 Gemmatimonadota bacterium
ACGATCATCATCGGAATGCCGAGGACGAAGAGGTACAGCATCTGGAGCGGACCGGCGAGCCTGGGAATCTCAGGCAGGGGGCTCATCACCGGCCACCAGAGGATCACTCCGATCGCCATGATCATCAGGTGCATCCCTTTGTGCACCGCGTGGTCCTGCATCATCAGGTCGTACGGCGCCGGGAAGTGCCACACGCCGAAGAGCAGGTTGACGAGAAGGAACGCAGCGACCGGCCGGGTCAGCACCCGCGCGACAGGCGCCACCCCCGGGATCCGGAGCATGGGACGCACCATCCAGTCGGGGGTACCGTGCAGCAGGAACGGCGGCATCACCAGCATGATGAGCAGGTGCTGCACCATGTGGGCGCTGAACAGAAAATAGTCGGACAGCTCGTGCAGCGGCCCCTGCAGCGCCACGAGCATCAGGAACATTCCGAAAGCGAAGGAGCCGATCTGGCGGAACGGAACGGGCCGCGACCCGGGAAAGCGATGCCGAAGAGGGCCGGCGCACAGCAGATACAACGCGCCGAAGAGGAGCCAGCCGATCAGGAAGTCCGGATAGACCACCCATTCGGACCAGGCGAACGACTCGCGGTGAAGCAGAGCGAGGGACGGGATCACTGAAGTTATGAGTTCTGAGTTGTGAGTTCTTAGTGATGGGTCCTGAGCTGCACCCAACAAACTCAAAACTAAAAACTAACAACTCATAACTGTACTTACCGCGGCATCGGGTGCAGCACGTGATAGAGCACGATCAGACCGACGATCACCAGGGTCGCCAACGCCATCGGGAAGAGGAACACCCCCGTGAACATCCGGCTGTCGTACTTCAGGTGCATGTAGAACATCACCACGAGGATGAACTTGCCCGCCGACAGCGCGAGGATGACCGGCGTCGCCAGCGATCCCAGCGAATCCTCGACATAATAGGCAGCGATCTCGAGCGCCGTCAGGACGAAGAGATACCCGCCGATGACCCAGTACGTCTTGGTGCCGTGGACCGGATGTGCGTCGAGATCGTGCAGGACTTCGCGACTTTCACTGCTCATTCGTCTCTCTACGGAATCAGGTACACGAGGGGGAAGATCACGATCCAGACCACGTCGACGAAGTGCCAGTAGAGGCCGCCGATCTCGACGTTGAGCGACTTGTCCGCGCCGATTCGGCCGGTCCACACGAGCACCGCCAGGGTGATCATGTAGAGCACGCCCGCGAAGACGTGCGCGCCGTGGAAGCCGGTCAGCATGTAGAAGGTCGACCCGAACAGGTTCGAGCCGAGCGTGACACCAACGCTCCAGAAGTGCGTGAACTCGTAGACCTGGAAGCCGAGGAAGATCGAACCGAAAAAGGCGGTCATGGCGAGCCAGAATGCCCCCATCTTTCGGTCGTTCCTCTGTACCCCCGCCAGCCCCAACACCATGAACAGACTGCTGAAGAGCAGGACGGCGGTGCTCAACGACGTCAGCGGGATGTCGAGCACTCCCTCGACGAGGGTGCCGTCAGCGAGTGTCCTTTCGTGGGGATAGGGGCCGGAGATGCTGTCGCCTTTGTACGCCATGTACGAGGCGATCAACGTCCCGAATAGCAGGCACTCCGATCCGATGAAGGACCAGAACGCCAGCTTGCGGCTGTCGAGACCGGTCGAAGTGTCCACGTGCGCAGGTTCGGCCGCGTGGGCCGTGGAAGAATGTGCCATTTCGTAGTCTAGGGCTGCGGCGTCATAAGTCTTCAGTCGTCAGTCGTCAGTCGTCAGTCGTCAGTGGTCGGTCTTCCAGTCTCTTGCGGGCGTCCGGTCGAAAAGCTGCCTACCCGATTCGGCGAACAGGGCCGTGGTTACGATGGCAGAATCCGAGGTCCGACGACTGCTGACCGACGACCGACGACTTCTTGCTATTGCTCAGTGCCCCGAATGTCCCGGTTCGAACGCGAAGGTGTAAACGAGCAGCAACACCGCGACCGCGGCGACGGCCGAGACTCCCCAGTGGAGGATGAATCCACCGAAGAAGGACGCCATCGCGAGTGCCAGCAGGATCGGGAGCTTCGACGGTGGCGGGAGGTGAATCCCGAGGTCGTGCGCGGACATCTTGCTCTCGTCGTCGGGCCAGTCCTGCTCGGCGACTTCCGTACCCCCGATGGTCACGTGTGAGGTGTCCTCCTCATGGCGACCGTGGGGGATCCCAGCGTCGAGCACCGGGTCGCTCTCCCACAGGGGCATGCGGCTACGGACCACGGGAATGTCCCGGAAATTATACTCCGGCGGCGGTGACGGCATCGCCCACTCGAGGGTGGGAGCGCCCCAGGGGTTCGGCCCGGCGAGCTTACCCTTCTTCAGCGACCGGACGAGGTTGTAGCCGAAGATCAAAGTGCCGACGGCGATGAGGTACGAGCCGATCGTGGCGACGAAGTTCATCTCGTTGAAGCCGAGCCCGTCCGCGTAGGTGAACGTCCGGCGCGGCATGCCGTGCAGCCCGAGGTAGTGCATCGGGAAGAAAGTCAGGTTCATCCCGATGAAGGTGAACCAGAAGTGCGTATGGCCGAGCACCTCGTCGAGCAGGCGGCCGAACATCTTCGGATACCAGTAGTAGATCCCCGCCCAGAGCCCCATCACCGTTCCACCGAAGAAGACGTAGTGGAGGTGCGCGACGACGAAGTAGGTGTCCGTCTGCTGGAGGTCGGCGGGCGCGGCGGCGTGCATGATCCCCGAGATACCCCCGATCGTGAACGTCACGATGAAGAATACGCCGAACATCATCGCCGTGGTGAAGCGGATCGAACCTCCCCACAGCGTCGCCAGCCAGTTGAAGATCTTGATTCCGGTCGGGATCGCGATCAACATCGTGCTGATCGCGAAGAAGGAGTCGGCGATCGGGCCGAGACCGACGGCGAACATGTGGTGGCTCCACACGCCCCAGCCCAGCCAGCCGATCAGGATTCCCGAGAAGACCATCACGTTGTAGCCGAAGAGCGGCTTGCGCGAGAATGTCGGCAGCACTTCCGAGACCATGCCGAAGATCGGCAGGATCAGGATGTACACCTCGGGGTGCCCGAACATCCAGAACAGGTGCTGCCACAGGACCGGGTCGCCGCCACTCGCGGTATCGTACACGACCGATCCGAAGAAGCGGTCGAACATCAGCTGGGTCAGCGCGATCGTGATCACCGCCATCGCGGTCGCGAGCAGGACCGCCGTGATCAGCGTCATCCAGGTGAAGATCGGCATCCGCATCAGCCGCATCCCCGGCGCCCGGAGGTTGATGATCGTGATGATGAAGTTGATCGCCGAGATGATCGACGAGATGCCCAGGATCTGGAGCCCGAGCACGTAGAAGTCGACCTGGAGGCCGGGCGAGAATGCCGGCGACGTCAGGTTGGCGTACGCGAACCAGCCCACGTTCGGAAGCTGCGGGCCTACGAAGAAACCGAGGTTTATGAAGATCCCGCCGAATACGTAGATCCAGTACGACAGCGCGTTCAGGCGCGGGAAGGCGACGTCGCGAGCTCCGATCTGCAGCGGGACGATGAAGTTGAAGAACGCGGCGGTGAGCGGCATCAGCGCCAGGAACACCATCGTCACCGCGTGCATCGTGAACATCTGGTTGTAGAACTCGGCCGACAAGAACTCGTTGTTCGGCACGATGAGCTGAGTTCTGACGAGCAGAGCCTCGAATCCCGCGAGCAGGAAGAAGAAGAACGACGTCCAGAAGTAGAGAATGCCGATCTTCTTGTGGTCGACGGTCGTAATCCAGCTCCGGACTCCGCCCCCTGTCTTTGGAGCCGGCGGTGCGGGGGCGGTTACGGTCTGGGTCGCTGCCATGGTAATTCGTCTTCGAAGTTGAACGGCTTGCTTTTGGTCATCAGTCGTCCGTCATCAGTCGTCAGTCGCCTGGACGATCCGGCCGTTACCGACGACTGACGACCGCGTCAGTACAGCGTCTGCAGGTACGCCACGATGTATCTGAGCTCCTGCTCGCTGAGGCCCATGTTGGGCATGAGAGAGCCGGGCTTGATGCTGGGTGCGTCGTTGACCCACTGCATCAGGTTTTCCGCGTTGTTGTCCAGGATGCCCGCGGCGATCGTGCTGCGGCGGGCGAGGTGGGTCAGATCGGGGCCGGATCGAGCGAACTGGGCGGTCGTTCCACGAATCGTGTGGCAGCCGGCGCAGACGCCGCCGGTGACCAGTTGCTGACCGAGTGCGATCGCCGAGTCCGCCGGCTCGACGGCCGGGCTCGCTTCGTTCGCGAGCCATCGGTCGAACTCCTGCGGCTCGTGGGCGATGACCCGCATCTTCATGAGGGCGTGTGACTCTCCGCAGAACTCCGCACACTGCCCCAGGTACACCCCGGCCTCGAGGGGTGTGAAGACAATGTCCGTGACGCGGCCGGGGATGACGTCCCGCTTCCCGCCCATCTGTGGAATCCAGAAGGAATGGAGCACGTCGACGGATGTCATCCGGAGCTGGACGGGCCGTCCGACGGGAACGTGGACCTCGTTTGCGGTCCTGACCGTGTCACCGGATTCGGTGACATAGTTGAATTCCCACCACCACTGCCAGCCACGTACGTCGATCGTCAGTGCGTCGGCGGGCGCCTCACGGTAGGTAAAGAAGATCGTCTGGACCGTCGGTACGGCGATTATCGCGATGAGCACCGCCGGTATGATGGTCCAGGCGATCTCGAGGGTGGTGTTCCCGTGCACCTGTTTCGGCTGCGGCGAGTCGGGCCGATAGCGGAATCGGTACAGGATGTAGGCGAGTATCGCAAATGTTACGACGCCGACGGCAACGCCGAGATAGAGCGTCAGGTTCCAGAGCCGATCGATCGCCTCCGCGAAGTCGGACTTGGGGTCGAGCGAGGTCTGCGGGTAGCGTTCGGTCTCCGTGCAGCCGGCTGCCGCCAGGAACAGCAGGCCGGCGACCGAGCGGCCGGCGACCTGGGGTCGTGCGATCAGCGAATGGGTCCGACCGACCGAACGGGTGCTCGACCGGGCTGGTTCCATTGATGACGTCATGACGATGGGGCCTCAGAATCCGGAAAGAGTTCGATCGCGCCGCGTACGGCGGCGACACCACCGACCCCCCAAAAGGGGGCGCGACGGGCGCATTATATCCCACGGCACCATGTGGCGCCAGCCCGTGGCGCGGGTGGCTCGAATGGCACGGAGCGGGCCAAATTGCAGCAAATCTACGCCCATTCGATCGCGTTTGTCTGTAGGGCAGGGGCGCACCCGTTGTAGGGGAAACCCCTACAAGAACGGAGCCGGGCCCTGCCCTCGCCTGCCCCGCCCGCGCACCTTACTCTTCGCGTATGGCAATGGCTCACGGTAGCCGGCGGCGACCCCGGCGGATGGACGAGTCCCCCCCGTCGTGGGGCGAGCGGATCCGCGCGATGCGGAATCTGCCGCCATTCCTGCGCAGCGTCTGGGGGACGCACCGCGGATATACCGCCTCGATCGTCGCGCTGAGGCTGTTCAGGGCATTCGTGCCTCTGGCGACGTTGTGGGTCGGCAAGCTGATCGTCGACACGATCGTGCTCGCGGTGCAGACCGGAGAGATCGACTGGTCGCGGCTCGCGACGCTCGTGGTCATCGAGTTCGCGATCGCCGCCGCGGGGGAGATCGCCGCCCGGACCGGCTCGCTTCTCGAATCTCTCCTCGGCGACCTCTTCTCGAACCGCATGAGCGTGCGGCTCATGGAGCATGCGGCGACCCTCGACATGCAGCACTTCGAGGATGCGAGCTTCTACGACCGGTTGGAGCGGGCCCGACGTCATACGGTGGGCCGTATCGCGCTCCTGAGCCAGCTGCTCGGGATGGCGCAGGACGCGCTGACGCTGGTGACGCTCGCGGGGACCCTACTCGCCTTCAGTCCGCTGCTCTTCCTCCTGCTCGTCGCCGCGGTCCTTCCCGCCTTCCTCGGCGAGACGCACTACGCCTCGCTCGGCTACTCCCTGCTCTACCGGTGGACGCCGGAGCGCCGGAAGCTCGATTACTACCGCTACGTCGGCGCATCGGATGCGACCGCGAAGGAGGTGAAGCTCTTCGGCCTGTCGCGAAAGCTGATCGACGAGTACTCCCGGCTGGCCGATCGCTTCTACATGGAGAACCGGCAGCTCGCCATTCGCCGCAACCTCGTCGGAACGGTGCTCTCTCTGGTTTCCAGCATCGGCTACTATGCGGCGTACGGCACGATCATCTACCGGACGGTCGCCGGGGCGCTGTCGATCGGCGACCTGACGCTGCTGACCGGCTCGTTCTCGCGTTCCCGCGACCTCATCCAGCGAATGCTGCTGGCGACGTCCGACCTGTACGAGCAGGCGTTACACCTCGACGACCTGTTCGGTTTTTTTGCCATGAAGCCGACGATCCGGCGGCCGGAGTCGCCGGTGCCCATCCCCTCGCCGATCGAGCGCGGCTTCGAGTTCCGGGATGTCTGGTTCCGGTATCCGGAGAGCGGGACGGTCGACTCGGCGGTCGGGATGGACGAGGTCGAGGATCATCCTGCGGCGGTGGGGGCGGAGGACTCCTCGGAAGGCGCCTGGGTCCTGCGCGGCGTGAGCTTCGGCATCCGCCCGGGGGAGAGATGGGCGCTGGT
Source organism: Gemmatimonadota bacterium (assembly GCA_040905395.1). Lineage (GTDB taxonomy): Bacteria > Gemmatimonadota > Gemmatimonadetes > Longimicrobiales > Longimicrobiaceae > WHSP01. The sequence goes on from JBBDRR010000119.1 coordinate 19,718, forward strand.
CGGCGAGAACGGCGCGGGCAAGACGACGCTGGTGAAGCTGCTGCTCCGGCTATACGAACCCACCCGCGGCGAGATCCTGCTCGACGGTCATCCGCTGAACGCGTACGACCCTTCGGAATACCACCGGGCGGTGAGCGTGATCTTTCAGGACTTCGTCCGCTACGACTTCGCCGCGGAGGAGAACATCGCCATGAACGAGCCCGTCGGCGGCGACGACGCGCCGACCCCAGAGGTCCAGGAAGCGGCGCGTCGCTCTCTTGCCGCGCCGGTCATCGAGGGTCTGCCGCGCCGCTACCGGACGATGTTGGGACGCCGCTTCGAAGGCGGTGTCGATCTGTCGGGGGGTCAGTGGCAGAAGGTGGCACTGGCCCGGGCGTACATGCGCGACGCCCAGGTGCTGATCCTGGACGAGCCAACGGCCGCGCTCGACGCGAGGGCGGAGTACGAGGTATTCCAGCGGTTCGCCGAGCTGACCAGTGGAAAGATCGCCATTATCATCTCGCATCGATTCTCGACCGTCCGCATGGCGGATCGCATTCTCGTCATCGAGAACGGTGAGGTGCTCGAGGAGGGAAGCCACGAGGAGCTCGTCGCGAGCGAGGGGCGTTACGCCGAGCTCTTCGGTCTGCAGGCGGCGGGCTATCGATGAACGAGGAGTTCGGTAGAGCGCTTCCGGCGCTGCGCACGCCGCCGCCCGGTCCCGAGTCGCTACGCCTCGCGGCCGAGCTACGGCGCTACGAATCGCCGAACGTCACCTTTCTCTCGGACGACTTTCCGGTCTTCTGGGCGGAGGCGAAGGGGGCCAACGTCAGGGACGTGGACGGGAACGTGTACGTCGACATGACGGCGGCGTTCGCGGTCGCGGCGGCGGGGCACGGGCACCCGCGGATCGTTTCCGCCGTACAGCGGCAGGCGGAACGGCTGCTCCACGGGATGGGCGACGTCCACCCTCCGGCTGTGAAGGCGGAGCTGTTGAAGAAGCTGGCCGACGTCACGCCTGACGGGCTGCGGCGGTCGATCCTCGCCAATTCCGGTGCCGAAGCGGTCGAAGCGGCTCTGAAAACGGTAGTTCTCGCGACCGGAAGGCCGAAGGTCCTCGCGTTCCACGGCGCCTACCACGGGCTGACGCTCGGCGCTCTCTCCGTCTCGGGGCGCGACGACTTCCGCCGGCCTTTCACGGCGCAGCTCGCCGATCTCGCCGTTTTCGCACCCTTTCCCATACCCTCGGCGGGGAAGGGGGATGATCCTCTCCGTGCGCCCTCGGCTCTCGAGTCGGTGGAACGCGTGCTAAACGGGGCTGTCGGTCGCGACGTCGGAGCGATTCTGGTGGAGCCGGTGCAGGGTAGAGGTGGCGACATCGTCCCCCCGGCCGGATGGCTGCCGGGGCTGCGTCGGATCTGTGACGATCGCGGCCTTCTGTTGGTGCTGGACGAGATCTACACCGGCTTCGGGCGAACGGGCCGCTGGTTCGCGTGTGAGCACTGGGGGGTGGTTCCGGATCTGCTGGTGGTAGGGAAGGCGCTGACCGGGGGGCTGCCGTTCGCGGCGTGCGTCGGCACCGACGCCGTCATGGAATCGTGGCCCGTATCGGCGGGTGAGGCGCTGCACACCTCGACCTTCCTAGGCCACCCGCTCGCGTGCGCCGCGGCTCTGGCCTCGCTCGAGGTCATCCAGGAGGAGCGCCTCGTCGAAAGGGCCGCGTCCGAGGGTGCCTACCTCCAGGAAAGGCTGGCCGCGACGCTCGGGGACGACCGGCGAGTTCGGCAGGTGAGAGGCTTGGGAATGATGATCGGCGTCGAGTTCGTCGATCCCGTGACGGAGCGACCCGATCCGGATCTGGTGGGCCGGGTCGTCGTCGAATCCCTCCGCCGCGGCTTCATCGTGCTGGGAGGAGGGGTCGACTCGAACGTTCTCTCGCTCTCACCGCCGCTGAACATCGAGCGGATGCAGGTCGATGCCTTCGTGACCATGTTGGGGGCCGTCATGCACGCGTTGCGATGACCGGACGAGTTTGGCCGGTGAAACGAAACGAGCCCCCGTCGCCGAGGGCTCAATTCGTTCGTGCGCGAGCGACGTCAGTTGCCGCTCATGATCCGTTCCATCTCGATCTCGATCTCGCGGAGCCGCGAGATCAGCGATTCCGCCTCCGGGTTCATCCGAATCATCGTCGCCTCGAGGTCGCTCTGGAACTCCTCGACCTTCTCGGCGAGCGGAGGCTCGGAAACCACCGACTGCTGAACGCTCATGAAGTGCTGCTGGATCTGCTGGAACTCCTGACCGAGCTCGTCCCGCTTCGCGGTGTCCCCGGCCTGTTCGGCGGCCCTGCCCTCGACCATCACCTCCTCGAGGCGGGCCATCCGCTGCTCCAACATCGGATCGGCCTCGGCCATCGCGAGCTGGATCTCCGCTCCGAGCGACTCCTGCTGTGCGTTCAACTCGGGATCGGCAAGCGCCTCGATCTGAACCTGCTCGAGCTGCTGATGCACCTGCTGCATCTCCATGAACAGTGCCTGCATCTCCTGGTTCGCCGGATCGGCCGGGGCGGCGCCCGGGGCCTGCGCGACCGCCACCGCTGGAACGAGGGCCGCGACGAGGGCTATGACGAGGCTGCGGTTGCTGCGTGAAAAGGTCACGTGAACTCCTTCTGGTAGGGCACGCAGACGTTCCACAACGCAGCGAGCCGCAAATTCCTGGACGATGATACGGCTCTAGATACGGCGAAGGCGGCCTCCAGGTTCCCTGGACGCCGCAGCACCGAAAAAGGCGTGCGCTCAGCGCTGCCGAGCTTCGTCCGCCGGCACCCCCAGGAGGTCCGGACCACTGCCACTATCGCCGGCCCGATCGGGGCCTACCTCGATGTCGATCCGGTCGTCCGGCTCGGGGTCGTTCCCCTGCGGCCCCTGCTGCTGACCGCCCGCGCCCGAGGGCTGTGACGGTCCGCCCCGCGGTTCGGCCCCCCCGAACGGCGGCCTTTCCGCTCCACCTGGCCGCGGATCGCGGGGATC
>JBBDRR010000119.1:22822-34052 GCA_040905395.1 Gemmatimonadota bacterium
CCGAAGATCGAGCCGTCGGTGCGGCGCGCACGCTCCTGTCGGGCCTGCTCGATACGCCGCCGTAGCGCGTCCAGCTCCGGCCAGTCGACACCCGAAGCGTTGCCCTGTTCGGCCGCCGCATCCGGGTCGAAGTCGCCCCACTCCTCGTCCGTCCAGAGGCTGTCGTCATAGGAGTAGCGCAGCTGCTGAGGGCGCGGACACGCGCCGGGACGGGCCGATCCGATGAAGTACTCCGTGTAGGTCGGCCCCTGTGCGGGGCACATCTCGCCGACGGCCGCCCCTGTCGCGCGATCGACTTCCGCGGTCGTGACCCCGCTCGGAGGCGACCAGCCTTCCGGCATCGGCCTGCCGGCGTAGATCTGCTGCATCACCCGTCCCCACACCGGCGCGGCGAGAGTACCTCCCGAGGCACCCCTGACTATTGTCTTGGGATCGTCCATACCGATCCAGACGCCGGCGGCGATCTCGGGAGTGTAGCCGATGAACCAGGCGTCCGTGGCATCGTTCGTAGTGCCGGTCTTGCCGGCAGCGGGTCCGCGGAAGCCGACGGCGCGCACCGCGGAGCCGGTTCCCCGGTCGACGACGTCCCGAAGCATCGTGGTGAGAACGAAAGCTACCGCGGGGTTCATCACCTGCTGCCGCCGCGGCCGAGCTTCCCAGAGCACGCGACCGTTCCGATCGACGACCCTGTCGATCAGGTGCGGCTGTATCAGTTCGCCACCGTTCGCGAAAGCCGCGTATGCGGTGACCATCTCGATCGGCCGAACGTCCGCGGCTCCCAGAGCTGCGGATGGCACGGCCGGAATGTCGGAGGTGATTCCGAGGCTGCGCGCCGTGTTCACCACGGAGCTGATCCCGACCTCCTGGGCGACGCGTACGGCAGCAGTGTTCTTGGAGCGAGTCAACGCTTCGCGCATCGTCATCGGGCCGTCGTACTCGCCCGTGTAGTTCCGTGGCTCCCACACCTGTCCGCCGGAGAGGGTCAGCCTGACGGGCGAATCGTCGACGATGTGGGTCGGCGAACGGTAGCGTTCGAGTGCGGCGGCGTAGACGAAAGGCTTGAACGCCGAGCCCGCCTGCCGCAGTGCCTGCGTCGTCCGATCGAACTTCGACTCGGCGAAGTCACGGCCGCCGACGAGCGCGCGGACGCCACCGGTCTGCGCATCGATCACGATGACGGCGCCCTGAAGGTAGTCGGAGCTCTCGTCCTCCTGCTCTCCCACTGAATACGTCGCATGCCGATAGGTGCCGAAGCGGCCGCTCTCGATGGCCTCGAGCTGGCGCCCGAGCTCCGCCTCGGCGGCGACCTGAGCCTCCGAATCGAGGGTCGTATAGATCTTCAGCCCGGCAGTGTAGAATCGGCTGCCGACGGTTTCCTCCAACTCCTGCCGGACCCTCTCGACGAAATAGGAGCCCTCCAGGCCGTCGGGTACTGCACTGCCGTCGACGAGCGCCAGCGTAGCGTCCTTCGCTTCGGCGGCCTCAGCCGCGCCGACGAAGCCCGCCTCCACCATCTGGTCGAGCACCAGGTTCCTCCGGGTGAGGGAGCGCTCGAGGTCGGCCCTGGGATTCCCCTGCGAGGGTGACTGCGGCACGCCGGCAAGGGTGGCCGCCTCCGTCAACGTCAGCTCGGCCGCCGGCTTGCCGAAGTAGGCGTGAGAAGCAGCCTCGATGCCGTAGGCGCCGCTGCCCAGGTAGATATGATTCAGGTAGAGCTCCAGGATCTTGTCCTTCGTGAAGCTCCGTTCCAGCTGCCGCGCGACCCGCGCCTCCATCATCTTCCTGCGAACGCTGCGCTCCTGATAGGGAAGCCACTCGGGAAACAGATTCCGGGCGAGCTGCTGCGTTATGGTGCTCCCCCCCTCGGTCACGCCGCCTGAGCGTACGTTCGCCAGCAGCGCGCCCGCGGTGCGGCGGAAGTCGAGGCCGGAGTGATCGTAGAAGCGCTGGTCCTCGATGGCGAGGAATGCCTGCGGAACGTGTTCGGGGAGGGAGTCCAGCGAGATGATCCTGCGGTTGACGGTGGCCAATCGGGCGAATGGCTCCCCGTCGAGATCCAGCAGCTCAGATCCTTCGGCCTGATACTCGGCCAGATCGTCGAGCGGTGCGCACCCGCCGAAGGCGCAGGGCGCGAACCATATCCAGGAGAATCCGAGGATCGCGAACGTGGCGATCGCGATTCCGGCGGATCCGAGTATACGCTTTATATTCAACGGAATTGATCCTTGGCGTCGAGAAAGTCATCACCGCGGGCCCCTCCTCCGCTCGGTGATCTCCCGATCCAGGAAGTCCTCCGGCTGCGGAACCCGAGGCTGTCCAGGGAAAACCGGCCGGCCGGGAAGGTGAGGCTGCGGGTCGCCACGTAGTTGAGGCGGGTCACAGCGCGGTTCGGGTGCTGCATCCTCGACGAAGAAATCGTTGACCGATCCGACGCCGTAGGGGCAGTCCTCCGTCACCGCCTGACCGGTCCAGCGACTGATGCGCCGAACCTCGACGTCCGCGGGCCGTTCCCACGCTGGCGGAGGCTCCCGATCCTCGTAGTACTTTTGCACAACCCGTGCCCAAATCGGTGCTGCGTAACCACCTCCGGTCGCTCCGCCGGAAATCCGTTGAGGCTGGTCGAAGCCGATCCACACGCCGGCGAGGATCTCCGGCGTGTAGCCGACGAACCAGACGTCCGTGGCGTCGTTCGTCGTACCCGTCTTCCCTGCCGCGGGTATCTCGTACGAGAGGTTGCCGATGGCTGGATTGCGGACGACGTAGCCCGTCCCGCCGTCGACCACTTCACGTAGCATGTCCGTAACGATCCAGGAGACCGCGGGGGCGAAAGCCACTTTCGGAGTCGAGGGCGGCTCCCAGATGAGCCGGCCCTGACCGTCCTCGATGCGCGCGACCATCCGTGGCTCCACCTGGAGTCCGCCGTTGGCGAACGCGGCATAGGCGGCGATGAGCTCGATCGGGTAGACGCCAGCGGCGCCGATATAGACCGATGGATAATCCGGGATGGGGGTGTCGATGCCGGCGCGGCGAGAGAGGTCCTGCACGGGCTCCATCCCGATCTCCTGACCCAGTCGGATCGCGACCATGTTCTTCGACTGCTTCAGGGCGTCCCGCAGCGTCATGTCTCCTTCGTACTCGTTGGAGTAGTTGCGGGGCACCCACGTCTCACCGTCGGGCATGGTGACGAAGAGCGGGGAGTCTGGCACCGTATAGAGTGGAGACCTGCCCTGCTCCAGAGCGGCGGCAAAGACGAAGGGTTTGAAGGCGGAGCCGGGCTGCCGGAGCGCCTGCGTAGCCCGGTTGAACTGTGAGTGCTCGAAGTCGCGGCCCCCGACGAGGGCGAGCACGTCTCCGGTATGTGGATCGAGTGCTACGACGGTGCCCTGCAGGTATGGCGTGTTCGTGACCACCTCGGCCTCGTTCTCCGCCGCCTGCCGGGCGAAGTCGTCGTAGGTGATATGGCGGTAATATCCGTAGGTGCCGTTCTCGATCTGCTGGAGCTGTTCGGTGAGGCCCACCTCGGCCTCGGCCTGGAGAACGGGGTCGAGGGTGGTATAGATCCGGAGCCCGCCGGTGTAGAGCAGCTCACCGAAGCGTTCCTCGAGATCCCTGCGGATTTGCTCGACGAAGTAGCGCGCCCGCACCACACCCGCCGGGGGAGCGAGGTTGAGCGGGCTGTTCCGCGCGGTCTCCGCTTCTTCCGCCGATACCACGTCCGTCTCGGCCATCGCCTGCAGGACCACATTGCGGCGGCCCAGAGCTGCGTCGGGGTTCCGGCGGGGGTTGTACGCGCTCGGCGCCTGTGGCAGGCCGGCCAGTGTCGCAGCTTCGGTTGGAGAGAGCGCGGCGGCGGGCTTGTCGAAGTACGTGCGGGCGGCGGCCTCGATGCCGTAGGCTCCCGAGCCGAGGAAGATGTGGTTGAGGTAGAGCTCCAGGATCTCTTCCTTGGACAGCTGCCTCTCCATGGCGAGGGCGAGACGCGCCTCGGCGATCTTTCGACGGAACGTCTTCTCACCCCGCGGGAGCTGCTCGGGGAAGAGGTTACGGGCGAGCTGCATCGAGATGGTGCTCGCGCCCGATGCGGCGAAGCCCTCCAGCAGGTTGTCGCGCACGGCGCCCACGATGCGCCGGACGTCGACGCCCTCGTGCTCGAAGAATCGACGGTCCTCGATCGCTACGAAGGCGAGCGGCACGTGGGGCGGAAGCTCGGAGAGAGATACCAGCTGCCGCCGCTCTCGATAGAAGAGGCCGAGCAGCCCGCCTTCGGCGTCGTACAGCTCGGTCGCCTGTTGCGGCGCGAAGTGTTCGATCTCGGCCGCGGTGGGGCAGCCTCCAGCGCAGGCGTTCGCCCAGGCACCCGCGGCGGCCCCGGCACCGCCGAAGAGGAGGCCCGCGCCGGTGAGACCCGCGACCAACAGGATTCGCTGATTTCCACCGAGCGCGCGGCCTCGCTCACGTAACACGGCGAGGCCCTTCGCCGGGCGCGCGTCGTTGGATTCGGGATCGTTCAACGGTGCTCTCCTGTCGTCGTGTCGTCGGTCCCCCGGATCGCGGCGGCGCCGAGGGCGCGTCGCCGTGGACCCCGGATTGTAAACGCTCCGCGCTGTACGGTTCCTCCGGTGGGAGGCTCGGACTGCGTTCCCCGACGTTCAGCTGCCGCCGTAGATCTCCTCGATGAGGTCCGCGTGGTTCTGCTCGACCACGCGCCGCTTCACCTTGAGGGTGGGGGTGATCTCGCCCGACTCGAGGGTGAACTCTCTCGGAACCACCGCGATCTTCTTCGGCTGCTCGTAGCGGGCGAAGTCGTCGAGTCGCCCGAGCGTCTCCTTCTCGAGCAGCTCATGGACTCTCGGATCGCGCGCGAGCGCCACGGGGTCCAGGTCCATGATCCCCTTCTCCTTCGCCCACACCGACAGGTTCTCGTAGTCCGGGACCACGAGGAGCGACGGGAAGGGCCGCTGGTCACCGATCATCACCACCTGAGCGACGTACGACGACATGGAGGCGACGTTCTCGATCGGAGCCGGGGCGATGTTCTTCCCACCGGCCGTCACGATGATGTTCTTGATACGGTCGGTGATCCGCAGGAAGCCGTCGGCGTCGATCTCGCCGACGTCTCCGGTGTGGAACCATCCGTCGCCGTCGATCGTTTCGGCGGTCGCGTCCGGCTTCTCGTAGTAGCCCTTCATCACCTGCGGCCCGCGGGCGAGGATCTCGCCCTCCGGACCGATGCGGATCTCGGTGCCGGGTAGCGGGATGCCCACCGTGCCGAGCCTGACCTTCCCTGGCTTGTTGACGCTCAGGACCGGCGAAGTCTCCGTGAGGCCGTAGCCTTCGTAGATCGGGAGGCCCGCCGCCCAGAAGAACTTGGCGATGTCGGCGGAGAGCGGCGCGCTGCCCGAGACGAAGCCCTGGACGCGACCGCCGGTGCGCTCGCGAAGCTTTGAGAACACCAGTCGGTCGGCGAGCTTCTCCTGAAATCCCACCGGCCCCTCCCGGCGACCGGCGAGGCGATCGGCGACGGACGCTTCGCCCACGCGCTTCGCCCACATCAGAAGCACGCGCTTCACGCCCGTCGCTCCCATCACCTTCGTGTAGATCTTCTCGAAGATGCGCGGCGCCGCCGCTACGACGTGCGGCCGTACGCCGACGAACCCCTCCGCGATCTTGTCCACCGAATCGACGTAGGCGATCGTCGCCCCGGCGAACCAGTAGAAGTAGTCGACCATCCGCTCGAAGGAGTGCGAGAGCGGGAGGAAGGAGAGCGCTATGGTGCCGGGCCCGATCTCGAACACCTCGTGCTGCTCGGTGGCTGCGACATTCGACGCGATGTTGAAGTGTGTGAGCATCACCCCCTTCGGATTCCCCGTCGTACCGGACGTATAGATGAGCGTTGCGACATCGTCGCGGCCCACCCGCGCCGCCAGCGTCCGCACTCCCGGGAACTCACCGGACTCGATGACCCGGTCTCCGTTCGACATCGTCTCCTGGAGACTCTGGACACCCGCGGCCGAACCCGGGTCGTCGAAGGCGATCACCACCTCCAGCTCGGAGAGCTGGTCCCGGATCTCCGTGATCTTCTGCAGCTGCTCCGGGGTGGAGACGAGGATCGCGCGGGCTCCGGAATCCTTCAGGATGTAGGCGATCTGGTTCGCGGGCAGCGTCGCGTAGATCGGGACGTCGGCGGCACCCAGCGCGAGCACGGCGAAGTCCGCGATCGCCCACTCCGGGCGGTTTTCCGACAGGATCGCGACCCGATCACCCCCGCCGATGCCGAGGCTGTGCAGGCCGGCAGCAAGCCGCTCGACACGGGCCTCGACTTCCCGATGCGATAGCCGGCGCCACGTTCCCTCGAGCTGGTACATCATCGCGTCGTGGCGCCCATGCCGGTCGATCGCGCTGAGATACAGCTTCGTCAGCGTGTCGAGCCCCACCTCGTCCAACGGCTCGATGGCGGCTTCGCTGCGTACGCTCGTTGCCATTCTTGGCTCCTGTTGGGGACCTGTCTGACGGGGCGTCGGAACACTGAATCAGGAGCCCCGCTCGGCGCGGGGCTCCTGCCATCTCAGACGTGGCTCTCACAGAAGCGGTCGAAGGCCGCAACGAGATCCTCAGCGATCTGATCGGCGTCCCGCCCCTCGATCTGGTGCCGCTCGAGCATGAAGACCACTTCGCCGTCCTTGAGCAGGGCGATCGATGGCGACGACGGTGGATAGCCATGGAAGTGTTGTCTCGCCTTCTGCGTGGCCTCCAGGTCCTGGCCGGCGAAGACGGTGGAAGCGCGATCCGGCCGCGTCTCGTGACGGAGCGCCATCGCTATGGCCGGTCGGGCGTTGCGTGCGGCGCAGCCGCAGACGGAATTGACGACGACCAGGTTCGTGCCGCCTCGGGCGAAGGCCTCCTCGACGTCTTCGGCGGTCTTCAGTTCGTCCACACCGATGCGCGTGAGCTCGTCTCGCATCGGGCGCACCAGGATCTCGGGATATGGCATGGTCTCTCTCCTTCGGTATGGATGCAGTTCGCCCGGACCGGTCAGCCGCGACCGATCCAGGGCACGTCTTCTCGACCCTCCAGGTGGTTCGCCAGCCGGGCGAACGTGAAGAGAAGATCGGAAAGTCTGTTCAGATACACCAGTATCCCCGATTCGACCGGGGAGTGCCGGTGCAGGGTCAACACACGTCGCTCGGCGCGGCGGCAGACGGTGCGCGCCAGGTGGAACCTAGCGGCGGATTCCGTGCCGCCCGGCAGGAGGAAGTTGCGAAGCGGCGGAAGTCGTTCCCCCGCCTCGTCCATCCAGGCTTCCATCTCCTCGATGCGCCCGAGCGGGAGGGGAGGGAGGTGATCGGCCGCTTTGCCGCCCGTCGCGGGTGTCGCGAGGTGCGCGCCGATGGCGAAGAGATCCTCCTGGATCGCTCGCAGGCGTTCGAGAGTCGATGCCGCGGCGGACGTCTCGGCCGCGACGGCGGCCAGGCCCACGACGGCGTTGAGCTCGTCCACCTCGCCGTACGCGTCCACCCGGAGGTCGTCCTTGGGGACACGCCCGCCGCCGAAGAGCCCTGTCTCACCCGCGTCTCCGGTACGCGTGTAGATCTTCATTCCGTTGCTCCTCCCCCAGCGGTGCCGAGGGCGTGCAGGGCCGCGGCACCCAGCGACCACTCCAACCATAGCATCCGGCGCAAGACTTTTCGAGGCGTCCATTCCTCGCCCTCGATCTCGATGACGCGATCGCGGGCGGAGGCGGGGAGGTGCACGAGGTGCTGCACCGCCAGGGCCATCGAGGTGTCGAGCCGGGCGACGGCCCGGTCCGGGGACTCGCCGAGAGGCGAGGCTCCGAGCCGTGTCAGCGTCCACCACTGGGCCCGAGCCAGCTCGTCGAGGATCATCCGAGCAGTCCAGTCGGGGTGCCCGAGCTTCTCGAGCTCCGCGTCGCTCGATCTGCGGACGAGGGGGAGGATCCTGCCCCGGAGGCTTCCGAGGAGCTGCACGCCCCGGAGGAGCTCGGTGTCGGGGAGCGGGGCCCTGTCCGCCTCGAAGCAGACCGTGCTCTCGCCCGCGGCGATATCGGCGTCGGTGGCGATCCATTCGTCGACGGTGATCTCCAGCTCGCGATCGCGGCCGGGAACCGCCTCGCCGCGATCCGAGAGGAACCGGAGCCAGGAGCCGAGAGCGGACCCGAATTCGTCCAGCGCGGCTTCCTTCGTCGGCCCCGAAGCGACGCAACCGGGCACGGTGAACGAGTGTACGTGCGTGGCCCCGTTGGAACCCTCTTCGAGGCCGACCGGAAAGCGGGTCCACGCGCTCACCACCGCACCGCTCATCCGTCCGTCGCCGGCTTGAGGATGGTCAGGGTTCCGGCGAAGGCGTCGAGTCGCGCCGAGACTCCCATCGGCAGGGTCCAGCTCTCCGCCACATGTCCGAACGGGAAGCCGAAGACGATCGGAACGCGAAGCCGTTCGAGTCGGTCGAGAACGACCTCAGCCGGTCGCGGGAGACCGGGGGTCTGGGCGTCGGGGCAGTCGCTGATCGCGCCCACCGCGACGCCGGCCACGTCGTCCAGGCAGCCCGCGAGCAGGAGCTGCGAGAGGAGCCTGTCCACACGGTAGGCGGGCTCGCCGACCTCCTCGATGAAGAGGATCCGGCCCGCAGTCCGGATCTGGAACGGCGTGCCCACCGTGGCGGCGAGCAGGGAGAGGTTGCCTCCGGTGAGCTGGCCCTCCGCGGAACCGGGAACCAGGGTTCTCGGCCTCGGATGCCCGTCAGGCAGCGGAAGCTGACCCGCGGGATCCGCTGAGGTGAGGATGCGATCGAGGCCGCGGGTGGCGAACGGGGGCAGCTCGGGTGCCGCGGGATGCGGGCCGTGGAAGCTGACCAGCCCCTTTCGCTGTATGGAAAGGTGGAGCGCGGTGTTGTCGCTGAAGCCGATCACCGCGCGCGGGCGTTCGAGGAGCGGGCCGAGGTTCAGTGCCGGAAGCAGGCGCATCGTGCCGTAGCCGCCCCGCAGGCACCAGATCGCGTCGTTCTCGCGCGAGTCCACGGCCGCCTGGAGGTCGCTCAGCCGCGCCTCGTCGGAACCGGCCAGATATCCGGAGCGGCTCCGCGCATTTCGTCCGATCAACGGACTCCAGCCCAGAGCGCCGACCCGTTCGGCAGCCCGGTCGACGGCGCCGTCGGCCAGAGGCCCCGCGGGCGCGACCAGGGAGACCACCGAGCCGGGCCGGAGGCGCGGAGGGCGGATCAAAGGCCCTCGGGAAGGTCCGGACCCCCACCGAATGGCGCCACGAACCGCGTCAACGCCGCGGCGGCCAGCGCGACGACTGCGGCGCCCGTGAGGTACGGGGCGCCGATCCCGATGCCGGAGAAGGCCAGCCCGCCCCAGACCGGCCCCACCACACGGCCCAGGGCCGAGAGCGATTGTGATACGCCGAGCAGCCGACCCTGCTCGGATCCCGGCGCGCGGTGGGAGATGAGCGCGGAGACCGCGGGGACCGCGGTCCCCTGGCCCAGCGCGAGAATCGCGAGCGCGACCGCGACGGCGGAGGGCGTCGGGGCCAGTGGCGTCGCCGCGAGCCCGATGGCGAACGCCACAGCTCCGAATATCGCCACCCGGCGCTCCCCCCATCTCCGCACCAGCGGCCCCACCAGGCCTCCCTGCACGATCGTCACGACGACCCCCAGATAGGCGAAAACGTAGGCGACCTCCGCCGGCGTGAGCGACCAGCGCCGGTCCGCCCAGAGCGACAGTGTCGCCTCCAGCCCGGCGAAGGCGAAGGTTATCAGGAAGAAGGCGAGGTAGAGGACCCCCAGATCCGGGATCCGGACGAGATCGCGGAAGAGGCGCAGCCGTGTCGCGATGCCGGCCTGGACCGTTTGCCGGCGGGCGCCTTCGTGCAGCGACTCCGGCAGCCAGGTCAGCGCGAGGATTCCGTTGCCGATGGCCAGCCCGGCCGCGGCGAAGAAGGGCACGCTCATGCCGAAGGGGGAGAGTAAGCCGCCGATCACCGGGCCGAAGATGAAGCCCAGCCCGAACGCCGCGCCGATCATGCCCATGCCGCGGGCTCGCTCCCGCGGGCTCGTCACATCCGCGATGTAAGCCTGCGCGACACCGACGTTCGCACCCATCACCCCGGCGAGAATGCGTGCCAGGAAGAGCCCGCCCAGCGTCCCCGCCAGCCCGAACATCAGGTACGAAGCTCCGGAACCGAACAGGCCGATCAGCAGGATCGGCCGGCGGCCGCGGCGGTCCGAGAGCTGCCCCCACCACGGAGCCACCGCGAACTGCATCAGCGAGTACACCGCGACCAGCCACGTCACCGCCACCGGCGAGGCGCCGAACTCCTCTGCGTACAGTGGCAGCAGCGGTATTACGATTCCGAAGCCGACCAGGTCGAGAAAGACGGTCAGGAAGAGAATCGTCAGGGGACGACCCTGATTCGGCCGGTTTTCAATGGGTGAGTCGGGTGCCGCTCCGGACGCCCCTGAACCCGTCCCGGATACGGAACTGTTGGTGGATCGCAACGCGAATGTATATTTCGTATGACCTCTGAACCCGGCCCCAGTGACGAGTAGCTAAGGTAAAGCCGGGCCAGGGCATGGACAACGCACGCCACCCCCGGTCCTGCCGGACGCGGGTTGTCTATGGCACAAGTGATGCACCGCCAAGAGGTTGCGCTATCTATCGACACAACGGGGAGGGAACGCGCATGGGTATAGATCCGACGATCGACGACGCGCAGGAGAATCGGCTCAACGAGCTCTACTGGAACAGCAGCCGCACCATCGACGAGATCGTCGACGAGTTGGGCGTCGGTCGCAACACCCTCTATTCGTCGATCGAGCCGCTTCGGACGGAGATCTCCTGTCCCACGTGCGCTGGCGTCGTCGTCTTCACGAATCGCACGAATCGCGCATCCGGCAACGGAGCGTGTTTTTCGTGTGGCATCGAGACGATCGTTCCGGAGGGCAGCCCCAGCGAGGCGCGGTCGAACGGCGGGCGTCCCGGCGAGATGGACGGTTCCGGCGTGTTCGGAAGGTGGCGCGACGATCTGGACTCGGTCGCTCCCGAGCGAGCGGTGCTGATCGGTGGCGCTGCCGCCCTCGGCCTCATCCTGGGCGCCGTTGCGGTCAAGACGCTTCGCCACTGAGGCTCGCCTCGGCGCCCGCCATACCTGACGAGATGGAAAACGACCGCATCGAAGCACTGCAGAAAATGGTCGAAGCGCGCCCCCGGGGT
>JBBDRR010000120.1:0-6019 GCA_040905395.1 Gemmatimonadota bacterium
GCGCCAGTGCCGACGCCGACGCAACCCGCCTGATGCTGTCCGTTCTCGTCGGCCCGAACGAAGAAGTGTAGCGTTTCGGTACAGCACTCCTGCACCACCGCCGCTGCACACCGCCGCCTAAGTCATTGTCATGACATATTTTGGCACCCCCTCTCTCGCGACCTCCGGAGGGGAATGGCCGTTGCCGTTAGCAGCCCTGACCGAGGACACCTCATCACCAGAAGATCCATCGCGATGCGGCGGATCGGGAATAGAGAGGCAGATGAAGAAGATCTTTGCATGTGTGCTGATGCTGGCTTTCGTCGCCGCCTGCTCCGGCCCGACGGATCCGGGGAACAACGGCGACAACGGCGGCAACGGCGGCAATGGAGGCAATGGAGGCAATGGAGGCAATGGAGGCAATGGAGATCCGCCGCCGAGCACCGCGACGGTCACGATGTTTGAGACGAGCTTCAGCCCTTCCACCGCGACGGTCGCCGTAAACGGCACGGTGACGTGGAACAACGACAGCGGAGTCGCGCATACGATCACGCCACAGAACCACTCACAGTGGACGCGTACGGTGACGTCTGCCGAGGATGGTCAGGCGCTGCAGGTCACCTTCCCGACGGCGGGCAACTACAGTTACCTGTGTGAGTTTCACTCCGGGATGAGCGGCTCCATCTCGGTGCAATGAGAGGGCTGCTCGGTATAGCCCTGTTGGGTTGGTCGGTCGGGGTGGGGAGCGTGACGGCACAGAGTGTGGTCGAGCGCTCCCCGAACGTGCAGGGCGTCTGGGGGCTGGAGTCGGGCAACCTTGCGTTCATCCTCGCGCACCGCTTCGAGGTGCTGTCAGGCGGCGACGAGCTGTTCAGTGTACCGACGCTGACGCTCGCCGCCGGCGTTCCACTGGGCCTGACAGCGGGAGTCGACTACACGTCGTTCAGCGAGGCGATCCGGGGGGAGATCACGGGCAACGAAGCGCAGTTCTGGCTGAAACGCCCGTTGCTGCTCGGCGGTATGGAGACGGCCGGGCTGGTCGCGTACAACACGGCGGCCGGGAGCTTCGACGCCGCCGCCGACGTCCGGCTCCCCACTGCGCGCGTCGACGTGTTCGCCGAAGCGCGTGCTCATTCCAGCCTCTTCGGGTCCGGTGAATTCGGCGCTTCGGGAACGCTGGGCGGTGCCTTCCGGCTCAACCGCTACATCGCCGTCACCGGCGATTATGGAAGGGTGCTGACGGAGGATACAGTGCCGGGTACCTGGAGCGCTGCCCTGGCGCTCGAGCTCCCCGCATCGCCGCACACCCTTTCGTTGCAGGTGGCGAACGGGGGCGCGACGACGTTGCACGGTGTGGCCCGTCGGAAGACGGTGGGCCAGACGGATGTCCGCTACGGCTTCGCCTTCACGGTCGATCTCGGCAACAGGACCCGGTGGGAGAGGTTGTTCCGGCCAGCGCCGCCGGTCGCGGCGGCTCCGGTGAGCGGCGGGGAGACCGTCGTCCTGGTGGAGAGCACGTTCGATTCGGCCGAATTGACGATCCAGGCGGGCGTGGCGGTGGAGTGGGTCAACCTCGATCCGGTCGCCCATAGCGTCGCAGCCGAGGATGGAAGCTGGGCGAGCGGGCGACTGGAGGCGGGCGAGCGATTCCGCCGCGTCTTCACGGACCCCGGGCGGTATGAATATCGTTGCGGACCCCACCCCGGCATGCGCGGTACGATCGTCGTGCTACCCGCCGACACCGTCACCACTTCCTCTCAGACGGTGACGACTCCGTGGTAGGTCGACCACTCCTCGAGCACCATTCCGGCACCCCGCACCACGCAAGTGAGCGGCTCTTCGTCTACATGAATCGGCAGTCCGGTCTCGTGACCGAGGAGCCAGTCGAGTCCCCGGAGCTGAGCGCCGCCCCCCGTCATCACGAGCCCGTCGTCCACGATATCGGATGAGAGCTCGGGAGGGGTGAACTCCAGCGCCTTCCGCACGGCCTCCACGATCGCCTGGATCGGCTCCTGGAAGCACTCGCGGATTTCCTGCGAATTGATCTGGATCGTCTTCGGGATCCCGCTGACGAGATCCCGGCCCTTGACGTCCATCCAGCGGACTTCGTCGGCGGGGGATGCGGAGCCGATCTTGATCTTGATCATCTCCGCCGTGGCATCGCCGATCAGCAGGTTGTAGTTCTTGCGCATGAAGCCGGCGATCGCATCGTCGAGCTCGTTCCCCGCCACACGGATCGATGCGTCGGAGACGATACCCGAGAGGGCGATGACACCGATCTCCGTCGTGCCGCCGCCGATATTGACGACCATGTTGCCGCGCGGCGTCGTAACGGGCAGGCCGACACCGATCGCGGCAGCCATCGGCTCGGAGATCAGGAACACCTCCCGCGCTCCGGCTGCCGCTGCGGCCGCTCGCACCGCCCGCCTCTCGATCTCGGTTATCCCCGACGGAACGCCGACCACCACCCTGGGCCTCCGGCTGAAGAGCCGCTTGGGCAGGATCGATTGCAGGAAGTGGCGGAGCATGACTTCGGCCATGTCCACGTCGGCGATCACGCCGTCGCGGAGCGGCCGGATCGCCATCGTACTGTCGGGCGTCCGGCCGAGCATCCGCTTCGCTTCAAGGCCGATGGCGCGGATCTGCCGCGTCGCGCGGTCCACGGCGACCACGGAGGGCTCGTTCAGGACGATGCCCTCACCGCGAACCTGGATCAGGGTGTTCGCAGTACCGAGATCGATCGCGATGTCAGCCAATAGCGAATCGGAAGGTGAACAGGATCGGATGGGGCGAGTGCAAAAAAAGGTGTGTGGTAGCGAGGAAGCTACGGAGCGCACGAGCGGCGGACAAGGAGTGGAGGTCGGCTCACACCGCGCCGCCCGAAACGGTGGCCGAGAGCCAGAGGGCGAGCCCACCTCCGAGTGTGACGCGGAGGTTGTCGTCGAGCGGCAGTGGAAGGAATTCGAGAAGCGCTGCCGCGGCCGCGCCGCCGGGCGCCGTCGGCAGCGCGATGCCAGGGACGACGACGCCGGCCGCGAAGTTCACGAGCAGCCCCGCAGCCGTACCTTCCAGGCTCTTGCCCCACCTGGCGCGGTGGCGTCCCCAGCGCTTCCCCACCAGCGCGGCCGCCGCGTCACCGAGGCCGTTGTACAGCATCGCCACCACCGCTATCGCGGGCGGGAAGAGCAGGAAGGCGATGAGATATCCGACCGCCATGTACGTCGCCCCCGATATCCGGTACCGCTCTCCCGAGCGGAGGAGGTGCCGCGTACGGCTCAGGAAGTGGTATCGTGCCCAGCGGACCCGGGTGCGGGCGACCTCGACCCCGACGGCGGCAACGGCTCCGAGGATGAGCAGAGCGAGAGCGACCGGCCGCGGGAGAAACCAGGCGAGAAGCGGCACGCCGACGCTTGCGGCGTGGATCAGCTTCCGCCCCACCTCGTGACGCACGCTCAGACGATCGCGAGGCGCCGGCACCGCCGACCCGAAGGAGGGGTTGCGGCGTGTACCGATCGGCGCGCCCTCTTCGGGTTCGCTGTTCGACGGCTGGTCTGCGGCGATCCTAGCCTCCGTACAGGCCTCGATAGATGGCGATGTTCCGCGTGAGTATCTTCACGTAGTCGCGGGTTTCGCGGTAGGGGATGCGCTCCGTGAACAGCTCCTCGTCCCCATATTCGGGGAAGTCGCTCCAGGCGTCGATGCGGTGCGGTCCCGCATTGTAGGCCGAGAAGACGGAGGGCAGCGATCCATCGTAGCGACGCATCTGCTCGGCGAGGTAGATCGTGCCGAGGTGCACGTTGATCTCGGGATTGAAGAGCAGCTCCGCGTCCCACTCGGAGATCCCGACGCCGCGCGCGAGGGCGCTCCCGGTCTCGGGCATGATCTGCATCAAGCCCCGCGCGCCGACGGGTGAGCTAATCCGCGCGGTGAAGAGCGACTCCTGACGCGTGAGCGCGGCCACCACGAACGGATCGAGCCCCTGCTCCCGCGCCTCGGCGACCACCAGGTCGCGGTATGGAAGCGGGTAGAGGATGCGGAGGAGTCGCGGGTTCATCTCGCTCGACGCACGCTGGATCCGCTGGCCCAGGGGGATGCCGCGAAGCGCGTATCCCCGTTCGTTCAGCGACTCCGCCAGCGGATAGAGTAGCGTTGGATCGTCACCCGCGAGCTCGGCGATCCGCTGGGCTTCGGCATTCGCCTCGGCGTGAAGGCCGGCTTCGCGCAGCACGTCGACGGCCGCGATCCAGCCGCTCACACGCTCCTCCGCCGCGGCATCCGGCCCGGGAGCAGTGCTCATCGGGATCGGCCAGTACGGCTGTCCCAGCCGCTCGGAGCCGAGCAGCGCATAATAGGAGAGCGGATCCCGATTCCGGGTCGAGTCGTAGAGCGCTTCGGCGGCGGCCGAGTCCCCCAGAGCGTCGTACGACCGTGCCGCCCAGTAGGTCGATTGCAGCCAGCGCTCACCATTCGGATACGTCGAGCGATATTCCTCCCACAGGGCGGCCGCTCCCGTGAAGTCGCGCGCCAGGTACCTCATCCCGGACAGCCGCATCAGCGACAGCCCCGCGCGGTCCGTCCCCCGAAAGTCCGACGCCACCTGCCGGTACGTAGCGCCCGCCTGAGCGAGGCGGCCGTCGTCATGGCTCAGGTCGGCTACCAGGAAGAGCCCTTCGGAGCCCTCGACGGAGCCGGGAAAGCGGTCGGCCAGAATCCGGAACGTCTCGAAAGCCTGCTGTTGATCACCGCGGCGATACTGTGATCGGCCCGTGAGCAGAAGCGCTTCGCGAGCGAGTGCCGGGGGGGCGTCGAATAGCGGTCGCAGTACCGTCTCGGCCCGTGACGACTCGCCCGCGCTGAAGAGAGCACGGCCGAGGGACAGCCTGATCTCGCGCTGCCGCTCGGTAGAGCCCAGGCCGGAATCGAGGGCGATTCGAAAGCCCTCGACCGCACGGGCGGCGTTTCCGTGGCGCGCATGGATCTCCGCGATCGCCAGGCGCTCCTCGGCAGTGAGCCCCGGGAGCTCGAGCATGAGCGTCGCGGCGCTCCGGCCGGCGGCGCTCCCCGGGGCCGCGTCCATCGCCGCGCGTAGCGCCTGCCGCGCGACATCGTCGTCGCCGGCCGCCAGGGCCAGACGCCCCGCTTCCGCAGTGAGCTCCGCACGCTGCGCGGCGGAGCCGCCGGCATCCCGCAGCGAGAGCGCGACCCGAACCGCGCCGGCGCGATCACCCGCGCTGTCGTACGCGTCGACGAGGGCCATCCGGCCCCGGTGCCGCATGCCGGCGTCGGCCGTCAGCCCGTCGACCGCCATCCGGGCGGCCGCGGTGTCACCGCTCTCGGCCAGCGCTTCCGCCGAGAGCACCCGCATCCAGTCACCGATCTGTGGCACACGAGTCCGAACCCCGTCGAGCACCCCCGCCCCTGCCGCGCCGTCGCCGAGCCGGAGCAGCGTCAGGCCGCGCCGCAGTTCGGCGACGACGGTCGTCGCGGAGTTATCGTCCCGCCGCAACGCGAGAAACCGATCGTACGCTTCCACCGCCTCCCGATCGTCGCCCCCCTGCTCTCTGGCGCGGGCGAGCCAGTACCACCCTTCGCCTTCCCACGTCGTGTCCAGCCATTCCCGGCCCTCCAGATACTCGCGTGCCGCGCGCCACCCGCCCGACTGGGCCTCGGAGCGCGCGGCGAGCAGGATCGTCTCGGCATCGGGGTTCGGTAGTTCGGCGATGTAGCTGCGGAGCGCCCGCGCCGCCCGCCACGCTCGACCTTCCTCGAGGAAAGCCGCGATTTCCTCCGGTACCGGGGCCGTCCGCCCGGGTGCGTCGTCGAGCTGAACGACCTCGACCGGGCGGGCTTCCGCGGGTCTCACCGGCGCGCCATCCATTCCGCCCCTGCCCATGAGGAGCGCGGCGACGATGATGGCGGAGGCGACTCCGACGAGCACGAGGATCGATCGTCTGTTCATCCCATCCGACGGTTCGGGCGAGTGCCTGCGAGTTCCCCCTGACGGTGGCACGAATCAGGCCTGTAAACGAAGAGCGGGGGC
>JBBDRR010000121.1:0-6018 GCA_040905395.1 Gemmatimonadota bacterium
GGGTGGCTGCAGGATGGGAAGTACGCAGGCGCCGGCGGAGGTGTAAGAACCGCCAGAGCCCGACCGGTAACGTCACGAGCCCCGCCGCGATGAGGACCCAGCCGCTCAGGGCGGCGACGGGAGTCTGGATGAACTGGAGGATGCCGGCGCCCGCCGCGACCATCGTGAGGCCAGTGCGAACGTAGGCGAGGAGAGTCCGCTCGTTCGCGAGGTGGGTCCTGTCGAGGGCGAGGCGGTCGCGGCGCTCGGTGTCGGGGTGGTTCAAACGGCTTCCGAGATCGAGGTGAAGTTGAAGTCCCGCACCTTGAGCGCCGGGACGACCACCGCGGAGGAGACGCTGCCCGACTCGGACGCGAGGACTCGCTCCGGCGAACCCATCATCTCCACGTTGTTGAGCACGTGCATCGGCGACTCGTTCCAGCGGAGGTTCTGAACCGGCCGGGTGATTCGGCCGTTCTCGATCAGGAAGGTACCGTCGCGGGTGAGGCCGGTATACAGGATCTGCCGCGTATCGACCGAGCGCATGTACCAGAGCCTCGTGACGAGCAGCCCGCGCTCGGTGCTGGCGATCATCTCGTCCATCGTCGCGTCCCCGCCCGACATGCGAAACCCGGCGGGGAAGCCGGTGACCGGACGGTTCTGCCGCTGCGCCCAGTAGCGGTCGTAGACGAGCTGCCGCAACGTGCCGCGGTCGAACCAGACCATCCGGCGGTTCGGCAACCCTTCCGAGTTGAAGGGCGCGGTGAAGAGGAGCGGATCGTTCGGATCGCTCCACAACGTCACACGCTCGTCGATGAGCCGCTCGCCGATCCGGGTCCCGTTGGCGGGCTCCGCGAAGAACGACCGCCCCTCGTCCGCCGAGCGAGCGGCGAGCTGGTTGAAGATGAAGGCGACGAGGCTGCCCACCGCCTCCGGCTCGAGGATCACCGTCCACCGCCCCGGCTCGATCGGCTGCGGATTGCGCGACATCTCCGCCTTCTCGATCGCTCGCGCGGCCAGTGCGCTCACGTCCGCGTTGCCCCAGTCGTGCACGCCCGTCCCCGCCCAACCCGACCCGGTTCCGTCAGGCGTCCGTACGGTCGTCGTGAAGGCCGCACCGGTCGCCCGTTCATAGGCGAAGAGGCCGCGTGAGGTGGCGACCGCCTCCGATCCGGCGCGTACCGGCAGGAAGCCTGTCGACACGAGCCCTCTCCGCTGCGCCTCCTCGGTGACCTGCCGGACGGCCGTCGCGCGTGCCTCGGCATCCAGGTTGGCCGTCGCGTCGAACCAGGGCTCGATCTGCCGGGTGTACGTCTGCGCCCCCAGCTCACCCAGATATTCCGGATCCTCCGGAGCCAGCCTGGCGATCCGCTCGCTCGTGTCCACCACACGGCGGAGCGACTCGTCGTCGAAACGGTTCGTCGTCGCGGATCCGACACGCTGTCCGAATGCGCTCGTCACCGCCAGCGATGCATTGTGGACGTCGCCGGTGGTGGTGATCTGGTTCACCGCGAAGCGGGTGTTCGACTCCGTGCCGCTCCGGATGTTCACCCGCGTCTGGTCGGCGGTCGCGAACCCGAGCGCCCGCTCCGCCAGCCCGCGGGCTTCCGCTTCGGTGAGGTACGTAGGCTCTCTCATCGCTTCACTCCGCCCCCGTGTTGATGACCGTCACGTTCCGATGCCGGCTCGGCACGCACGTATGTGAGACCGCGTTCGACTGCGAAGGCTGGCCCTTTCCGTCGTTGAACGCTCCCCCCATGAAGCTGGTGCTCGGCCCGCCGATCAGGTCCATCGAGTTCCAGAAGTCCGGCGTGCGGATCTGGTAGGCGACGTCCCTCAGCCGCCCCGCGATCCGCCCGTCCCGGATCTCGTGGAAGACCTGCCCGCCGAACTGCCCGTTGTATCGCTGCTGATCGATGGAGAACGAGCCGTCGCCATCGATCAGGATCCCGCGCCGGACTCCGCCGATCAACTCGTCCAGGGTGACGTCCCGCTCCGGGTTCGGCAGCAGGTTGATGTTCGGCATGCGGTGGAACTGCACGTCGCCCCAGCTCTGCGCGTAGGACTGGCCGTGCGACCTCATCGGCTTGCCGCTCCGCTCGTACCAGTCGCGCATGTAGCGCACGAGCTCGCGTGTCGTCTGCATGTCCTCGAGAATTCCGTCGCGGACGATCAGGTACTCCTGCGGCGCCACCCCCTCGTCGTCCCACCCGGCTACCGACAGAGCACCGTGGGAGGACCGCTCGGCCTGGATGTTCATGAAGTCCGGACCGTAGCGGAACCGACCCAGGTACTCCTCCAGCGGCCAGATGAACGACGTTCCCGCGTAGTTCGCTTCGAATCCCATGATCCGATCCAGCTCGGTCGGATGGGCGATGCTCTCATGGATCGTCAGCCAGAGATGGGACGGGAGCAGGACCAGGTCGTACGTCCCCGGCTCGACCGGCGGCGCGAAGAGCTTCTGCACGGCATCCTCGGCCCACCTTGGAGCATTGCCGACCAGGTCCGCGTCGAGGACGTGCTCGTATCCCAGCCCTCTCGGCGCCACGTCGGTCGAGGAGCGCGTCTGGAAGTCCGACCCCTCCTCGGTGATCGCCGTCACCGTCATCTGGGGGTACGACCGGTAGAGCGTCTGGTGCGTAAACGTACCCTCCGTCGACGCGAAGCTCTTCTCCTCGCGCAGAAAGAACATCGAGGAGTTGACGAAGCGGGCGCTGTTGACGGTGAGCGCCTCCCGATTCGCCGCGAGCAGCAGCTCGACCTTCTCCTCGATGGAGACGTCGAACGGGTCGATCTCCGCCGGCGCGCGCCACCGCCCGTCGGGAACCGCTTCGACCGGCGCGAGCTCCACGGGCCGCAGTAGCGCCGAGCGGTTCGCGCGAGCCTGCGCTACGGCCGACGTGGCCGATGCAACCACGTCGAGGGAATTCAGCTCACGCGTGGCGGCGAAGCCCCAGCCCCCGTTCACCAGCACCCGGATCCCGAGGCCCATCGTCTCGTTGTCCGAGATCCCCGTCACCCGGTCCTCGCGCGTCGAGATCCCCTGATTCCTGTTCAGGCTCACCCGTACGTCGGCGTACTGGGCACCGGCGGCGCGGGCGGTGTCCAGCGCTCTCAGCATCAGGTCGCGCGTCGCACCGTCTGCGCTCGGAAGCACTCCGGCGATCGGATCCAGACGCGCGGGGGTGCACCCGGCCGCGATGCCGCCGCCGATCACGGCACTGTGCTTCAGGAAGTCTCGTCTATCCAATTGGCCCTCCCG
Source organism: Gemmatimonadota bacterium (assembly GCA_040905395.1). Lineage (GTDB taxonomy): Bacteria > Gemmatimonadota > Gemmatimonadetes > Longimicrobiales > Longimicrobiaceae > WHSP01. The sequence goes on from JBBDRR010000121.1 coordinate 3,242, forward strand.
GCGGTGTGATCGGCCGATGATGAACGTGCGGGGATCGAGCGGAGCTGACCGGACAATCGAGCTACATAGAATGTACGGACGCGAGTCCGAGGGCCACCCCATCTGCACCCCCGTTGGCCTGAACGCACGCGAAGGATCCGCACCCCGTCATCCCGAGCGCACGCGAGGGACCTGCACCTCCCGCACCGGTCCATCGGGTACGGATCCCTCGCATCCGCATCGGGATGACGGAGCGAGCCTAGCTCTTCTTCCCCTGCCCCTTCCGCCGCGCCACGTCCAGCGCCTTCGCGATCCAGGGGCGGAGGCGCTCAGGGTCCTCCAACAGCTCGCCGGGTAGCTCGTAGTACTGCATCGGCTTCGAGTCCTCGCCGAACGGTCGGAACGGACCCTTCCCGACGCTCTCGAAGTCCTCCCGGTTCGTGTCGTCGACCTTCAGGTAGACGAGGTCGTCGTCCATCAACCCGAAGAAGATCCCCTCCGAGTAAATCCCCACCCCGCCGAACATCGAGCGGCTCGTCACCGGCACCACGCGGCCGAGCTGCTCCAGCACCCACTCGCGGTACTCCTCACTCACGGCCATCTCAACCCTTTCGCGTCGGTCCCAGGTGCGTGTCCCCGAACCCCGTGGCTCGCTTCAGCCCGAAGCCCAGCATTCTGTCGAGCCCGATGTGCGCAGTCCAGATCAGGGCCAGCTGAAGCGGAAAGGATGACCCCGTCACCCACCCGGCGGCCGCCAGCGCCGCCGGCGCGAGATAGGTGTGCCCGACGTTGTAGCTCACCGCCCCGAGCCACGGATCCCGCAGATAACCCAGCATCGACGCGTCGGGCGCGAGCAGGAGAACCGCGAAGAGTAGCCAGCCCCCGTCCATCGCCGCGTACGCCGCGACGCTCACGACGAGGACGACGAGTCCTTCCAGACGGAGCCAGACGATCGGATTGGTCATGACGGTTCACCCAATTAGACCTACTTCCAAGCTCACGCTCCCGCAGCCGTCCATGGACATCGAACCGGCATTAGACTACCTGAAGCTGCTCGCGAACGAAACGCGTCTCAAGCTCCTCGGGCTCCTCGCCGACCGCGAGCGGAGCGTTGGGGAGCTGGCGGAGATCCTTTCTCTGAAGGAGCCGACGATCTCGCATCATCTCTCGAAGCTCTCCGGTGCGGAGCTGGTGCGGATGCGGGCGGACGGAACCGTCCACCTCTACCGGCTGAACGTCGACACGCTGAACCTCCTGGGCCGTGAGCTGTTCACGCCGGAGCGCGTCGTGTCGCTCGGCGGGCACGCCGGTGCGGGCGCCTGGGAGAGTAGCGTACTGGAGACGTATCTCAGGGAGGGTCGGCTCAGCAAGATCCCAGGGACGCGAAGGAAGCGGGACGTGGTGCTGCGGTGGCTCGCGGAGCGGTTCGAGGCGGGGCGCCGCTATCCCGAGCGAGAAGTGAATGAGATCATCGGTGGGATTCATCCGGACTTCGCGACTCTCCGGCGCGAGCTGATCGGGGCGAAGCTGATGGAGCGGGCGGACGGCGAGTACTGGCGGGTACCCTTCGGGGAGGAGGCGGGTCGAGCGAATGGATGAATCTTCGGCGTCGGCATGACACTCCCGCCCGACGGTGGCGCGGGTGGCGTCAGGAACCCGACCGGCCGTTTCACCGACCGTGTCGCCAACTACGTGCTCTACCGGCCGAACTATCCCTCGGGGGTCCTGGACGTTCTGCGGGAGGAGACGGGCCTCACCAGCGAACACGTGATCGCGGATATCGGCTCCGGCACGGGCATCTCGTCCGAGCTCTTCCTCCGCAACGGCAACGGGGTCTACGGGGTGGAGCCGAACGAGGCGATGCGGTCGGCGGCCGTCGATCTCGAGGAGCGTTACGGGAGCTACCGCTGCGTGGACGGGACGGCGGAAGCGACGGGGCTGGCGTCCGCCTCCGTCGCCTATGTCGTGGCCGGCCAGGCGTTTCACTGGTTCGACCAGGCGCGCGCGCGGACCGAGTTCGCCCGCATCCTCGAGCCGGACGGCTGGGTGGTGCTCCTCTGGAACGCCCGCCGTACGGATTCGACTCCGTTTCTGCGCGAATACGAGCGTTTGCTGCGGACGTTCGGAACCGACTACGGAGCGGTGCAGCATACGAATATAGACATCGAGTACCTGCGTCCTTTCTTCGCTCCCTCGATGCTGCAGCTCCGCCGGCTCTACAACGAGCAGCGTTTCGATTTCGAGGGGTTGAAAGGCCGGCTTCTCTCCTCTTCCTACGTCCCGTCCGAGGGTCACCCGCGCCATCGGCCGATGCTGCAAGCGCTCCGAGCGCGCTTCGACGAACGAGCCGAAGAGGGCGAAGTCTGCTTCGAGTACGATACGGAGGTCTACTTCGGGCGGCTGGGGTAGAGGGAGTCGGACGCTGCGTTCTTCTTGTCATGCCCTCCGGCGGCCAGCAGCTTGGAGGGATCCGGCTTCCCGCCTCCGCGCCCATGCCGGCTGAAACTCACCCCCCGCCATACGTCACACGTCCGATGAGCGGCGACCCTGCTGAAACGGTGCCGGACGGCGAGCGATACACGTCAGCCCTTCGCGGCATCCTGAAGAGTCAGTATCACGCCACGCTGGCGATGCTCCGCGAGACCATCGAGCGGTGCCCGGACGAGCTCTGGTACGGCGACGACCATCCGAACGCGTGCTGGCAGATCGCCTACCACGCCCTCTATTTCACCCACCTCTACCTGCAGCCGAACGAGGCCGCATTCAGACCCTGGGAGCATCACCAGTCGAGGGTGCAG
>JBBDRR010000122.1:0-1028 GCA_040905395.1 Gemmatimonadota bacterium
CTTGGTGCTCGCCAGAACCAGCTGGAGACGGCGATCAACTCGCTCGGCGTCTCGGTGGAGAACCTGTCGGCGTCTGAGTCCCGCATCCGCGACGCAGACATCGCGGCGGTCTCCTCGGAGATGGTCACGCGCCAGATCATGCAGCAGGCCGGTGTGTCGGTGCTCGCGCAGGCGAACTCGGCCCCGCAGTCGGTCCTGTCGCTGCTCGGCTAGTTCTTCCTCGGTCGTGTTGGGGGCCCGAACGGGCTACGGCACGGGCAAGGAACACAGGAAGGCTCCCGCGAGAGCGGGGGCCTTCTTCGTGTCGCCAACCGGGAGCGTGGGGTGATCCCCAATGCCCGAGGGCGTCCGGTCGGGCCAGACTGACTTCGCTGAGCGCATGCACTCGGAGATGCCGATGACGACCCTCGCCCGCGTCCAGGAGCAGTACGAAGTGCTGCCGTACCCCCACCGCGACCCAGAGCGGGAACTTGAGGTGCTACGCCAGCCCACGTTGTGTGAGCTGCCACGGATCCAGTCCCTAGCCTGGGGGCGGCCTCGTGACCTCTCCACCCTGCGCATCCTCGACGCCGGGTGCGGCACCGGCGACAACACCGTCTTCCTCGCGCAGCAACTGAGGGGTACCGGAGCGGAGATCGTCGCGCTCGACTTCTCGGACGCCTCACTCCAGGTTAACCGGGCTCGCCTTGAGCAGCGGGGCCTCGAGGGCGTGCGACACGTCCTCGCACCGATCGAGGAAGCCCCCGCGCTCGGCCTCGGTGAGTTCGACATCATCGTCTGCACCGGCGTCCTGCACCATCTCTCGTCACCCCTCGCAGGGTTGAGCGCGCTACGCTCGATGCTGAAGCCGGACGGCGTGATCGGGCTCATGGTGTACGCCCGCTACGGGCGGGAGCCGGTGTACTTGATGCAGTCGCTGCTCCAGCGGCTCGCGCCGCCGGAGATGGAGCCGGCGAAGCGCCTCCGGATCCTAAAGCGCACGATCGAGGGCCTGCCACCGCAGAACCGAAGCGTCCGAGGCCTCCTCG
>JBBDRR010000123.1:0-5943 GCA_040905395.1 Gemmatimonadota bacterium
CGACGTCTCCGCCTACATCCCGACGAACGTGATCTCGATCACCGACGGGCAGATCTTCCTCGAGGGCAACCTCTTCTACTCGGGTGTCCGACCGGCGGTGAACGTCGGCATCTCGGTTTCGCGAGTGGGTGGTGCCGCGCAGATCAAGGCGATGAAGCAGGTCGCCGGCAAGCTGAAGGGCGAGCTGGCCCAGTATCGCGAGCTCGAGGCGTTCTCGGCCTTCGGATCGGAGCTCGACGCGGTGACGCAGCGCCAGCTCGCTCGCGGCGAGCGTGCCGTCGAGGTGCTGAAGCAGGCGCAGTACTCACCAATGCCCGTCGAACACCAGGTCGCCATCATCTACGCGCTGACGAATGGTTTCCTCGATGATGTCGACGCCCAGCAGATCCCCACCTGGGAGCGCGACTTCCACGTCTTCATGCGCACGAATCGCCCCGAGATCCTCACCGACATCCGTGAGAAGCGGCAGCTTGCCACGGAGAACGAGGAGCAGCTGGTGAAGGCGATCAAGCACTACAAGGAGCTCTTCGCGAGCCCCGAATCGCCGGTGGGCACCGAGGACTACGCAAAGTCCGCGATCCTCCAAGAGACCGAGCAGGACCGACACATGTCCGAGGAGCAGCTCCGCCTCGCCCAGCGCCCCGAGTCGGGGGCGTCGCAGGCGAGGCAGAGTTACTGACGCGGCGATCGGCTATCAGCTATCAGCTATCAGCCCAGGGTAGCTGGCCCGGTAGCATAGCGCTCGTGCCGTACCTGAATCCTTCTGCAACGCCCGATTGGCCGTTGCGGACAAGCCGATAGCCGATAGCCGATAGCCGATAGCTTTCTATGTCCCAGACCAGAGAACTGAAGGGCCGGATCCGTTCGGTTCAGAACACGCGGAAGATCACCCGGACGATGGAGATGGTGGCCACGTCCAAGTTGAAGCGTGCTCAGGATCGCCTCGGATCGGCGCGGCCTTACTCGCAGCGGTTGCGGGAGGTGATCGGGCGGCTGCTCAATCCCGAGCTTGCTACGCGGTACGCACTGCTGAGGCAGCCCGAGAAGGTCGAGCGAGCCGCTGTGCTCCTGATTACGTCCAACCGCGGCCTGGCGGGCGCGTTCAACGCCAATCTGATTCGGATGGCCCGGAACCTTCTCGGAGAGCTCCGGGACGAGGGCGCTCAGACGGAGCTGCACATCGTCGGCAAGAAGGGCATTTCGTTCTTCCGCTTCCTGCGGGAGGACGTAGCGCAGGGACGGACCGATCTGGGCGACCGACCGAGCTCGGAGGAAGCCAACTCGCTCGTGGACGGCCTGATGGACCGTTTCGTAGCCGGAGAGCTGGACGCGGTGTACGTCGTACACGCTCGCTTCAATTCGGCGCTGTCGACACCTCCGAGCACGGTTCGGGTTCTGCCGATCGAGCCGCCCGCTGGCGACGAGGCGCCGAAGACGGTCGACTACATTCTCGAACCGTCGGCGGACGAGATCCTCGCGAAGATCCTGCCACTCTACGTGCGTAATTCGGTCTACACGGCGCTGCTCGAGACCGCGGCCGCCGAGCACGGTGCGCGGCGCACCGCGATGAAGAGCGCGACCGACAATGCGGGTGACATGATTCAGACGCTCACCCGCCGTTACAATCGCGCGCGTCAGGCGGCGATCACGCAGGAGATCGCGGAGATCGTCGGCGGAGCCGCGGCGCTGGAGTAGTACCAGGGCATCGCTATCGGCTCTCAGCTGTCAGCTATCCGTCACCGCCGATGCTGAAGCCGGGTCGGCCGATAGCCGATAGCCGATAGCTGATAGCCATTCGATACTCAGCCGAATTAAGAGGAGATCTACATAATGGCGGCAACTGCCCCTGAAAAAGCGACCGTGCCGACACCCGGCGTGACCGGTAAGGTCGTCCAGGTCATCGGACCGGTCATCGACGCGGAATTTCCCGAGGGTGAGATTCCGGACATCTACAATGCCATAGTGATCCGTCAGCCGGCGAAGGACGGGCGGCCGGACCTCGATCTGACGCTGGAGGTTCAACAGCACGTGGGACGGAATATGGTTCGCGCGGTCGCGATGTCTTCGACCGACGGCGTGGTCCGGGGGATGGAGGTCCAGGATACCGGGGGGCCGATCTCCGTCCCGGTCGGCGAGGCGGCGCTGGGCCGTATCCTGAACGTCACCGGCAACCCGGTCGACGAGCGTGGAGATATTCCGGTGGGCACCGAGCGATGGGCGATTCACCGCCCCGCCCCTGCCTTCGTCGATCTCGAGGCCAAGACGGAGATCCTCGAGACCGGCATCAAGGTCATCGACCTGCTCACCCCCTATGTGAAGGGCGGTAAGATCGGCCTCTTCGGCGGCGCTGGCGTCGGCAAGACCGTCGTCATCCAGGAGCTCATCCACAACATCGCGATGGGCCACGGCGGCCGCTCGGTTTTCGCAGGAGTAGGCGAGCGTACGCGCGAGGGGACGGACCTCTGGCTCGAGTTCAAGGAGGCGAAGCTCATCAATGACGAGAACCTCGCCGAATCATCGGTGGCCCTCGTCTACGGTCAGATGAACGAGCCACCAGGCGCGCGTCTTCGCGTTGGCCTGACGGGCCTCACGATCGCCGAGTACTTCCGCGACGTCGAGAAGCAGGACGTGCTCTTCTTCGTCGACAACATCTTTCGCTTCACGCAGGCGGGCTCCGAGGTGTCGGCGCTGCTCGGCCGGATGCCTTCGGCGGTGGGTTACCAGCCGACCCTGGCGACGGAGATGGGATCGCTTCAGGAGCGCATCACGTCGACGCGCGAGGGGTCGATCACTTCGGTGCAGGCGATCTACGTCCCTGCGGACGACCTCACGGACCCGGCACCGGCCACGGCATTCGCCCACCTGGATGCCACGACGGTGCTCTCCCGCGCGATCTCCGAGCTCGGCATTTATCCCGCGGTGGACCCGCTCGATTCGACTTCGCGTATCATGGACCCTCAGTACGTCGGGCAGCGGCACTACAACGTTGCCACCTCGGTGCAGCGGATCCTGCAGCGATACAAAGAGCTCCAGGACATCATCGCCATTCTCGGTATGGACGAGCTCACGGAGGAGGACAAGGTCATCGTGGGTCGCGCGCGGCGAATCCAGCGCTTCCTGTCGCAGCCCTTCCACGTCGCGGAGCAGTTCACGGGCACGCCCGGACGCTACGTGAAGCTCGAGGAGACGATCGAGTCGTTCGAGCGGGTCGTGAATGGCGACTTCGACCACCTGCCCGAGCAGGCGTTCTACATGGTCGGCGGCATCGAGCAGGCCGAAGAGAAGGCGCGCACGCTGGAGCAGGGCGGCTGATGGCGGCACCGGCGGGCGCGCCCGCCTCAGGCGCGCTTCACGTGGTCGTCATCTCGCCGGAGCAAACGATCTTCGACGGAGATGCCGATGCCGTCGTCGCTCCCGCATGGGACGGGGAGGTCGGAATTCTGCGAGGGCACGCCCCGATGATGGCGGTGCTCGGCTCGGGTCAGGTGCGGGTCACTCGGGGCAGCAGCGTCGAGCGGTTCCAGGTGGAGGGCGGCTTCCTCCAGGTGATCGACAACGTGGTCACCGTCCTCAGCGAAAAGGCGGGTACCGCGGCGTGACCTGAGCCGTGGACGTCCTCACGGGCCACAGGAGGCCCCCCGGCCGCTATCCCGTTGCGGCTCGGGGGGCCTCCTGTCGATCTTATCGATCTCTGATTTTCCAAGTCTTCAGCGCAGCGCCAGATGAAAGTCGATCTCCACCTCCACACCTGGGTCTCCGATGGTGACGCGTCGCCTTCGGACATCGTGCGCCTCGCATCGTCCGCGGGGCTCGCCGTCATCGCGGTCACCGATCACGATACGGCGGCCGGCGTCGCCGAGGCCCGGGCCGCGGCCGACCTCGTCTCCATGACGGTCGTTCCCGGCATCGAGGTGAGCACCCGCTGGGACGCTTACGAGCTGCACATCCTGGGATACTGGATCGATCCCGATTCGCCCTCCATTCTCGGGCACCAGCAGGGGGCAGTGCAGCGCCGGGCGCTCCGTATGCAGGCGATGGTCGATCTGCTGCGGGAGATGGAGATCGACATCACCCTGGCAGACGTCGAGCAGGCGGCGGGGCCTTCGGTCCATGCCCTGGGCCGGCCGCACCTCGCCCGGGCACTCCACGCCGGTGGGCACACCCGCTACTACGGTGAGGCGTTCGCGCGCTATATCGGCGACGGGGGCCCAGCGTTCGTCGGGGAAGGTTATCCGACCCCCGAGGATGCCATCGCGCGCATCCATGCCGCTGGCGGCGTAGCCGTCTGGGCACATCCGCCTCTGCCATGGTTCGAGGAGGGACTCCCGCTGCTCGCCGGCTGGGGTCTAGATGGCGTCGAATGCTATCGTCCGGGCACCGACGCGGGAGATATCGCGATGCTCGAACACGGTACGCGGAAGTACGAGCTCTTTCCCACCGGCGGCTCGGATTGGCACGGTCCCCACCGGTCGCCTCTCGGAGAGTTCACCGTCGACGGTTATCGTGTGCGCCACCTTCTCGAGCTCGGGGGGCTCACGGTGTAGCTCCCGTTGCCGGCCAGACACAAAGGACCCGCCCAGGGGTTCCCGGACGGGTCCTGCGTCGATGACCCCCTCCGCTCAGTCTACCCAGTCCGCCAGGAAGACGTCGAACTGCCCCGGCTCGTTCGCCGCCCGGTCGGATGCGAAGACCAGCTTCGAACCGTCGGCGCTGAACATGGGGAAGCTGTCGAACCCCGTTCCGTGAGTCACTCGCTCGACCTCGCCGCTGTTCAGGTCGAGCAGGTAGAGACTGAAGCTGCGCCCCTGCGGATCGTCCATGTTCGAGCTGAAGATGATCCGCTCGCCGTCCGGGTGGAAGAAGGGTGCGAAGTTCGCCTTCCCGTTCGACGTTACCTGCTGCCGGTCCGACCCATCCGCATTCATTACGAACAGCTCGACCTGGTTCGGCCGCACCAGCTGCTCGTCCAGCAGCTGCCGGTACTCCGCGATCTCCGCTTCGTCCGTCGGGTGGTGCGCCCGGTATACGATCCGGCTGCCGTCCGCGGAGAAGAAGGCACCACCATCGTATCCCACTTCATCCGTCAGCTGCCGGACATTCCCGCCGTCGGCATCCATCACGAAGATGTTGACGTCCCCGTCACGGAATGAAGTGAATACGATCTGACTGCCGTCGGGTGAGATCGTGGCCTCGGCGTCGTACCCGGGGTGGTCCGTCAGCGGACGGAGGTCGGATCCGTCGGGGTTCGCCGTGAAGATGTCGTACGGGTGCAGTGGCCACACATAGCCGCGGCTGCGATCCGGTGGCGCCGGACACGCTTCGTCGATGTGGTGCGTCGAGCTGTACAGGATTCGGTCCCCGCTCGGATAGAAGTAGCCGCACGTCGTCCGCCCCCCCATCGACACCTGCTGCACGTTCCGCCCGTCCACGTCCATCGTGTAGATCTGGTCACATTCATTCTCGCCCGGCCGCGTCGCCTGGAAGATGATCCGGCTGCCGTCCGCCGAGAAGTAGGCCTCCGAATTGGACCCGCCGTGCGTCAGCCGCTGAAGGTTCGCGAGGTGCACCTCCTCCGACGTGGCAGGGTGCGCGGTTGCGCCCCCCCCTTCGCCCACCTCGACCGTCGCGGAAGGCGCCGCCTCCGGTTCACCGCCCGTATCTCCGCATCCCGCCACCAGAAGAATCGAAGCCAGCAGTAGTCTCTTATTCATCATCCGTTACATCGTGGGTTCCGCACCTGAACCTCCGTCGATCCGCCCAATCTGCAGACCCGACCCGCTCCATGCCAAGCCTACCCCTCAAATCCACCCCGGGGATATTGACTTTCGGGATTCTATGGCTATTATAGAAGGCTTCGCGCCAAAATCTGTACGGCGGCGAAACGATGTTTGACAAATTGGGTTGAGGGTAGTGAAAGAAGGGTCTAGGAGAGCACCTGAGAGG
>JBBDRR010000124.1:0-33409 GCA_040905395.1 Gemmatimonadota bacterium
CGTTTCGAGGAGGACGACGGGCGCCTCCCCAACCTCCTCCAGCGCACGCTGAATCAGGGCGGAGTTCTGGGCGATACCGCGCTCCCTGTCTCCATCGGTCGCGTTGCCCGGGTGGGTGACGACGGCGTCCAGCCCCAGGTCGCGCGAGCGCTCGAGCTCCGAGCGGAAGGATGCGTACGAACGATCCCGCAGCACCTCGTCGGCCGTCGCCAGGTTGATCAGATACGAGTCGTGGGCGCAGGCATAGCGCACCCCCACGTCCTCGCATCCACGTCTGTAGTCGACCGCCTCGGCCGGGTCGACCGGCTTCTCGGCCCACCGGCTCGGCATCTTGGTGAAGACCTGAATCGCCGTCGCGTCGATCTCCGCGGCGCGGCCGGGTGCGTTGCGTATCCCTCCCGCCGTCGAGACATGGGCTCCGAGCAACACGTCGCTCCAGGGTGCGTGTGGATGATCTTCCGAAGCCGGCGAAGGTAGGAGACGGCGAGGCCGGGTGTCAATCGGAGCGGACGCCTTTCGCCATTCCCGTCAGTTCCGCCCTGACGGCTGTGTCCGGCAGCGCAGCGGAGCGGGGCGGCGGCCTGCAATCTGCGCCGTCCGCAGGACCGAGCGCCCACTCCACGCCGACGAACCGACGACATGATGATGAATCCCTGGCACGATCTCGAACCCGGCCCCGCCGCACCCGATCAGATGACGGTATTCGTCGAGATCCCGAGGGGAAGTCGCAACAAGTACGAGCTCGACAAGGCGACGGGCCTGCTGAAGCTCGACCGCGTTCTCTTCAGCGCCGTGCACTATCCGGGGGACTACGGCTTCTTCCCGAGGACCTACGCGGAAGACGACGATCCGCTCGACGCGCTCGTGATCCTGACCGAGCCCACATTCCCGGGCTGCTGCATCACCGTGCGCCCGGTCGGAATCCTCATCATGAGCGACCGGGGAGAGATGGACGAGAAGGTCGTCTGCGTGCCGGAGCGAGACCCGCTCTATGCAGGCTACCACGACCTCGGCGACATCCAGCCGCACTTCCTGAAGGAGGTCGAGCACTTCTTCTCCATCTACAAGGACCTCGAAGGCGGCCGCGTATCTGTCGTCGAGTGGAGGGATGCGGCCGGCGCGAGGGAAGTGATCGCCTCGGCGATGGCTCGATACCGGATGACGTACAACGTACAACGTACAACGTCAGTCCCTTAGCGCAGCTTGTAGTTCACGATCGTACGTCCACCGTCCGGAGTGCGGCCGATGACGCTGACCGTGTCGCCGGAGTCGAGGTCGCCGGCCAGGCGGCGAAGCTCGTCGATCGTACGGATCTCTCTGCCGTTCACGCGCTCGAGGCGCAGCCCGGTGAGAGCGTTCGGGGCCGGACCGGCCGGATCGACCTGCGTGATCACCACGCCGCCCGAGCCCTCGATGCGGAGCTGGTTGGCGAGGGCCGGCGTCAGCTCCGCCGCGGCGAAGCCGAGCTGCGAGACCGCGTCACGCGACGGTGCGGCGGCCGCCCTCTGGGGCGCTGGCGCGGACTCGAAGGCGCCGAGCGTCACGTTCAGCCGCTCCCGATCACCGTAGCGGATCAGGTCGAGCACCACACGGTCCCCCGGCTGTCTGAGCGCCACCCGCTCCATGAGCTCGCTGTAGCCGCGGATGGGCTCGCCATCGACGGCGACGATCACGTCGCCGATCTCGATGCCCGCGTCACGCGCCGGCCCGTCCTGCACGACCCGAACGACGGCGCCGTTGGCACTGTCCAGTCCGAAGACCTCGACGTCGGCCGGAAGCACGTCGTTGATCTGCACGCCCAGCTTCGGCCTGTGGACCTGTCCGTAACGGATGAGATCGTCCGCCACCCTCTTCGCGAGCCGGATCGGCACCGCGAAGCCATACCCCGTGTAGGCGCCCGTCGGCGAAGCGATGGCCGTGTTGATGCCGATCACCTCACCGCGCAGGTTCACCAGCGGACCGCCGGAGTTGCCCGGGTTGATCGCCGCGTCCGTCTGGATGAAGTGCTCGAGTGGCGCGGCCGCCTCCTCGTTGCGCTGCATGATGCCGATGTCCCGGCCCATCGCGCTCACGATACCGGCCGTGACGGTCTCGCCGAGCGACAGAGGATACCCGAGCGCGAGGACCCAATCGCCGATATCGAGCACGTCCGAATCACCGAGGCGGACCGTCGGCAGGTTCTCACCCTCGATCTTCAGGACCGCGACATCCGTATTCGGATCCCGCCCGACCACCGATGCCTCGAACACGCGCCGGTCGGTCAGGGTGACCGTTACGCGAGATGCGTCCGCGACCACGTGGTTGTTCGTCATCACATAGCCGTCGGGGCTGATGATGAACCCGGACCCGCTGCCGCTACGCGGCTGGGGCGAAGGCATCGGCTGACCCCGGAAGAAGTCCTCGAACGGCGTTCCTTCGAACCCACGCGGCTGGCTCGCCTGGCGCGCCGCCGCCTCGACCTCTACGTAGACGACGCCCTTCAGCGCCTCACGACTGGCCGACCTGAACGAAGACGCGAGCGACTCCGCTTCCACCGCCGGGGCGGTCGCCTGCGCGTCCACCAGGGGGATCGGATTCTCTACCGTCTGCATCACCGTCGCGGACGCTGCCGCACCCGCCACCAGGGCGGCCGGCAGAGCCATCCTACGAAAGATTCTCTTCATTCCGACTCCTCACTTTTAGCGGGTTACCTGCCGTACTCGAGCCATCGTACACAACGCTGACAGGCGCCGTTCCTGGGTTCGATTAGGCGTTGGTTAGCATGTGATTAAGGGAAGATTAAGCTGAGTAATCGTCTTCCCGACGGGGTCCGTCATCCCGGCCCCGGCGTCCGTCATCCCGGCGTTCGCCGGACAGGAGAGCGGGACGCCCCACAGGAACCCTCGCCAATCGGTGGTAGCGTGGCTACGATGCGCGGTGACTGTTATGTAGGTAGAGGTGCGGACCTGCGGCTGGACCTCACCGTAACCCTCGGAACTCGTTCAAGCCATGCGCATACTGATCGTTGAGGACAACGCGCGAATCGCGGCTTTCCTGCGCAAGGGGCTCATGGAGGAGGGGTATTCGGTAGAAACCGCCGCGGACGGCGACGAGGCGTTCGTGGCCGCGGTCGAGCAGGAGTTCGATGCGGCGGTCGTGGACGTGATGCTGCCGGGCCGCAGCGGGATCGAGCTCGTGCGGGACCTGCGCGACTCGGGACGTGCCTTCCCGATTCTCCTGCTGACCGCGCGCGATCGTACGGAGAACAAGATCGAGGGTCTCGATGCGGGGGCCGACGACTACCTGACGAAGCCCTTCGACTTCACCGAGCTAACGGCGCGACTTCGGGCCCTCCTCCGCCGCCCCGCCGGAGTTGCGACACCGACGCTGCAGGCGGGTGACGTGGAGCTCGACCCCGCGACGCGCGAGGTCCGGCACGAAGGGGAGCCGATCTCCCTCACGCCGAAGGAGTACGCCCTGCTCGAGTACCTCCTCCGGAACGTGAACAGGCCCCTCTCGCGCGCCACCCTCATGGAGCACGTCTGGGGGATCCGTTTCGACCCAGGAACCAATGTGGTCGATGTCTTCATCAACTCGCTTCGCAACAAGCTCGACCCCGAGCGCCAGCTGATCCAGACGGTCCGCGGGGTCGGGTATATGGTTCGCGTCGAAGGGGACCAGGAATGAGGCGCCGCGGGCCCTCGCTCCGCAGAGAGATCCTGGCGTGGTACAGCCTGGTGCTCATCGTGGCGCTGGGGCTCTTCGCGATGGCCGCGTACTTCCTGCTCCAGCGGGCGCTGCTGAGCGCGGAGTCGGAATCGTTGCGGGTCACGGCCGAAGCCGTCGAACAGGTCACCGTCCCGAGGGACATCCCGCGGATCGACACGCAGGACGAGTTCGTCACCATCTTCAACGACGCCGGCGAGCGGATGCGGGCGATCCGGCGGCGCACCGTGCTGGCGACGGGGCAGACGGTGGAGACGATCATCGCGCCGCCCGGCGACGTGGAATCGAGGGTGCTCCGCTCCTTTCTGCTGATCTCCCTGATCCTCATGCCGCTGACCGCGCTGGCGGCTGCGCTCGGCGCCGGCATCCTTCTGGAACGGTTGCTCGACCCCCTCGGACGTCTCGTCGAGACCACTCGTGAAATCGGGATCGGCGGGCTCTCGCGCCGCGTCGCCGAGCCGGAGCGCCCCTCCGATCTACAGGATCTGGCGCACTCCTTCAACGGCATGCTGATGCGGCTCGAGCGCGCGGTCGAAGCCCTCCGAAACTTCACCGCCGACGCCAGCCACGAGCTGAAGACTCCCCTGACCTCGATCCAGGGAACCATCCAGGTCGCCCTCGCCCGGGAGCGGTCCGCCGAGGACCTGAGGGAGACGCTGGCCGAGGTGATGGAGGAGACGGAGTGGATGCTCCACCTCGTCGACGGGCTCCTCACGCTCGCCCGCAGCGAGGAAGGCCTCATCCCGCTTCAGAAGGATCGGGTCGAGATCATCAGCCTGCTCGCGGACGCGGTCGAGATGGGGCAGCTCCTCACGACCGACCGCCACGTCGACGTACGCCTCGTCGCGCCCGCGACGCTCCATGTCTACGGCTCTGCCGGCCAGCTACGTCAGGTATTCCTCAATCTGATCTCGAACGCCGTGAAGTTCACGCAGGAGGGGAGGGTTACGGTCACCGCGCGGGAGTTCGAGGAGGCGGGCGGGCGGATTTGGGCGGACATCCGGATCGCCGATACGGGGGTAGGGATCGCGCCCGAAGAGCTGAGCCGCGTCTTCGACCGGTTCTACCGTGGAGACGCGGCCCGGGCGCGACCGGGGGGGACGGGGCTGGGGTTGGCCATCGCTCGGCTGCTGGTCGAGCAGCACGGCGGCCGTATCGACGTGCAGAGCCGGATCGGACACGGCAGCGAATTCAGGGTGCTGCTGCCGATGGATGCCGACGAGCTCCCCGTGGACGAGCGCACATACGGCGGCGAAGCTGACGACGCGGGCGTCAGCCAAGGCGAGCTTCCCGCTGGGCGAGCCACTCCTCCGCCGCGGTGAGCACACGGCGCTTCTCCGGAAAGCGCAACATCCGCAACGCCGCTTCGGCGGTGACCCACTCGAACCGCGATGCCTCCCGAGAGATGCGGACGGCCCCCTTACGCCATTCGGCCAGGAAGTAGTCGACTCTCTTGCGGATCAGGCAGAGGTCGTGGCCCGCCCCGCTGGTGAAGTAGTAGCGCTCCTCCTCCTGGAAGCCGTCCACCACGGAATAATCGCCAGGCGCGAGCCCCGTCTCTTCCAACAGCTCCCGCTCCGCCGCCTCACGCTCCGTTTCCCCCTTTTCCAGGGCACCTTTGGGAAACTCCCAGACGGGACGCCGGGTCAGGGCCGAGCGTACGAGGAGGTAGGAACGTGGAGAGTCCTCACGAAAGACGATCACTCCCGCCGAGTGGTGTGATTCGCGCTTCATCGCTCCCCCCCTAACCATCCGCCGTAGCCTTGGATTTTCCACAAGGTACCCGGGCGGCAGGACAGTCGCAACCGGCAGACTTCTTGCGCCGCAGCGGTACAGAAATTCGACTTTCCAGGCGGAGGTGCCTCCTGTCGGGCGGGGCGATTGCGGCTCGGGGCCCCGTCGCTTCCACCCGATCGGCGCGGCGTGTTCGCGAGCTGGATCGACGCATAGCTCCAACACGGCCCGTGGCCGGCGGTTCACGAAAGAGATGACCAGGAAGACGATTCCAGAATCGGAACGCGCGCCGCAGGACTCGCGGTCGCTGATGGCGCTCGTCCGCCGCTTCGCGAACGACGCCGCCGATCTCGTTCGCCAGGAGATCGCCCTCGCACGCGCCGAGATCGGCGAGAACATAAAGGACTTCTTCCGCAACGCGGGGAAGCTCGTGGTGGGCGGCAGCGTGGCGAGCGTCGGCCTGCTCGTCTTCGTAGTCTTCCTGGTGATCGGCCTGGGCGTGCTCCTCGGCGGCGTCTACTGGCTTTCCTCACTCATCGTCGCCGCGGTTCTCATCCTGGGAGGAGGCGGGCTCGCTTTCTCCGGACTGCGCAAGCTGAAACGGACCAGCCTCGCGCCCGACCAGTCGATCGGCAGCCTCCGGCACACGAAGGAATGGGCGAGCGAGGCGACGACGGGATTCAAGCGTGCGCTGGGCGTCGACGGCAGGCCACGGTCCTCCCGGCCGCTGCGAGCCGGCGGCACGCCGGCGGTGAGTGCCGAAGGCCGCCGAGGCACGCTGCCCCCTGCGGACCGAGCGACGTTGACGACCGGCCCCTCTGCCAGGGGTGCCGACGACCGCCTTCCGGTGAGCGCGCCACTGTACAAGCGGGTGCTGCACGAGATCGGCGAGGACGACGTTGTCGGCCAGGGCGCGAAGGTGGCGTACTTCATGTTCACCTCGCTTCCGCCTGCGCTTCTGGTGCTCTTCGCGCTGGCCGGCTTCTTCGGGGGCGCACCGCTGGGAGATTTCCTGGCGGCGCAGCTTCAGGGCGTCCTCCCCGGCTCCGCTGACGATCCGAGCTCGGCCGCCGGGTTCATCCACCAGTTCGTCGATCAGGTCGTGACGGAGCGAGCACCCGGGCCGCTGTCGATCGGTCTGCTCCTCGGTATCTGGGCGGGGTCGACGATCTTCGTCGCCCTCGGCGATTCGCTGAACAAGGCCTATGACCTGGACGACAGTCGGTCGTGGTTCAAGCGGCGGGCAATCTCGATCGGAGTCATGTTCGGATTCCTCGTTCTGTTCATCGCCGGCAGCGGGATCCTGATCGTGGGACCGCAGGTCGCCGGAGCCCTCCAGCTCGGAGGCGCCGCCAACCTGGCATGGGCGATCCTGCAATGGCCGCTCGCGTTCCTTCTCGTCGTGGCCGCTTTCTTCGTCGTCTATTTCGTGTTGCCGAATCGCGACCAGGGCGGCTGTAAGAGCGTGCTCTTCAAGAGCTCCGCGATCGCAGCCGGCCTCTGGCTTCTCGCCACGCTGGCCTTCCGCCTCTACATCTCGAACTTCGGCAGCTACGGGGAGACGTACGGTTTCGTCGGCGCCATCCTGGTGCTCCTGCTCTGGATGTACATCACGGCTATCGTGATTCTCGTCGGCGGTGAGATCAGTTCGGAGATGGAAAGGACGGCCTGAAGTTGTCGACGCCCGCGAAGGGATCCGGGTTCCAGGCGCTGATCTCCGATGATCCGCCGACGCTGCTCGTCGCCGAGCGGCTGCGCGACGGACGGGTGGCGATCGGCACGCGGGTCCAGCACCGCGACGGCGAGTGGTCCGCAGGCGAGCTCCACCTGCTCGATCCGGCGGTCCAGCTCGACGTCGCCGCCTGGCTCGCCCCTGCGGTCGAGGCCGGCTGGATCGATACCGTCCGGCAGCGCCGCGACGATCCTCTTCGGACCGCGGGCGAGCTTTACGGCGATGGACCGGGCGCCGTCACCCGTTTCGGGATGGATACGCTGTCGGAGATTCCCCCCGCCCTTCTCGCCCGGGCGATGATCCTGCTCGCGAACGCGGTCGGACCACAGGCGAGGAGCCGGCTCGTGGAACGGCTCAACGAGACCCCCAACCGATCCGAGGACATCGAACTGCGCCGCCGGATAGCGGACGAGAACGAAGCATTCGCATACGCCGTGGCCGCGGCGGCCCTCTTCGACGCGGTCAACGAGGGCGTCTATCCGGAAGACATCGAATAATCAGCCGTGATCACAGCGGCACAGGTCGGCGAACCGAAGGAGCGAGACGTGAGTGTCCACGAATTGGCGGGACGACAGGTGCCGCCGGAGATGCTGCCGAACATTCCACGACTGATGTCGGCATATTACAGCGCTACACCAGATCCGGCCGTGCCCGAGCAGCGGGTCTCCTTCGGCACCTCCGGACACCGAGGGAGCTCCGAAGCGGAGAGCTTCAACGAGGCTCACATCGTGGCGATCTGCAGCGCCGTGTGTGAGTTCCGCGAGTCGCAGGGGACGAGGGGACCGCTCTTCCTGGGGATGGACACGCACGCGCTTTCCGAAGCCGCGCACACCACGGCGATCGAGGTGTTCGCCGCGCGCGAGGTGGAGCTGCGGGTGGCACCGCGGCTGACGTACGTCCCCACGCCGGCCGTCTCCCACGCGATCCTGACCCACAACCGCTCCGCGCGGGGCTCCGATGCGGACGGCGTGATCATCACACCGTCGCACAACCCGCCGCAGGACGGTGGCCTGAAGTACAACCCCCCGACCGGCGGTCCGGCGGATACGGCGGCCACGAAGGCGATCGAGAGCCGGGCGAACGAGCTGCTCGACGACTGGCGCGATCTCCCCAGGATCCCGATGAAGCGCGCGCTGACGCTCGACACGACGGCCGAGTACGAGTTCATGCGCAGCTACGTCGACGATCTGGGGGATGTGATCGATCTCCGGAGGATTTCCGAATCGGGGATCCGCATCGGGGTCGACCCGCTCGGAGGCGCCGCGGTGCACTACTGGGAGCCGATCGCGGAGCGCTACGACCTCAACCTCGACGTGGTGAACCGACGCGTCGACCCCGCGTTCTCCTTCATGACCCTCGACCGCGATGGCAAGATTCGGATGGACTGTTCGTCACCCTACGCGATGGCGGGCCTGATCGACCTGCGCACGCAGTTCGACATCGCGTTCGGCAACGACCCGGACGTCGATCGTCACGGGATCGTGACGAGGGCGGGTCTGCTCAATCCGAATCACTACCTCGCGGTCGCGATCCGCTACCTCTTCGAGCACCGTCCAGGCTGGAGCCCCGACGCTGGAATCGGCAAGACGCTCGTCTCCAGTTCCATGATCGATCGGGTGGCGACGAGCATCGGGAGGCGAGTCGACGAGGTGCCGGTCGGCTTCAAGTGGTTCGTGGACGGACTGCTCTCGGGATCCATCGGATTCGGCGGCGAGGAGAGCGCCGGTGCGTCGTTCCTGCGCCACGACGGCGGCACGTGGACCACCGACAAGGACGGGATCATCCTGAACCTGCTCGCCGCCGAAATCCTCGCGACCACCGGACGCGACCCGGGCGAGCACTACGAGGAGCTGGAGGGAATGTTCGGTTCGCCGGTCTACTCGCGCATCGACGCTCCGGCCGGCATCCGGCAGAAGGAGATCCTCAAACAGCTGTCCGCGGAGGATGTCACGGCCGGATCGCTGGCCGGAGAACCGATCGTCGCCAAACTGACGCGGGCGCCGGCCAACGACGCTCCGATCGGCGGTCTAAAAGTGATAACGGAGAACGGCTGGTTCGCGGCACGCCCTTCCGGAACCGAGGACATCTACAAGATCTACGCGGAATCGTTCAGGGGAGAGGAGCACCTCGGACGGATCCTGGCGGAAGCGCAGTCGATGGTGGACGAGGTGCTTGGCAGCGGCTGATCCGTCTCTCGCATCGTACGCGGATCGGCACCGCCGGCTTCGGGCGAGCCCGGCAACGCGCTCAGCTTCTCAGCTCCTCCTCCACTGCCCGCATCCGTGCGCCGCTGACACCATACATCCGTCCGATATAGTCCGTCGTCACGCCGTCGTCGTGCAGGTCGCGAAGCCGATCGAGCGCCAGCCGCCGGATGAGGGACTCGCGGCGCACTTCGGCGAGGGCAAGCGGAATCCGGGTCCGAAAGCGCAGGTCGGATAGCCTGACTGAGGAAGCGGGTCGGGGGGGCTGGGCAGATTTCACGAGGCGGCTCCTGAGACATGTAGCGAGGAGGCGGGACCCTCGAGGGCGTGCAAGAGCCGGGCCCGGCGCGGTCGTGGAGCCACCTGCGAAGCGAGGGATCTGCATCCCTCGGATTGGCAGGTGCGGATCCCTCGCTAGGCTCGGGATGACGGAAACGGCGCTCGGGAGGACGGAGCGGCGCTCGGGATGACGGAGGTTGCGGTTGATCAGGTTGGAATCCGCAGCACGGCACCGGCCCGGATGCGGTCGCCGCGAAGACCGTTCGCACTGCGAATCTCCGAGATGCTCACGCCGTGCCGGCGCGCGATCACCGTCAGGTTGTCGCCGCGGCGGACTCGGTAGCTCCTGGTCGCGGGCTCCGCCTGGGCGAGCGTCACGTTCTTCCCGACGCTCGGCCAGCTCGCGGCGAACTTCTCCGCCCCACCCCGGGGTACCCGCACGGGGCTCGCCATGTCGTTGCGCGTGCGGTTCAGCTTGAAGTGCGGGTTGAGCTCCCGGATCTTGGCGACGGTCGTTCCCGCGGCCTGCGCAACCGCAGGGAGCGGCGTAGCCGCCGGAACCACCACCTCGTCGTAGTCCAGTGCATTCGCGATGTCGACCTCGTCGAAGCCGTACCTGGCCGGCTCCTTGGCGATACGGGCGGCGGCGACCATCAGCGGCACATAATCGCGGGTCTCGCGGGGCAGCCGGTTCCAGATGAGATAGTACGAATCTTCGCTGCCACGCTCGGAGCCGGTCACCTCGCGCATGATCCGACCGACGCGGTTCTCGCCCGAGTTGTAGCCGGCCGCGGCCAGATACCAGGAGTCGAAGCGGCGATGGAGATAGGTCAGGTAGTCGAGCGCCGCATCCGTCGCCTTCACCGGGTCGTTCCGCTCGTCGACCGCGCGGTTGATGTCGAGACCGTACCGGCGCCCCGTCTCGGCGATGAACTGCCAGAGCCCGGAGGCATGGGCAGGCGAGTAGGCCTTGGGATTGAAGCCCGACTCAATCATCGCGAGATAGATGAGGTCCTGCGGCATCCCTCGCTCATCCAGCTTCTCGGAGATCATGGGAACGAACTGGCCGCTGCGGCTGAGAAATCGGCTGAACTCTCCACGCTTGTCCGTGGTGAACCGTTCGACCCAGTAATCCACGCGTGGGTGATCGAGATTCGGCAGGTCCCAGGCCGGCCCCGTGGCCGCCGGGACTTCCGACAGGCTCTCGTCGACGGCGCTCACCGCGGATGGGACCGGCACCGCTGCCATCGCCTCCGTCGTCGGAGTCTGATGCCGCGCGATCGCTTCCATCGCTCCACCGGCCCCGGCGCCGACCAGCAATCCGACGAGACCGAGCGTCTCGAGAGGCCTTCTTCCGAATCCCACCGATGACCGATTATCGGTACGCTTCATCGTTCATCCACTCCTTGCTTCTGTGACCCGCGGACAGCTCTCCGTCCAAGCGAACGCCTGACCAAGTTGCGATTCAACCCACGAGCGCGACCGGACTGCGGACCTATGCCAACGGTCCGACGCGGAGATAACGAACCCTGTTCTGGGAGGTTGTAGGTCGGCTAAACCCCTCTACGCCGCATTTTGTTCCCCGGTCTCTGCAGCGCGCAACCCATTGAAGGCAGCTCGATTGGCGCCTGCGTCGGCGCGTGACCACACTTCAGCAAACGCCCGCTTGTGCCGAAACTCCAGTGCAGCAAGGTCCGACCACAACCCACACGAGACAACGCGCATATATGTTTTCCGTCGCCTTCGACATCGAACGTCTGCGTCCGAAAGAGGATCGGGTGGACTTCAGGAAGCTCAGGATCGCACAGATCATGGATCAGTTGAACCAGGTCGCGGGCAGTCGCGACCTGATGGATTGTTCTCCCTCGATCCGGACGCTGATCGCGGAAGAAGTCCCTCTCCTCGTCGAGCTGCTGGACGAGAGGGCTGATCGAACTGGATATCGCCTTTAGAAGTGGGAACTTGGAATGCATGACTCTTGCTCGAGACCGCTTCTCGTCACGGGCGATCGCCGGCGACGAGACACCACGAGAGGGGAGAACCGAAGCGTGTCGCAACATGGCAGCGTTCAGCTTCGATCCGGTCGGTGGGACTGGTCCGTGCGGCCTCAGCACTCGGGAGTCGCCGTCGTCTACCAGCATCGAAGCCGGCACGGGGACGAATTGCGGACGTGGGCGCCGGATCCGGACGTCACGCCGGACCGAGCTGCCGACCTCGCTCTGCAGCCCATCGAGCGACGCTGGGTCGATCCCGACGGCCTCTCGTGGACGATCACCGTCGACCTGCCGTCGGACTGGGCTCGGCCGGACCGAAGCGACGATGAACGATCGCTCAATCTGGTCTTCAGCATCGGTTCGCTCGTGAGGAAGGCGCAGGTTCCCGCCAGCTGCCGGGTCGGCGAGCTGACGCACATGGAGCTGGCGGACCTTCTCCGTGAGGCCCGCTGACCCGATCCGCTCGCAGCGTGCCCACCGCGTGCCATAAGAGAAGCCCCGCCTCAACGACCGAGGCGGGGCTTCTCTTCGTCCGCAGCTTCGGCTTACTCGCTCGAAGGCGGTACGAGTCCGAGCGCTCGCATGTAGGTGACGATGTTGCCGTAGTGCAGATTGCTGTGGGCAAGGTTCTGGATCAGCCCACCGACGCGAGTATCCTCGTTGCCGAAGATGCTCACCGCCCCTCCGAGCGCCTCCCCGGTGGTTCCGCGGTACACGCCGATGCAGAAGTCTCGAGAAGCGCTGACACGCTGGACGATGTCGGCTTTGGAGGTCGCCGCGCCGCGGGCGGAGGCGGGCAGCTCCGCTCCGGAAATGGCGGCACAGTAGGCGAACTGGGCGACCGCGACATGACCGAACATCTCCCCGAGGGTACGCACCTCGTCGGTCGGACGATACGAGTACTGCTCCTCCGGCACTCCTTCCGCGGCCGACAGCACGTGGCCGCTCACCGTTTCGAAGCGACCGGTGAGCCCGCTCGTGACGGCTTCCGCCAGCGCCTGTGCCGAGGCGGCAGCGGGAAGTCCGAAGGCGATTACGGAAGCGAGCGCGGCGGCCCGGGTTAGGTTGCAAAAACGCATCTTGTACTCCTCTGGTGGGGATTTCCCGGCGCCGCCCGGAAAGGCGCTGTACGGCGCGTCAAGGGCGAGTTCCGGATCGGCTTGGCCCTTTCGGATCCGTCAGAATACGGCCGACGCGGCAAAAGCGGAACACGGCCGCTGAAATAAAACGCGCGTCAGGCGAGATCAATCGCTCGAGAGCTCGATCGCCGCCTGCAGCGCCCGTTGCGCGCCGTGCAGGTCCCAGGGGTACCTCGAGAGCGCTGCCCACGCCCGTCCGACCTCGTTCACGATCGGTTCGGCTACACCCGCTTCCAGAGCCTCGAGGTCGAGCGTCTCCGCCCAGCGGCGGCCATAGAGCCGCTCCCGAACCTGGTGCACGTTCCGGGGGTCTTCCAGATCGGCCAGCTGAACGCCGAGAAAATCTCGTAGCTGCTCGATCGGCGTGGTGCCGGATTCGTCGCTCGGCTCTTCCATCGATCCAATCTCCCCGTGGTGAAGCCCGCGCTCCGCACGATCGGGCCGATGCTCGTGATCCCCGCAATGGTCGGAGACATCTCAAAGTAGCGGCTGTCGAAGCTCCTGTCGTCCAATCCCGCCGTTCGCACAGCGGAGCTCGGCCCGCACGAGCCGCTCGCGCGGCCCGCGCTGTGAACGGTCGGCGGGCGTTCATTGCGGCCATCAAACCTTCGCGCTTTCAACTACCGCTACCCTCAGCCCACCTCCTGGTCGGTGCCGGAGCCGCCGAGCTCGCCAGGGGGCGGAGCGATCTTCCGCAAAAATCGACCTGGATCGTGGGCGGTATCTTCGGCGTCCTGCCGGACATGGACATCGCCGTTGGGGTCGCACTGGGAGTCGGGACGGCGCTGCACGGAACGGTTACCCACGCGCTGTTCGCCGTGCTCGTCGTCCTCTTCCCGAGCGTGCCATGGCAGCGGGGCGGCGGAGCGGAGCAGGCGGCCGTGGGCCTGATGGACCCGGAAATTCTGCCGTGGTTTGCGGCGCAGACGGCGGTGGGGCTCGGCTTCTTCGCCCTCGCAATGGTGCTCAGGCGCATTCTGCTCGGCCGCGCGCGACCCCAGGCGCGGTGAACCCGCGTGGGCACGGCGGTTGCGACTATGGAGCGCAACCAGACTTCGATCTCAGCGGCCACAGCAAGAGCACGATGCAGAAACGATTTTCCCCCGATACCGTCCCCCGTCGACCCATCGACTCGCGGGCAGGAGGAGCGCACGGGGCGGGCGGGCCACGTTGCGAACTCCGGAGGCAGAGCCTATGGTTTCCATCCGAATCCACTCACAGCGACCCTTCCCGAACGTCGTGTCCAGATTCCAGGAGCTGAGGGCACATTGTACAGGTCCTTCGGAAGCAGAGTATTGCTCGCCGCCCTCCTGGTCGTGACCGGATTCGCAATCGCCGGACTGCTCGGTTACATCCACCCGGTCACCGGCGCCGCCGTGGGCCTCGGCTCGCAGGTCGTCGGCACCATCGCCTTCTTCATGACGTACATCTTCCGCGCGAAGGACTAGCGCCCGACGGGCCCGGCTCCCCAGGCACTCATTCGGGCTGCGCCGTCAGCGGAGCGGCACGGCCGAAGTAGCCGTCCACGGCTGCTACGAGGTCCGCCGGATCGACCGGTTTCGACAGCATCCTGTCGAACTGTTGGGCTCTGGTCCGGTCGGCGCTCTCCTCCTCGACGAACGCCGAGAGGGCCCAGATCGGCTGCCCCGCGAGCTTCGGGTCGGTGCGCAGATAACGGAGCGCGGCCCACGCATCCATCACCGGCATCCGGATGTCCATCACGATCAGGTCGGGCCGATATCTCCGCGCCAGATGCACCGCTTCGGCGCCGTGAACCGCCAGATAGACTCTGTATCCCTTCTCTTCCAACGCATTGCCGAAGATGCTGCGGGCATCGGCGTCGTCATCCACGAGGAGAACACTCTTCCGCATCTGCTAGACTCCAATCGGGTGTTTGAATCCTGGCAAAACCGAGGCAACCGCTGCACGGACCATACCGCCGCCGGCCGAACTAACGGGAGGAACCCGGAAGGATCCCGGGGGGTTCACCGCTCCGGACCAGCAGAGTCACCCGCGTCCCCGGAGAGGGGTCCCAGTCGTGCACGGATTTCGCTGAGGACTCGGTTCGGCTCGATGGGCTTGGTCAGGTAGCCGGAAAAGCCGGCCTCCTGAGATCTCCTGAAGTCCCCATCGAGCACGACGTGCGCGGTCAGCGCGATCACCGGGATCTCCGCGGTCCGCGGGTCCGACTTCAGCGAGGCCATCGCTCCCCAGCCGTCCAGAATGGGCATCGAAAGGTCCATGAGGATCAGATCGGGCGACGTCTCCTGCGCGACGCGTACGCCTTCGGCACCGTCATTGGCCTCCAGGACCCGATAACCCGCGTGGCGAAGCACCTCACGGTAGATCGCGCGGTTATCGTACTGGTCCTCGACGATCAGAATGGTCTGCTGGCCCAAGGCGATGCCTTTCGAAGTGTTCGGAAATATCCGCCGGAGTTTGCAAGCGACAGGCCGTCAGGTGGTGCTCGATCCGGTCTCCGGCGACTTCGACCGCCGGCCGCTGAACCGGCTGCGACGTAGCGGGCGGTTCCCCGGGGGCGCAGGATCATCTGGTCGGAATGGATATTGCCCCTGCCGGCACTCGCTCGGCGGGCCCGCCCGCCGGACGTCGCGATGCACACCGATGAGCCGGAGCCGCTGGTGAGCTACAAAGCGCTTTCTGAATTTCTCCGGGAACCTGCGGTGCCCCCGCCCTCCTTCGCCAGGGCGATCGGCCCCGCGACGCTCATCAGTCTCGCGGGCGCGATCGGTCCGGGAGAGATTCCGCCGCTTCGCCCGTCCCACCTCCCTGCTTCCTCAGCCGTCTCGTCGATGCCGTCATCGGCGGGCGCTCGCGTGTGGCAGGCGCGCGACCACTGAGCGGCCGATGGGGGCGCACGTGATCATCGAGCGGGGCTGGCGTTTCGAGTGACTCTACGTGCTCGTCGCCTGTCTTTCGCGGTGGAGCGCAAAGGCGCCGCGAGGACCTCGGTGGTAGGGACTGGCTGGGTGGGAGGGTGCGAACGAGGCGGCGGACGCAGCCGGACACCGGCGCCGTGTTCAGCGTCGGCTCGTTGCCGAGGCCGCCATCGAGGAGGGATATCCGAGAATCACGAGGTCGTAGCGATTACCCAGCGTTTCAAGCTCTCGGGGAGCTTGGAACGCATCGCCGCGCAGTCGGTGATGGATGGCCGAGGCTACATTCTCGAGGTGCTGGTTGTGCGCGGTATTGCGTTCCGCGGCCGCCAATGCCGGTCCGCTGATATCGAGACTCGTGACCTCTCGAGCGCCACCGCGGGTCCAGGTGGAGTCGCACGGAAGATGGTTTTACTCTGAGTCCCGGTCAAACGAAAGGAGGGGTAGGTGGAGGCGGTCGCGCTGGGGCAGCGTTGCCGCCAGCTGAGGTCAATTCTCCCGAATGGCATTTCAGGAGGTTGACACGAAGTGTAGATCTCCTCGCGCCCTCGTCTATCCTTCCTTTCGCGCCAGTTCGTACCCGGCGATCACGGCAGTGCGCACGTTCTCCCAAGGCACCGGATCGCGGTCGTGGAGATGTGCCTCGATCCAAGCTCCTCGAAGATCGTCCTCGATCTCGGCAAAGGTCGTGTCCGCGTACTGCGGATTTCGCCCTGCGAGATAGCCGAGCTGGTAGCTGTGACGCTCCTCATCGTACGGCCCCGTCGCCCCAGCGTGTTCGTGCGCTCGGCGGAATTGACTGTCCGCGCGGTCCACATCCTCGACAGCGTTCAGGACGCCCTTGCCCGTCCACCAACCGCCCACGGCTCCAGCGAGCGCTCCGATCACCGCTCCCACCGGACCGAGGACGCTCAGCCCGAGTCCCGCGCCAGCGCCGATTCCCGTGACTCCCCCCACGGCGCCCGCCACAGTCTCCGGATCTTCATTTTGCGCCGAGTCGCGGTCGGGAACCTGGTCGTGACTCATATCTCCTCCTCTGAGGTTCGTTTGCCGTCACGGCATCGTGAAGCAATCGGGCGCAATCGCTATGCCGGACGGCGACTACCTGCACTTTCAGGGACGCGGCAGGTTGGATGTGGAGGTGAGGTCAGCGCCGGAAAGATCGGCTCCCTCCAGCCGGGTCTCGTCGAAGTCAGCCCTCGTGAGGATCGCCCCCGTCAGCTTGGCATCGCGAAGATCGGCGCGCTCGAGATCGGCTTCGGTGAGGTCGGCAGCGGTCAGATCGCAGCCGTTCAAGTTCGCCTCCATGAGCGAAGCGCGGTACATTCGCGCGCCCGAAAAGCTCGCGCCCTGACAGTCGGCTCGTGAGAGGTCCGCAGTGACAAGGTTCGCCTGCCCCAGATCCGCGTTCACGAGGGTGGCATGGCGTAGATTGGCGCCGTCCAGGTCCGCACCGCGGAGGCTGGCGCCACTGAGATCGGCGGATTTGAGGTTGGCTTCCTTCAGGCAAGCCCCGTCGAGAATCGTCTCGACCAGCTTCGCGTGGATCAGGTTGCAGCCGAGGAGATCGGCCCCCGAAGCATCGGCGAAGCTAAGATCGACGGGCTCCCGGGGATTGTTGCCGCTACGCACCGAATTGGAGTCGCGAAGACTCGTCCGCAGGAGCCGCGCTTCCTTGAAGCTCGCACCCGCGAGACACGCCTCGCCGAGGTCGGCATCGGACAGGTCGGCGCCCTGGAAATTCGCCCCGTGCAGGTCGGCGCCGTGGAGGCTGACACCCTGAAGGCCGAGATCGTGGAGGTCCGCGCCGTTGAGCTTGGCGCCGGAGAGGTCCTTCACATCCTCTGCCAGACGGGCGACGATCTGCTCTCGCGTCAGCAGGAGATCGGGTTCGCTCTCCTGCGTCCGTTGTCGGATTCTGCCGAACGCGGCGAACGCCCTCCCAACCAGTGGAATCTCCATGATGGCCTCCCGACGCGGCGTGGGTTACGACCCGTTCCGGTCCGCTGTGTGGCGCTGAGCGGGGCCGTTCGAGGTACAGGCGTGGTACGTCGCATACCGGCTCGCAATCGGCCCTGGCCCATCGCTGGATCTACGCCGTCGCGGTGATTACCTTGTTGGAGCGATCACGGGCTTCCCCGCTCCTTCCATCGAGCCATCCGCCATGTCACTCATCTCCTTCCACCGAATCCTCATAGCGATCGGGATCGTATTCTGCGCCGGTTACGCGATCTGGGAATTCGTCCGATTCCTCGGCGGCGGAGGCATCAACTCGATTTTCCTCGCCGCAGCTTTCGCCGCCGCGGCGAGCGGGCTGGGTTATTATCTCCGCCATCTCGGTCGCATCCTGCGGCTCGGGAACGAGGGCGCGCTGGACCCGAAGCGGCGGCGATAGCGTCGCTCCGGTGCTGTCGAAGAACGAGCACACCGATCCCGACGCTTATGACGAGGGGGATTACGCTGAAGATGATCCCCGCCACCAGCATTCCCATCATCAGGCCGTGATCCATACGTCTCCGTTTCCCTGGTGATCCATCAGGTGGACTCCCCTACCATCGCTCGAACAAAACCGTGCTCACCAGGATGATGGCGAGTGGCAGGGGCGAGGCCGCCAGCAGCCACAGGCGTCGCGGCTCGTAGCGCAGGTGCATGTAATAGAGAGCTACGAGCAGGGCCTTCCACGCTGCAAGCAGGAGCAGAGCAAGGATGATGGCTATTTTGGAGAGGGCGAGAAACGCGACGCCGACTTCCAGTATCGTCATCACGAACAGAGCGGCCCAGATGAGCATGTAGTTGGCGTGCGGCACGTGCGCGATTTCAGTCGCCGTATCCTGTGGACGCGGTTTGAAGGCGAGAACAACGAGTCCTGCGCCGATGAGCGCACCGACCATCGCGCCGGCAAGCGCACCGACTACCTCGCCGAGCAGGTACCCGTCGACAGCGCCGAAGAACGCGCCCCCGATCATGAACCCGCCGATCGTCATGCCCATTCCCGGTTCCTTCATGAGGCCCTCCTTGGTGACGGCTGCCATCAGATGAGATAGACGATGGTGAAGAGGATGATCCAGACGAGGTCGACGAAGTGCCAGTAGAGTCCCATGATCTCGACCCCGCCGAGCTGCTCGGGAGTGTACCCGCCCCGGAAAGCCTTGACCGAAGTGAAGATCAGAGCGAGCACGCCGATCGAGACGTGCGCGCCATGGAATCCAGTGAGCGTGTAGAAGGTCATCCCGTACAGCGGTCCACCCGCTTCGGCTGCGTAGCCCGCGATCGTCGGTAAGAATCCGTGACTGCCGAGGAGGTAGTACTCGATCGCCTGAATGCTCAGAAAGAACGTGCCGAGGAAAACGGTCGCGAGAAGCCAGAGCCGAAGACCCCGTTGATCTCCATTCTGGACGGCCGCGAACGCCTTGACCATGGTCACACTGCTGCAGATCAGCACGAACGTGTTGAACGCCGTGAGCTGAACGTTCAGAAGGACGCCTGGCTCGGGGAAAGCGTCAGGCTGGGCGAAGCGAAGGATGATGTAAGCCCCGATCAGCCCTGTGAAGAACATCACCTCCGAAAGGAGGAAGATCCACATTCCCGCCTTGAGGTTGTAGACTCCGAGCCCCGGCATCGGGTGCCGGGGGTAGACCACGACGGCTTCTTGCTGGCTCATCGTATCGGCTCCGCTAGGCGAGGGTCATTTCAGGCTCCGGGACCGGCGGTTTCGCTGGCGGGACGTCCTGGGGCAGGTAGTCCTCATCGGATTCCACCGAACTGTACTCGTACGGGCCGCGATAGACCGTCGGCATGAACGTGAAGTTGCCGTGCGGTGCCGGCGACGGAACCGACCACTCCAGGGAGTTCGCGCGCCATGGGTTGCTCCCCGACTTCTTACCCTTGAAGAGGCTCCAGATGAAGTTCCACGCAAAGATGAGCTGAGCCGCGAAGAGTGCGAAGGCGCTGAGGCTGATCAAGCGGTTGATGTCGACGAGACCGTCGAGGAATCCGTACTGCGTGTAGTCGTAGATCCGCCGCATCATCCCCCTGTTCCCCAGCTCGTGCATCGGGAAGAACACAAGGTTGAAGAAGATGAACGAAAGGTAGAAGTGGACCTTGTTCAGCCCCTCGTTCATCAGCCGTCCGAACATCTTCGGGAACCAGTAGGTGAGCGCCGCGAAGATGGCGAAGAGGCTGCCGCCGAAGAGTACGTAGTGAATATGGGCGACCACGAAGTAGGTGTCGTGGAGCGGAATGTCGACCGGGGTGGAGGCCAGGAAGATCCCCGAGAAGCCGCCGATGACGAACATCGAGACGAACGCCAGCGAATACAGCATCGGCGAATGGAAGTGGAGGTCTCCCTCCCAGAGCGTCGCGATCCAGTTGAACACCTTGATCGCCGTGGGTACCGCGATGACCATGGTCGTGGCCATGAATCCGGCGCCTAGCATCGGGTTCATACCACTCTGAAACATGTGGTGACCCCAGACGATCCAGCCGAGGATCGCGATCGAGGCGATCGCCCCCACCATCGCGTGATATCCGAAGACCGGCTTACGCGCGCCGTTTGCAATGATCTCGCTGACGAATCCAAACGCCGGCAGGATCAGGATATAGACTTCCGGATGGCCGAAGTACCAGAACAGGTGCTGCCAGAGTAGCGGCTGTCCTCCTACCTCGGCGTTGAAGAACCCCGTCCCCAGGGTCTGGTCGAAGAGGAGCAGGATCAGGGCTCCGGTGAGCACCGGGATCGCCAGAAGAATCAGGATCGACGTGATGAAGAGAGCCCAAGTCGGGAGCGGAAGCCGGAACCACGTCATCCCGGGTGCCCGCATATTGACGATGGTGGTGATGTAGTTGACCGATCCCGCCAGTGAGGAGAACCCGAGGATGATCAGGCTCAGGGTCCAGAGGACCTGGCCGGTGAACACGCCGGTGAACTCCGGGTTCGTGCTGAGCGGTGCGTACGACGTCCAACCGGCGGCTGCGTGGCCGCCCGCCACGAAGAAGCCGGCCACCATCAACACCCCGGCCGGCACGGCGATCCAGAACGACGCCATGTTGAGCTTCGGGAACGCCATGTCGGGCGCGCCGATCTGGAGTGGAATCAGGAAGTTCGCATAGACGCCGACCAGGAGCGGCATCACGGCGAAGAAGATCATGATCGTGCCGTGCATCGTCATGACCGAGTTGTAGAACTCCGGCAGCATGATCCCGCCCGGCATACGGGTCTCTCCGAGAGCGGCGCCTCCCGGCATCGGCTCGCCCGGCCACCCCAGCTGCCAGCGGATCAGCATCGCAAGCAATCCACCGATCAGCAGGAAGAGGAGGCTCATGAAGAGGAACTGGATCCCGATGATCTTGTGGTCCGTACTGAAGATGTACTTCTGCACGAACGACCGGTGGTCCTCGTGTGAAGGGTCATGGAACAGGTCGGAGTAATTCGGAGTCGGGGCTACGGTGCTCATCGGCGATCACCTCGAAGCTACTGTGTTTGTCTCGGCGATGTCGGCTGCGACCGCCCCTTCACTGACCTGCCAGGCATCGAACTCGTCAGGAGAATGGACGGTCACGGTTCCGCGCATCCGGTAATGGCCCAGGCCGCACAGCTCCGCGCAGCCGAGCGGGTATTCACCCGCCGTCGTCGGCTCGAACCAGACCGCGATCTGCATCCCCGGTACGGCATCCTGCTTCACCCTGAAGTTCGGCAGAAAGAAGGAGTGAATGACGTCCTCGGCCGTGAGCAGCACGCGGACCGGCTGTCCCATCGGTATATGGAGCTGATTGCGCGTCACGAAGTCGTCGTCGCTCCCCAGCCGGCCATCCATCCCGGGGTTCGTCACGGTCCACTCGAACTGCGATGCGTGCACCCCGACCTCGTACGCACCCGCAGGAATCCGATCCTCCGACTTCATATCGAGCCAGACGGAAGCGCTCACGTACGCGATGTAGAACACCCCCAGGGCGGGGACGACCGTCCAGATGATTTCGAGGCGGGTGTTCCCGTGGATCGGCTTGGCCTTGCGACCCGTTCGGTGCCGATAGCGGATGATACAGTAGATCAGAAGGCCCTGAACGATCACGAAGGCGAGTGCGGTCGCGTAGAAGATCGCGCCGTACGCCGCGTCGATTTGCGCACCGAAAGTCGATGCACTTTCCGGGAAACCCCAGTCCATATCGCCGTCCTCCTCTGCCCGGACCGTCCGCCGGGCTGGTCATGGATACGGCGCCGGACGAAGAGCGTCCGGCTGCCGGGAATCCAGGTGGGCTAGTCCGCTCGTTGGCGTTCCGCGAACGCCAGATCGTGGTGGCTGCTCCCGCTCGGCGGAGCCGCGGACGCCGTCGTCGTTTCGCCCGAGTAGCTGAAGGGCGCCTCGACCGTTCCGTTGGGTGGAACCGTCACGTCCACCGTCTGTGTGCCGTACTCCTCGTGCCACGCCTCCACCACGTAATCACCCGGCGGCAAGTTCTCGATCGTGAAGGATCCGTCGTCCCCGGAGACGGCGTAGTAGGGGTGATCCACGACACCGACGTAGGCGGTCATCCAGGAGTGCACGTCACATTGGACTGGGACCATGACCTCCTGCGTGGCGAAGCTCCGCTCGGAGGTCATGCCTTCCTGCGGCTGGCTGATGTTGAATCCGCGATTCGTGGAAGCCCGGGCATTGATGTTGTGTAACACCGCGTCGCTGTTGCGGATGACGAAGGGGCGCCCCGCCTGGACCCCCAGCACGCGCGGCAGGTACTCGCAACCGTCCTGGTCGAGCTCGGGGGTCCCGGCTTGCGCGGCCCCCGACTGTGTCACGCCCTCTCTGACCCACACGAAGACGTTGCTCAGGGTTCCGTTGTCGTTGACGACGACGGCTTCCTGGACCGGCGGCTCACTGTGCTTCTCCGCGCAGACGGGCTCGTCGCGCATGTCGATCGGCTGCAGAGCCGGCGCCGTGCCCGTAAACGCAACGGTGCCGGTCACGACGCCCGGGTTCTCGATTTCCACCGCCGCGTCATCGGCGCCGCCTGCAGCCCCGGGCGTGCCCGCGTCGTCGCCGCCGCACGCGGTGAGGGCAAAAGTTAGAGATGTGGTGATCCAGAGGGGCGCCTTCCGATGGAACGTGACCATGGCAATACCTCGTTCAGGTTTGGAAAGAGTCGTCTCGACGCACGCTGTTCGGCCGGCGCTGGGCCCGCATGACAAACGCGAGCCCGAGGACGAAAGTGAGCAGGGTGGCGGCGACAGGGACGATGTAGATGGTGTTGGAGCCGGGTTCGTCCAGATGAAGGTAGTACCAGGTACTGATCGCCCCGCGGGTACCGGACTCGGAGTTGTCGCCGTCCCACGCGTAGAATGAGATCGGGATGGGACGGCCGGTTTCGAAGGTGAGCGCGTCATTCGAACTCGCGGCCAGGGGACGGCTCATCACGACCACCCACTCCCCCTCGTTCCAGCCGCCCTGGGAGGTGAGTCCCTGCGAATCCGCCGCGAGCGGCTCGATCTGTCCGATCCCGCTGGCGAGTGCCTCGCTTGCGGCGCCCGACTCACTGTCCCAACGCCAGAGGTACACCGGCTGACGATCGTTGCCCATCAGGAAGTAAGGCCGTTCCATCCCTTCCGGGATCGCGCGGGGGAACTGCACGGTCAAGGCGTCCGGCAGGGCCTGCAGCTCGGCGGGCCCACCTTCGTTCGGCTCCATCGTGGCGAGCACCAGGTCCTGCCACTGGTCCCAGCGGGAATCCGGGCTCCTGGAGGGGTCGTTCCATCGAACCCTCAACGCCAGTTCCTCACCGTTGTGAACGGCCCGGACCCACACGCCAGCGACGGTCGGCGCGAACCATCGCGGTCGCGCGAGGATCTGGCCGACCAGCGGGAAGTAGTATTCGTCGGCCACGGCCCAGGCGGAATCGCCAGGGGTGGTCGGCAGGGCACCGTCGACGAGCGCCGCACGTGCGACCTCCCGCACGCGTGGGGGGCTTTCCGGAGAGAGGCTGCGGACGTACTGCGCGACCCGCCAGAGCTGCTCCTCGCTGATCACACCGGATTGCACCGCATCAGCCTGGGATGGCATCGGGGTACCCTCGATCCCCGTCATCATCCGCAGGTAGATGTCCTCGACGGTGCCGCCGCCGCTGAACGTCCAGTTCCGGGTCAGGTCGGCCGGCCGGATGGGGAAGCCGTCGTTATCGGTCTGTTCGAAAGCGGAGGGGCCGTCGCCGCGGCCCTGCTGGCCGTGGCAGCGCCAGCACTCGAGCTGGTCGTATCCCGCGCGGCCCTCCTCAAGCCCTTCGGGCGAGACCCGCGGGGCTCCGCTCGTCGAGAGGGTCTCGGGATCCGGCTCGCTGCCGAAGAAGGGGGAAAAGCTCTTGAGATAGACGACCAGATCACGGCGTTGCTGCCCTGTCAATGACTCGGACCAACCCGGCATTGCGGTGCCGGGCATGCCTTCGTCGATGATGCGGAGGATATCGTCGTCGGAGGGGAGCGACCCCGCCACTGTACTCTTGATCTGGTAGAGGCCGGAGGTGAAATCCCGCGGGCGTGGTAACATGTAGCCGGCCGCCGGACCGTCGCCGAGCCCTTCCACACCGTGGCAGCCCGCGCACCAGCGGTCGTAGGTGACGCGCCCGGGCGTATCTGCCTCCTGCGTTTCCGCGGTCCCGGCGGTGATGAAAAGCATCACGGCCGTTGCGCCGATGCACCTTCGGACCGCCCCCTCCCTCGCCGGATACGCATGCCGGGCTCGCGCCGCCATCTATTCCTCCTCCCAGGTCCGAGG
The DNA here is from genome assembly GCA_040905395.1 of Gemmatimonadota bacterium. Lineage (GTDB taxonomy): Bacteria > Gemmatimonadota > Gemmatimonadetes > Longimicrobiales > Longimicrobiaceae > WHSP01. The sequence goes on from JBBDRR010000124.1 coordinate 24,441, forward strand.
CGTGATCCCCGCCTGTTCGTACAGGTACATGGTGACCGCCCAGATCTCCTCGGCCGTCAGGAATTCCTCCCAGACGGGCATGGCGGAGTCCCAGGGCGCGCCCTCGCGCGGCAGCCCCGGTCCGCCCTTGGCGATGCGCCAGAAGACGAAGCTCTCCGTGAGCTGCGCGATGGTGCTCGTCCCGAACTCGAGTGGCCGAGGGCTGAAGCCGTCCGCGTAGTGACCATTCCCGTCGAGCGCATCGCCGTGACACGGCATACAGTTCTGATAATAGACGCGGCTCCCGGTCTCCAGGTGCGCGGCCATGTCGCCTTCGTGGCGGAGTGGGTTCTCCAGCCCGGCCAGCACCATGGTCTCCCCCCGGAAGGTGATCTGCGACGGCGGTGCGGGATGGATCGACCGAAGGGTCGGCGGTGCGGCGACCGTCGGGCGTACCTGGAAGAATGCGAGCGTACCGATCAGCAGGGGGATGATCACCATGAGAGCCATCCGCACAGGGCGTTTTTCGGGCTCTGTGAGAACCACCTGCATCGGCTCCTTGAACTCCCTCCATCGTCCTTCGTCGGCGCTCACGTAGAGGAGCAGCGCGACCACGACGGTCACCATGTACTGGAGGATGACGCTGCTCGGTACCGGCGCGCTGCTCACCCCGAGAAGGGGGGGCAGGTAGGCGATGCCCACCTTGAAGATGAGGTACGCGAGAACCAGGACGAGAGCCGCCTGCCAGAAGGGGTGCCGCAGGTATTTCCTCACGCGGGCCTCCTCATCTCTGGGTTGCCAGGTACTGCACCATCGCCTCGAGCTGCGCCGCCGTCAGCTGCTGCCCGAATGTGGCCGGCATCGTTCCGGCGACCGCTTCGTAGCCCGCGGTGGTGTCGGCGTTCGGCTGCAGGATCGCGTGACGAATGGATTCCGCATCCTGCTCGGCGCCGATCCCCGTCAGCGGTGGCCCAATGGGCCCGCCTTCATCGCCGAGCATATGGCAGAGCAGGCACTGATGCTCCCGCAGCAGCTCCAGCGGTTCCATCGTCGCGCTCGCCGTGACGGCCGCCGGGGCCCCGGCGCCGGTCGATGCGGCCGATGCGCTCGCGGCCTCCTCGATATCCGCCGCAACGACGCTGACCTCGCCCCCGAGGCTCTCCATGTATGCGACCAGCGCCCAGATCTGCGCGTCCGACAGCGTACGCGACATGTCCGGCATGATCGGCTGATAGCCCTCCACCAGGTACCCGTTGGGATCCACGAGGGATTCGTGCAGGTACTCCTTACAGGCGACCCCCTCGGTCCTCGCCTCGCACCGTTCGCCGATCAGTCCCTCGGAACCCTCCGCCGTCTCCAGATTCGGAGCCCGCGTCCCCGTGCCGTGGCATGCGGTGCAACCGCCGGCGCCGAAGTAGAGGTCCTCGCCGGCCGAGACGAGCTCCTCGGTCGTGAATCCGGCGCCGAGCGCGAGGGCCGCCGGCACCTCGGACTCCACCTGGGGAATGGCGTTGGCCAGGAACGTATAGAAGAGAATCGTACCCAGCGTGACCGATATGATCTTCAGGTTGGTCGCGATCATCTTGCCGCCTCAGTCCGCGGGCTGGAAATCGAGGTCGCTCCCCGGAATCGGCCTCCGGTGCGATTCGAGCAGTGGCTCTCGGGGCTCGGGCGGTTCCGCGACGACATCCGGCTTTTCGATGAGTCCGCCGAGCCAGAAAATGAAGGAGATCATGGCGAGGAATACGGCGACGCATACGCTGATCATCTGCGCCGCGTAACCGAGAGCGGGTGTGGCGGCCCATGCGCTCGTGTCCGGCATCACCTCCCAAACGTGCCAGTGCTGCCGGATCCCGCTGCGCGCGAAGCCCATCAGCCCCATCAGCCAGGTGAACGTCACCACCAGCACGAAAAGGGCGTACTGCGAGCGAGGCGGCATCTGCCCCCATCGGATATCACCGCGGCTCTCAGCGCCTCGAGCCAGCATCACGTCGATGATCACCACCGCGACGATCGCGATGAGCACGGAGAGCACCTGGTAAACGCTGAAGCCGATCCTGACGATCGCCGTCACGAAATAGCCGTAGATGCCGTAGAAGAGCACGATCAGGGCGGCCAGCACGAAGAACCCTCCCTGGATCAGTGTGCCGGTCTTCGCCCAGCTCACCGTCGGCCGGATGTTGGCCCGCCGGTAGAGCAGGAATGAGAGGAAGGTGGTGAGGATCATCAAGTTGACCGCGGTGTTCTTCGCGCTCATCACGCCCAGAACCCCCAGGAAGGGATGGTGAGTCCCTCCCATGGCCGCCAGTTCGTCGCGGTCGGCGATCATCGTGTGTGGAGTCGCCCAGACGATCACGCCGATGACCAGCACCAGCAACATGTACTTGATGTAGGGAGTGAACCGCTCGGCACCGGGGATCCGGCCCATTCCCACCCAGAGATAGTAGTTGCCCGCGAGGAAGAGGACGCCGATGAGGAAGGCCTGGATGATCCAGAGCCAGCTCATGAAGCCGCCCATCATCGTGATGCCCATCTGCTGGTTGTACTCGTAGATCTCGCGGCCCAACCAGTATCCGGCGAAGGGAAGGACGATCAGGGCGCCGATCGCGATCAGGTTGCCGACATAGCCCATCCAGTCATAATGCGCCCGCTCTTCATCGCTCTTGGCGAGGAGGAAGCGATAGCCTGAGTACGCGGCGACGATCGCTCCCCCGAAGACGACGTTGGCGATGATCCGATGGATATTGATCGGCATCCAGGTCGCGTTGGCGAACGCACTCCAGAACTGCACCATGCCGGGCGCGGTGTCCGCAGTCATCCCCTCGGGGGGGCTCATCATGTAGCTGAGCCAGCTGTTGGCGATGAACATCACCGCCGTTCCCCAGATGTTCAGGAGGATGCCCAACCCCCAGTGCGCAAGCTTCGCCCTGCCGACCTTCCAATGGTTCCAACCGTAGTAGTAGAGGTAAAGGGTGAAGGTCTCGACGAAGAAGAGTCCGACATAGATCCACATCGAGACTTCGAAGATCTCGGCCAGATGGGACCAGAACGCCGGATAGAGCGTCGTGAGAAAGAAGGTGAGGACGGCGCCCCAGATGGCGGTGGCGCTGTAGGCAATCACCAGGAGCCGCGTGAACTCCTTCGCGAGCCGATCGTACCGGGCATCCTTGCCGAAGATGCCGATCGCCTCGGCCACGATCGCGAACATAGGAACGCCGAGCACGAAAGCCGCGAAGAGGAGGTGTACCTGCGCCGCGATCCAGACGGCGCCGCGCGCGCCGATGACGGGGAAGTCGCCGTATTGGCGCCCGATGGTGACGCCCTCCTGAGCCAGGAGCGGACCCACGATGACGACCGTGGCGACAGCCAGAAGAAGCGCAGAGAGGATCCGGCACGACCGCAGAGATCGACTCATTCGGCGGCTCCGTCATCGGTGCGGGCGAAGAAGGGCAGTCGTTTGGAGAAGTCTACAGGCATGTTCTCGCGGACCTCGGCCATCACCTCGGCGGTGACGCGATCGTAGCCGCGCTCGCGGGCGAACCCCTCGACGCGCGCGGAGACGACACCGCGCACGAAGCTGGGGATCCGCTCCAGGCGCGCGCGCGCCTCGGGACTCCACGCGAGCTCGGGGGACGACCGGGATCCGTACGTGAGCGTAGAGAGCGGCTCGATCAGCGGAACCGCGCCGGGAGGATCGTAGGCGCAGGAGTTATCTTCACCCATCAGGTCGCCGCCCTCCGCATAAGCTCTGGCCCGGCAGCCACCACAGATTCCGCGGTATTCGCAACGACCGCACTTCCCTCCCAGCTCCCCTCCGCGGATCTTCGCGAAGACGGGGGATTCATTCCAGATCTCGTGGAAGCTCTGTGTCCGCAGGTCCCCCGCGACGGCGGGCGTATAGGGGCAGGGCGTCACCCGGCCTTCGGGAGTGATGCGACAGTACTGGGTGCCGCACTGGCAACGCGTGCGATAGTTCAGCAGAGTCGATTGGGGGTCCGACTCGTAGACGTGACGCATGATCTGCGGCTGACACTTGGATCGGATCAGCATCGTGCCGCGGTACTCGCGCTGGAGCGCCGTCAGCTCCCGCAGCACCTCGTCGTTTTCGGCGGGGGAGAGCCCCTGCATCTTTTCGCCGCGGCCGGTCGCCACGAGGAAGTACAGGTTGAACGAGACGGCACCCGCCTCGGCGGCCCAGGCGGCGAGCCTCCCCAACTCGTGACGGTTCCCGCGAGTCAGTGTCGTCTGGATGACGAAGTCGAGGCGTGCGTCGCGAAGCCGGGCGATCGCCGCACGCGTATCCTCGAGCGCGCCATTGCCATGTCGGAAGCGGTCGTGATACGCGGGATCGAGGGAATCGACGCTCACGGCGACTCCGCGGACACCCGCGGTCATCAGCGTGGCGATGCGGGCGTCCGTCAGGCGGGTTCCGTTCGTGCCCACCACGACCGTCGCGCCCGCTTCGCTCGCATGAGCCGCGATCTCCTCGAGGTCATCACGCAGGAGGGGTTCACCGCCGGAAAGGATGAGCATCGCCGCCGGGCTCTCGGTCAGCACCTCGTCAACGACCCGATGGCACTCCCGAGTGGTGAGCTCGCCCGAAGCGGCATGCCAGGAACCAGCCGAGATATAGCAGTGAGCGCAGGCGAGATTACACCGCTGGGTGAGATTCCACGCCACGACGTGTGGGATGTACGGCTCGGAGGTCGCCGGGTGCACGGACACACCCGGCGTGGGACCGGGACGTACCCAATCCTCCGCCTGCCCGGAGGCAGGTGTGCTTCGCGCCGCGGCGCGACCTTCGGTCGGGACTACCGGTAGGCTCCGTTGCATTTCGCCCGGTTCCGTAGTGTACCTTCCGACCTTCCCAGCTAGAACTTCTACGTCATGCCGATCGGTCCCATGAGCTGCAGGAGCCCGTCAGTCCCCGGGTTCCCCGGTCTTCATGTACTGCTGCACGGCCTCTCGGGCCTGCTCCGGCGTGGTCGTCTTGAAGTCGACCGGACACTGCTTCGCCTGCTCGTCGATGTCGCGGATCGGGCACCGCGTAACTCCCGCCGCCTTGGCTTCCTCGATGAATCGCCGCATCTCGTCGGAGAGCCCGTCGACCCCCTCGGCCGCCGCCTGGATCTGCTTGGCCTGTAGCTCCTTGAACATCACGAGCATCGTGTCCATGTCGAACTCGTCGGCCTCGATCATGGCCTGCTTGTTCTCATCCATGACCGGCGTAGTCACTCGCCAGAACCCGTTTTCTCGCGCGAATCGTTCGACGGTGTTGCGCGCCAGTGGACGTGCGATGAGGGGAACGAGCCGCAGCCGTTCGAACGCCTGTGCCGTCCATACGATCGCATCCTTGGCGTTCCGCGGGCGAACCTGCACCTGGCCGGTAAATGGGCACTTCGCTTCGACCATGGGAACGGCCTCCACATCGTCCTCATCACGCCCCTGCACGACCGTGCGCTTCATCGCCTCCTGAGCCTTGATTTCGGCGAGCGCGAGCTCCTCGGCCGTACCGATGCCCATGATGAGCTGCATGTGCGTCGGGAGGAGCTTTCGAATCGCTTCGTCGAGCCGCTCGTTCGTGACGATCGGTAGGGATTCGCGGCCGGCGAGGACAGCATTCGGGATTCCGGATTCGGGGGTCGGGGGGACCGCGCTCCCGTTGCCGTTTCCGTTGAGCTGCAGGCTCTGGCTCGCTTCGCTCCCCTGAATCCCGACTCCCGAATCCCGAATCCCGTAATTCTCCAGCACGAACTCCTCGACCGCTTTCCGCGCGATCCCGAGGGCGAACGGCGGTACGCGGAGAATTCTGACCTCGGCCTCCGGCGCCCACTCGAGACCGGTCTCACCGTCCTCCTCGATCCAGGGGATCTCCTCCGGACGAACGTCCGTGGTGCCCACGAGCAGCACGCTGGTCGCTGCCAGCCGCAGGAGGTTCTCGGCCTGCGAGCCGAGCTCGGTGTCGTCGATACGGTGGCTGCCGTGGCGAGCGATGATCAGGAGGCTGGGGTCGATTTCCTCGACCCACTGGAGGATGCACTGGAAGGGCTTGCCGATGAGGATCTGCGTTTTCAACGGTACGTCGCTGTACTCCTCCGCCATCACCTGCGCGCGCTTGAGATTCGCCTGACAGAGCTTGAGGAGCCCCTTGTCGATGATGTTGTTGTGCAGCTCTTCCTGCTCCTCGAACTTGAAGACCTTCGAGGCCGCCTCGGACAGCGCATACCGGATGTTGCCGAACACGGCGTGGTGGTACTCGACGTCGAAAGCACTGCAGACGAAGAGCTCCGCCTCGAACTCCCGCGCCATCTCGAGCGCGATCCGCATCGCCTTGTAGGCATAGGCGGATCCATCGACGCAGACCATGATGCGGCCGCCCCCGATCGGCCGGCCGTCGCGAACGAGAAGCACATCCTTCTCGACCGAACGGGCAACCCGCCCCGCGACACCGCCGAGCTGGCTGTACGGCTGCTTGCCGATGCCGTGTGCGCCCATGACGAGCAGGTCGTAATCGCGCCGCGAGCTGCCGGCCAGTTTTTCGTCGTGCTCCTCGTCCTCGGCCACGATCCGCCCATCCGCGCCGAGCCTGACGTCACTGCGAACCGTGGCCCCGCCGTCGTACTTCTCGGCGATGTTCGGATCGAAGCCGATCAGGCTCGGCAGCCTACCCCCCCCGGCATTGGCCTCCCTGGCGATTTCCTCGTAGTTGATCCCCTCCAGAAGCTGGCGCGTGAGCCCGACATCGCGCGCTCTACACTTCTTTTCGACCTCGTCCAGAAAGCTGTCCGAGATGAGCTGAAGACCCTTTTCGATGAGCTTGTCGTGGATCTTCCGCTGCCGCTTGATCTCGTCGGCGGACTGGAACTGCGCGGGTAGGCCCGTCTCGAGCTGACGGAAACGGACGTCGTGGAGACGAGCGGCGTAGACGTGGTTGCCGGTGACCCGGCCGCCGGATCGAGCGCAGAGCTCGATCGCTCGCTCCACCGCCCAGTTGGAGTGTTCGGAGTTGTCGACTGGAAGCAGAAGTTCGCGATACATCGGCACCTCGCGTTGGGGGTGCGATCAGCACGAAAGCGGCGCGCGGAACGTAGCCTGAAAGCGGGGCGCAAGTCGTGGCGACTCGCGTCGGACTCGAAGGCTGCACCGCGCGCCGGAATCGCGCAACGGTCGCTGGCAGGTGAGAGCCCAGAGCTCCGCCGGGATTGGTGGCCCGTCGAAGCGTCGATCTTCTGGAAGCCCGACTTCGGTGGGCTTCGCGAATATTCGGCGGCGGAGAGGATCCGCTGCGTTTGCAAGTTCGACCGGAACTTCCGTTGCGATATTAGGCGTGGCGGCGGGGCATGTCAACGAAGACGTTGCGAGGCCCTCGCGCGACGCGCCCGGAAACTTTCGAGCCGGGTTGGCTTCACGTATCGGGCCTGGCGTCACACTTCAGAGGTCCCAACCGGCGCGCGCGAGCATCCAGAGATTTATCACGATGACGAAAATCGCGACCAGAAAGAAGTTCGCGGGAACGATCACTTCTGCGCCCGGTTCCCGCAGAAACGCCCCCTCGAACATCGCGGGAAGTCGCAGGCCATGGATCGCCCAGACGATTCGAGCCAGCCACCGACTCTGGCGAAACCAGAGGCCCCAGAAGACGAATGCGACGAGCCCAGCCCCCAGCGTGAGCCAGAGCGCAGGGTGACCCGGGATATCGCCGAGGAGGCCGGCACGCCACATCGCGTAAACGGCGAATTCGTAAAGGAGTCCGACGTGCAGATAGACGAAGGCGGCCTGGCGGAACTTTCGGGAGGACGGCGGTAGAAGGGAGCCTTCCGTCGGAGTCGCCATTGGCTACATCCCCTCGAGACCCAGATCGGTGCGGGCGCGGTCCATCACCGCCGGAGTGATCGTAGGGATCCGGCGCTCCCGGGCGTAATCCGTATAGATGCGCTTGACCATGCCACGGACGAAAGCGGGCACCTGAGCGAGGCGGACGTTCGCGTCCTCGCTCCAGACGACGCCTGCCCGAGGCTGGGCATTCTCGAGGATCGCGTCGTCGCGACCCTCCGCCAGGAAGCTCTGGGTGAGCTCCAAAGGCTGCTCGGGGACGGTTCGGCCCCCGATCTTCACGCCCATGCTACTCACCAGCTGCGTCTCCATCGGGTTCGCCAGCATCGCCACCTCGCTGCCGCAATCGGAGCAGCGGAAGACCACGCCCATCGTCCCGTCGCCCGGAAGCTGGCGTTCCTCGAAGACCATCGTCTCATCGCAGCGTAGACAAAGGAATTTCACGAATCCGTTTCGCGTTGGAGGCGGTCCGCGAGGTCGCGGAGCGCCACCGCGGCCGGTCGGTGTGGCTCCGCGAGAACGATGGGGTGTCCGCTGTCGGTGGTCGCCGCCAGCGCGGGATCGAACGGAATCTCCACCCACGGCGTCAGGTCGCCCAGAAGGTGGTAGTCAGCGGGCGTGGCCCTGGGGAAGATCGCCGTCGAGTCGCCGCAGCTCGGGCAGGTATACGCGCTCATGTTGACCACGAGGCCGATGTTCTCCACACCGGCTTCGCGGAGCAGCCGCGCCGACTTGCCGACGACGTGCAGAGCCGCGGCGGAGGGCGTGGTGATGAGCAGGACGGCCTCGATGGCTACGAGATCGAGTAGCCGCTCGATACGGTCGGTGCCCGGGGGGACGTCGATGAAGAGAAAATCGAGCTCCCCCCAGACGATATCGGAGAGAAATTCTCTGAGCGTCCCCGCCTCCAGCGCACCACGCCAGAGGAAGCCGTCGTCGCGCGGGCCTTTCCAGCGCATCGGGGCGTCGGCGGCGCTCAGCAGAAGGTCCGTCGAAACGAACGCGACGTCTGCCGAGCCTCTCGCCGGAAGTATTCCGTCAGCGCAGTGCTGCAGCGACGCGTCACCCGCTCCGAGCATGCGAGCGACCGACGGCCCGTTCAGATCGGCATCGACTACTCCGATCCGGAGACCACGCGCGGCGAGCACCGTCGCCAG
>JBBDRR010000125.1:0-5830 GCA_040905395.1 Gemmatimonadota bacterium
CGGGCTTGTCACTTCCTCAATTCCCGACTACATTTACAGGCTTTGCATCGCCCGGCGAGAGCCGCGCACCCGAAGGGTAGGGGACGTGTTCGACCAGCTAAGTGACAAGCTAGACGGCGTACTATCGGGCTTCCGCCAGCGCGGGGTCCTGACCGAGCCCATGATCCGGGATGGGCTGCGGGAGATTCGTCGTTTCCTGCTGGAAGCCGACGTCAACTACCAGATCACGCGCGAGTTCATGAAGCGCGTCGAGGAGAAAGCGCTCGGAGAGCGGGTGTTGAGGTCGGTGTCGCCGGGTCAGCAGATCGTGAAGATCGTCCACGAGGAGCTGACCGCGACGCTCGGCGAGAAGAAGGCTGGCCTGGAGATGGCCGCGCTGCCACCGACGGTGATCATGATGGTCGGGCTGCAGGGGTCGGGTAAGACGACGACGGCGGGGAAGCTCGCGCGGAAGATGAAGCGGGAGATGCGGCAGACCCGTCTCGTGGCGTGCGACGTCTACCGGCCCGCCGCGGTCGAGCAGCTGCAGACGCTCGGGGAGCAGGTCGGCGTGCCGGTGTACGCCGATCCGGGCAGCACGGACGTCGTCGGAATCGCGAAGAAGGCGCTGGAGACGGCGAAGCGGGAGCGGGATCGCGTCGTGATCTTCGACACCGCCGGCCGGCTGCAGATCGACCAGGACATGATGGACGAGCTGAAGCGGCTCCGGGCGGCGATCGAGCCGACGGAGATCCTCTTCGTCGCCGACGGCATGACCGGTCAGGAAGCGGTGAAGATCGCGCAGGGCTTCGACGAAGCGCTCGATATCACCGGCGTCGTGCTGACGAAGATGGACGGCGACGCCCGCGGCGGCGCGGCGCTTTCGATCTACGGAGTCACCGGCAAGCCGATCAAGTTCATCGGCGTCGGCGAGAAGCTCGACGGGCTGGAGGACTTCCATCCCGAGCGCATGGCAGGGCGGATCCTGCAGCAGGGAGACGTCGTCGGGCTCGTCGAGAAGGCCCAGTCCGCCTTCGACCAGGAGCAGACGGCGAAGCTCGAGAAGAAGGTGATGGGCGGCGGCCGCTTCGATCTGGAGGACTTCCTCACGGCGATGCGGCAGCTCCAGAACCTCGGGCCGCTGGAGAACCTTCTGAAGCTGATGCCCGGGGTCAACAACAAGATGTTGAAGAACATCAAGGTCGACCCGCAGCGGCTGAAGCACATCGAGGCGATCATCCTCTCGATGACGCCGGCGGAGCGAAAGCGGCCGGAGTTGCTGAACGGCTCACGCCGCGCCCGCATCGCCCGCGGCTCCGGTCGCCCCGTCCAGGAGATCAACCGGCTGGTCTCCCAATTCAAGGACATGCAGAAGCTCATGAAGCAGATGAAGGGCTTCGGCGGCATGATGCCGAAGATGGGGATGCCGAAGCTGCCGACGTTCGGTGGCCGCTGAGGGGGCGACCGAACGTCGACAGCGCTATCGGCTATCGGCTACTGATAGCCGGGGCCGGCGCATGGTTGGCCGAATGGTTCGTTGCGGTGCCTTCAGGTCGTTGTTGTTTCCGTAGCTGATAGCCGATAGCTGATAGCCGATAGCTTAGGTTTCAGCCTCGATCGTCCTTCAATCCGGCGCGCTCACATCGGATCGCGCGGAGATGGACGTCACTGTTGTCGAATGAGGAGAGTCGATGGCCCTTAAGATTCGTCTTCGCCGTATGGGGCGGAGAAATGCGCCGACGTATCGGATCGTGGTAGCCGAGAGCGCGATGCCGCGCGATGGTCGGATCGTGGAGAACATCGGGCACTACAACCCGCGGACCGAGCCGCTGACGCTGGCGGTCGACCGGTCGCGAGCGCTGCACTGGATCGAGCTCGGCGCGACGCCGACCGAGACGGCGAAGTCGCTGCTGAAGAAGGCCGGCGTGTTCCGACCCGAGGAGACCGTGCTGGAAGGGGCTGTGGCAACGGTGACGAAGTCCGCGAAGACCTCGGTTCGCAAGGCGGCGAGCGCCGCGAGCAAGGCAGCCGCCAAGGTGAAGGAGGTCGCCGAGGACGTCCGCGACACCGTAGCGGGAGCCGACACAGAAGCCGCGGAGGAGTCTAAGGCCGAGGCTGCCGCACCGGAGGCCGAGGCGGCCGCTGAGCCGGCGGCTGAAGCCAAGCCGAAGTCCAAGGCCGAGACCGCCGAAGCTGAAGAGGCTCCGACCGCCGAGCCGGAGGCTGAAGCCAAGACCAAGACCAAGGCCAAGGCCGAGACCGCCGAAGCTGAAGAGGCTCCGGCCGCCGAGCCGGAGGCGGAAGCCAAGACCAAGACCAAGGCCAAGGCTGAGCCCGCCGAAGCAGAAGAGGCTCCCGCCGCCGAGCCGGAGGCTGAAGCCAAGGCGAAGACCAAGGCCAAGGCCGAGCCCGCCGACGCAGAAGAGGCTCCGGCCGCCGAGCCGGAGGCGGAAGCCAAGGCGAAGACCAGCGCCAAGGCCGAGGCCGAGCCTGCCCCCGAAGCGGAAGAGGCTCCCGCCGCCGAGGCGGACGCCGAGCCGGAGGCGGAGACGAAGGAGTAGTCCTTCGTGGCTCCTGCGTCGGCTGGGCGGGCGGAGTACCTGATCGTCGCGCGGGTACGCCGTCCGCACGGGGTGCGGGGCGACCTGGCCATCGCCGTCGATACCGACCGGCCCGGCGCGGTCTTCAGGATGGGTCGGACGTTGCTGCTCGGGGACCCGCGGGGCGATCCGATGGGGCGGGAGTGTCGGATCGCGCGCTATCGTCCGACGCCGAGCGGAGCGATCCTGACGCTGGATGGTGTCGCGACCAGGGAGGACGCGGAGGTGCTTCGCGGCCACACGCTCCTTATCCCGGCCGCCGAGGCCGCCCCCGCGGCGGCCGACGAGATACACTACCGCGACCTGGTCGGCATGACCGCCCGAACGGCCGAGCTGCCGATCGGAACCGTCACCGATATCCTCCCGCTCGCGGGAGGCGAGATGCTGGTCATCCGGACAGGAGGCGGCCGGGAGATCCTGGTCCCCTTCGTGAAGGAGATGGTAGCGGGCTTCGATCTCGAAACGGGTGAGTTGACGATCGACCCGCCCGACGGGTTGCTGGAGATCTGAACGGCAGCATTCAGGATTCAGGATTCGGCATTCAGGGAGGTTGCATCTGCTTTCCAGGGCTTGTGCACGAGGAGAGTTTCCATGCGCCCCCCTGAATCCCGAATCCCGAATCCCGAATCCCGATCCCGAATGCGCATCAACATCGTCACGCTCTTCCCGAGCTTCTTCGATGTGCTCCGCCTGAGCATTCCGGGGCGGGCTGCGGATGCGGGACTGGTGGAATACCGTGTGCTGAACCTCCGCGACTTCGCGGAGGGCCGCTACCAGTCGGTCGACGACTATCCGTACGGTGGCGGCGCCGGAATGGTACTGAAGCCCGAACCCTTCTTCGCGGCGGTCGAGTCGCTGGGAGAGCCGGGCGCCGAAATGCCCGGCGGCAGGGTCCTGCTGATGTCGGCCCGCGGTCGCCGGTACGGACACGAGGATGCCGTGCGGCTCTCGCTCCAGGACGAGATCACCATCCTCTGCGGCCACTACAAGGACGTGGACGAGCGGGTGGCCGAGGGCCTGGGTGCCGAGGAGATCTCGCTGGGAGATTTCGTCCTTTCGGGGGGTGAGGCCGCGGCGCTGGCGGTCGTCGATTCGATCGTGCGGCTCCTGCCGGGAGCGATATCGGACCACGAATCGGCATCGACCGATTCCTTCTACGAGGGAAGGCTCAGCCCGCCCTCCTATACGCGGCCCCCGGTCTTTCGGGGGATGGAGGTGCCGCCGGTCCTGCTCTCGGGCGACCACCGCCGGATCGCTGACTGGCGCAGGGAGCAGGCGGAACGGCTTACGCACGAGCGCAGGCCGGATATGTTGGAGGACGGAGGCAGGGAATAGGGAATAGGGAATAGGGAATAGGGAATAGGGAATAGGGAATAGGGAATAGGCTGGGAAGGCGCCGGGGAGCGGGCGATTCGTTGTTCGCTATTCCCTCTTCCCTCTTCCCTCTCCCCTGCAGTCAATCACTTCAGAATACAGGCTAGGCACATGCACCCGTTCATCGAGACCCAGCAGGAATTCCTGCGCGACGACCTGCCTGATTTCAGGGCGGGCGACACCCTTCGGGTCAACGTCCGCGTCCGTGAGGGCGACAAGGAGCGCATCCAGGCGTTCGAGGGCGTCTGCATCGCCAAGAAGCACGGCGGTGTGAACGAGACGTTCACCGTCCGGAAGATCTCGAGCGGGATCGGCGTCGAGCGGATCTTCCCGCTGCACTCGCCGATGGTGGCCTCGATCGATGTCGTGCGGCGCGGCCGCGTGCGTCGTGCGAAGCTGTACTACCTGCGGAACCTCCGCGGGAAAGCGGCGCGGATCAAGGAGCGCTCGACGCGCTGAGGCGCGGTGGCGCGCGCTCCGAAGAAGGCCGCCGCGCGGCGCGGCGGCAAGAATTCGAAACGGCTCCGGGACCGGCTCCTCAAGTACGAGCGCGGGTTCTGGAGCCGTGGCGTTGAGGCCGTCGCCGGCGTCGACGAAGTGGGTCGGGGACCTCTGGCCGGGCCGGTCGTCGCGGCTGCCGTCATCCTCCCCCTCGAGTGCTTCATCATCGGGGCGGACGACTCGAAGAAGCTGACCGCTGCACAGCGCGAGGAGGTCGTGGAGCTGATATCGGCGCGGGCCGTGAGCGTCCGGATCGGGGCCGCCTCGCCGCACGAGATCGACCGCATCAACATCCTGCGGGCTAGCGCGCTGGCGATGAAGCGGGCCGTCGCGAAGCTCCATCCCGCGGCGGAGCACCTCCTCGTGGACGGCCTGCCCGTGCCGGAGCTTGGATATGAGCGGCAGACGGCCGTCGTCGGCGGCGACGCGAGCGTCCACTCGATCGCCTGTGCGAGCATCGTCGCAAAGGTCTGTCGCGACCGCCTGATGTGTCGGCTCGCGCTGCGCTACCCGGACTATCGATGGGAACACAACAAGGGATACGCTACGCCCGATCACCGTGAGGCGCTTCTCCGCCTTGGGCCCACGCCTCACCACCGGCGGTCGTTCCAACCGATCGATCAGCTCGCGCTTGAACTCCAGATAGGTTGACGATGCACGAGCACATTCGAAACGTAAATCCAAGCTGGATCGCATTCGGCTGGTTCATCGCCGCCGCGGTGACCGCTCTCATCCTCCTGGCGCTGGCGTCGCTCGGGCTCGTCGGTGAAGATCCCCCGGGCGAGACGCTCTGGGTCGCCAGTGCGCTGCTCGTCGGCTTCTTCACCACCGGCTTCTTCGTCGGTACGCGCGTCGCCGCAGCGCCCATCCTGCACGGGCTGGGCATCGGCCTCTTCTCGATCGTCGCCTGGCTCCTGATCAACATTTCGGTCGGCGGCCTGGTGGGCGAGACCACCTGGCGCTCGCTGGACGCGATCACTCTCGGGGCGCTCCTCCTGCTCCAGACCGTGGCCGCGGTCGTCGGCGCCAGGATGGGGGTCCGCTGGCTGCGAACCCCGCCCGCCCACTCCTGACACACACCCTTCAGATGCAGCCGTACGTACGCCGGATCGCCGAGGAGCTCTCCCTTCGTCCCCAGCAGGTCGACGCCGCGCTCGAGCTGCTCGGCCAGGGAAACACGATTCCCTTCGTCGCCCGCTACCGTAAGGAAGCCACGGGCGAGCTGGACGAGGTGCAGATCCGCGACGTTCGCGACCGGGCGGAGTACCTGTCGGAGATGGACGAGCGGCGCGGAACGATCCTGGGCTCGATCGAGGAGCAGGGGAAGCTCACGCCGGAGCTGAAGGCGCAGGTCCAGGCGGCGACCACGAAGTCGG
>JBBDRR010000126.1:0-5769 GCA_040905395.1 Gemmatimonadota bacterium
TAGGGAATAGGGAATAGGGAATAGGGAATAGGGAATAGGGAATAGGGAATAGGGTTATCGGTTATCCGTTGATCGTTATACGTTATGCGTTATCGGTTGACTGCCGCGACGTCCGTCAGGAGGAGGACATCCGGGTCAGCTGCCGAGCCGGGGTTCGTAACGGATAGCGTACAACGATCAACGGATTACGTCTTTCCCCATCTGAACCAGACACCACTACGCTTGCGAATTCTCTACGCTTTGAATTGCGAACACGCCGAACCGCGGCAGGACGGGCGGCTCGACGTTCACGGGATATTTCATCAGCTCTACGCCCCCGGGTTTCCGGCCAAGCAGGATCGGATGGTGCTCGCGCTGGCGATCGAATGGGACGAGGAGGGGGAGGGAAGGCGGGAGTTCAAGATCGACCTGGCGGACCCCAGCGGCAGCCCCTGCCTGACGATCAGCGGGCACACCGACATCAGCGCCCGTAAGCGCGGGGAGGCACCGCCCCAGACCCGTTTGATCCTGCCGATGGAGGAGGTCGTCTTCCCCTCCGCGGGGACGTACCTGTTCGATCTGAAGATCGACGAGCAGGTGGTCCGGATGGCGCCGCTGCACCTGATCGAAAATCCTGGCGAGGCATGATCGCCGGCGGCTGACGCTCAGCAGGGCCGCAGCGCCCTCTGGAGCAGTGTGACGTACCGCGCCAGCTCGCGGGGATACTCGAGAGCACCGAGCCGTCCGGCCTCGCTCGAATGTGCGAAGAGGCGGGTGATCGACGAGGTCACGTCGCACTTCGGCGAGAGTCGCTCCAGGAGGCGGAGCGTCTCGGTGTAGGGGATCAGCCGGTCGTCGTAGCCATGGACGAGGACGACCTTCTGATCGATCTCGGGCAGCACGTCGGTCGGGTCGAGGCGGGGGTGACGACGGATCGTCGCCTCGAAGAGCTTCCCAGCCAGCTCGCCCGCTTCGTCGGTCGGCGGGGTGATGTCGTGCGGCGGGGCGATCAGGTCCCAGAGCTTCCGCTGCTCCGCGGGCAGACGGGCCCGCAGCCGCGCCTTCAGAGGGTCGTACGTCGGATCCGCCGCGTTGACACCCCGGTTCCCCGACTCCACCGCCAGCTCGTATGCCACCCGCCGGAGCTCGTCCATATGGCTGAATTCCGGCACATCCTGCAGGTAGTTGCCGACGACGATCCAGCGGCCGTACGGGTCCGGCGCCAGACGCTGGCGGACTCCTCGCCACTCGTGTTCGCCGGTCATCATGCAGTGCAGGGTGCGGCGGAGGTCGCAGTACCCCCCGAAGCCGATCACCGACCGCACCGACTCCTTCACCCCCGGCCGGGTTGCGCTCATCAGCGCCTGTGTCGCCCCGAACGAGAACCCGACCAGGTTCAGGTTGGGTCCGGCGACGTCGTCGCGCTGCGTCAGGTAATCGACGGCGGACGCGATCGTCACGTCGCCAACGTGGGGGTCGAGCTCGAGACGCCGCCAGGCGGGAACCTCGGGAATGAGCACCGCGGCGCCGGTGCTCGCCAGCGCCTGCGCGAAGCGCTTCAGAACGGGATGCTCACGGCCGGGGACGGTGATCCCGTGCAGTACGATCCACCCCGGTAGCCGATCGTTGCCGCGGGGACGGATGTAGGAGGCGGGGACGCTCGAGTCTGCCACCGTCATCGGGACTTCCCGCTCCTCGATGCCACTGACGCGCTGTCGGACGAAGGAATGCAGGAACTTCGCTACCCGTATCACGCCTCGTGCTCCGCTCCCGTTCCCACCGCGTCCGCGACCGTCGCGAAGCCGTAGCGATCGAGGCGCTCGAGCAACCCCGCATTGATTCTCCGCACGATTCCGGGGCCGCCGTAGACGAAGCCGGTGTAGAGCTGGACGAGGCTCGCACCGGCGCGGATCCGCTTCCACGCGTCGTCGGCCGAGAAGATCCCCCCCACACCGACGATCGGCAGCGTGCCGCCGGTGCGCCGGAAAATGCGCCGCACTACGGCCTCCGCCCGCTCGCGGACCGGCGCTCCGCTGATACCGCCCGCACCCAACCGTGCGACCGCCGACGCGGGTGTGCGCAGCCCTTCCCTCGAGATCGTCGTATTCACCGCAACGATCCCCGACACCCCTTCCTCGACGGCGATATCCACCGCCTCGTCGAGCTGCGGGTCGGTGAGGTCGGGCGCCAGCTTCAGCAGCACCGGCGGACGGGCGCGGAGAGGATGCGACTCTCTGCCGAGGACGGCGCGGAGCAGCTTCCGGAGCGGTTCGGCATCCTGCAGCTCCCGCAGGCCCGGCGTATTCGGCGAGCTCACGTTGATCACGAGGTAACGGGCGTACGGTTCGAGCAGCTCGATGCTCCGGAGGTAGTCGTCGACCGCACGGTCGAGAGGAGTGACCTTGCTCTTGCCGACGTTGATGCCGAGCACCGTCTCGATCCGCGAACCCTCGAGGCGTTTCCCGACCGCCTCGGCTCCCGGATTGTTGAATCCCATCCGGTTGAGCAGCGCTTGGTCCGAGGGAAGGCGGAAGAGACGAGGTCGGGGATTGCCCGGCTGCGGCAGCGCGGTGATCGTGCCGATCTCCACGAATCCGAACCCCAGCGCGCCGAGCGCGTTGAACGCCGCCGCGCTCTTGTCGAAGCCGGCCGCTAGGCCGACCGGGTTCGGGAGGTCGATTCCCCATGGTGAGGTGGCGAGCCGCCGATCACGGATCTCGTTGCGGGCGCGCAGCAACCCCCGAGCGGGCGCGGGTAGCCGGGCGAGCGCGCCGGTCGCGATCTCGTGCGCTTTCTCCGCCGGTAGCGCGAAGAGAGCGGTGCGGGCGAGTGGATATAGAATCGGCACGACCTTTTTTTCGATGAACCGGATCCCGTGAACTGCCGGGGACGGCAAGCTACCCTCCCCCCCGGAGCGCCAGCAAGACCGCTCCTCCCATGCTTGACGCCCTTCCGCGCGGTGGGGTACTCTTGCAACCGGACGCCATCGGCGCGAGCGCATCAGCGGTATCTCATCCAGTAGAGCAGAGGCTTCGGGCATGGGCACTCAGGGCAGGGACGAGAACGTGGTCTTCCTTTCGGCCAAGCGGCTTCCCTTCGGTACGTTCGGCGGATCGCTCAGGGACCTGAGTGCGACCGACCTCGGCGTTCTCGCCACCCGCGGCGCCATCGAGGCGGCCGGCGTCGCTCCCGACGCGGTGCAGCACGTGGTGTTCGGCAACGTCCTGCAGACTTCGAAGGATGCGATCTACCTCGCCCGCCACATCGGTCTGCGGAGCGACATCCCCGAGGCGGTACCCGCCCTGACGGTCAATCGGCTCTGCGGATCGGGCTTCCAGGGTGTGGTGAGCGGGGCGATGGAAATCCTGCTGGGGCAGGCCGATGTCGCGCTCTGCGGCGGAACGGAATCCATGAGCCAGGCGCCGCACGTGGTCCGCGGCGCCCGCTGGGGTGAGCAGCGGCTCGGACCCGGCGGAGCGTTCTACGAGGACATGCTCTGGGAATCGCTCTCGGACCCCTTCGCTGGCTGCTCGATGGCCGTCACCGCCGAGAACCTCGCGGAAAGATACGATCTCAGCCGTGCGGAGGTCGATGCGTATGCCGCCCGATCCCAGCGGCTGGCGCACCAGGCGTGGGAGGCCCGTGCCTTCGACGACGAGATCGTGCCCGTGACGATCCGCGGCAAGAAGGGCGAGATCCGGTTCGACCGCGACGAGCATCTGCGACCGGATACGACGGAGGAGAGCCTCGGACGGCTCCGACCCTACTTCAAGGAAGGCGGAACCGTCACCGCCGGCAACGCCTCGGGAATCGGCGATGGCGCCGCCGCGATGGTCGTTTCCTCCGAGAGCTGGGCACGTCGGAACGGGATCGAGCCGATCGGCCGCCTGGTTTCCTGGGCGGCCGCGGGGGTCGAGCCGCGGTACATGGGAATCGGCCCGGCACCCGCGAGCCGCAAGGCTCTCGAGATCGCGGGCCTCTCGCTGGACGAGATCGACCTGATCGAGGTCAACGAGGCGTTCGGCTCACAGTACTGCGCGGTCGAAAAGGAGTTGGGGCTCGACCGGGAGCGGGTGAATACGTCCGGCGGGGCAATCGCCCTGACACACCCGCTCGGCGCTTCCGGTGCCAGGATTACCGTGCACCTTCTCCACGCGTTGCGCCGCCGAGGTAAGCGGTACGGCCTCGGAACCGCGTGCATCGGAGGAGGGCAGGGGATCGCGGTGGTCGTGGAGGGATATTAGAGGGCGGCTATCGGCTATCGGCTATCGGCTATCGGCCGAGTCGTTACCGGATTTCGTGTGATATGGAGGGATCTTGAGAGTTGCTGTATGCGCCTGGCTTCTGGCGGCCGTCCTGGCGGGATGCGGCGGGGACGTCGAGCCGGCGGCGCCGGCGATTCCTCTGGGAACCGCCGTCGGGCAGAGGAGTCCCGCGCTCGACGGGACGCTGCCCGACGGGGCCGCGTTCAGCGCGCAGAACCTCCAGGGATCACCAACGGTGATCGTCTTCTATCGGTCGGTCGACTGTGGCCTCTGTCGAGTTCAGCTCGAGCAGATGAAGACGAACCTCTCGGCCTACCAGCGGGTCGGGGCCGACCTGATCGCCGTGACGCTCGATCCGCCCGAGGTGAGCTCGGGATGGTTGGAACAGGCCGAGCTCGGCTTTCCCGTGGTCTCCGTGGATTCGTCCACCTTCGAAACGTGGGGCGCGATGGAGCCAGAACGACCGGTCCCGCTACCTGCGACCTACGTGATCGACGAAGCGGGGGTCGTGCACTTCAGGCACATCGGCCGGAACGCTTCGGATCGGACCACCGACGCCGAAGTCGTCAGCGTGCTCGAGCAGCTGCGGCGCTGACGAAAATCCAGAATACGCGAGCGGAGATCGAGTGAGTCAGAACCTGCCGGAGCGCCCCGACGCGGCGCTGCCTCCCGAACGGGTCCTCTCGAACCAGGATTTCGAGATGGTCATCCGCCGTGCGGCGGAATTGCAGGCGAGGGAGGCGGAGGCCAAGGACGGCGAGGGGATGAGCGAGGCCGAAGTGGTCCGGATCGGCCGGGAGCTGGGCCTTTCGACGAGGCACCTCAACCAGGCGTTGGCGGAGGTCGGCGGCGTGCCGGGGCAGGAGAGCGGGGCGCTGGTGAAGCTGTACGGACCCGTGCAGGTGAGCGCCAGCAGAACGGTCGTCGGCGAAACGGCCGAGGTCTCGCGGCGTCTCGAGCGGTACTTGGTCGAACGGGAGTATCTCGCGGTGCTGCGTCGGCTGCCGGACAGGGTGGTCCTTACGCGGGCGACCGGCGTCGCCGCCGCATTCGGTCGGGGCGTCAGTCAGGTCTTCAGCCGCTCTCCGCTGCTGAAGGTTTCCGGCCTGGAGATGGCAGTGCACGCGCTGGAGGAGGGGTACTCGTACGTGACCCTGAGCACTTCGCTGCGCGGGAACCGGCTGGCGACGGCGGCGGGCTCGATGCTCGGTGGTGGCTCCACCGCCGCCGCGACGGGTGCGGTGCTGGGCATCGCCATCGCCCCCCCCGCCGCCCTCCTCGGCCTTCCCGTCCTCGGCGGAGCGATCGCGATCGGACACTTCTACTACAAGGGGCTCGTCCAGGAGACCCAGATCCAGCTCGAGTCGCTCCTCGATCGCCTCGAACATGGCGAGCTGCCGCCGCCGGTCACGAGGTGGTCGGCCCCGAGGAGGTGAGACGCGGCTATCGGCTATCGGCAATCGGCTGTTGGCTATCAGCTGTTGGCTACGGCCGGAGGATGGATCGATCCCCCGGACGCGCGGCG
>JBBDRR010000127.1:0-5746 GCA_040905395.1 Gemmatimonadota bacterium
GGATGACGGTGGCGCCCGCGACCCCCCACTTCGTTGACACCCGCGGCCCGCCTGCCTAATGTCAGCCGACCCTGTTTCTCCCTCCCGAACGCCGTCTCCTGGCCCACATGCAGCCCTGGACCGATACCGGCCTTCGAACCGCGACGCTCGACGCGAGTCGGACGCTTCTCGTCGAGGAGGGGTACGATCGGCTTTCGATGCGGAAGATCGCCTCGGCGGTGGGTTGCAGTGTCAGCAGCATCTATCTCTACTTCGCCAACAAGGACCAGCTCGTCCACGCGCTGATCGACGAGGGTTTCCAGCGCTGGTACGAGATCGTCAAGGAGAGTGCGGCAGTCCCCGAGCCGCCGATCCAGCGGCTGGAGCTGCACTGCCGGCGCTACATCGAGTTCGGTCTCGAGAATCCCGAGTATTACGAGATCATGTACATGTTCCACGCCCGGCGGATGGCGCGTTTTCCCAGGGAGCTCTTCCGCCGCGCTGCTCGCTCGATGGACGTGCTCACCGATCTCGTCCAGCAGTGCGCGCCCGAGCTTGGCGCCTGCGAGGAGGAGGCGCGGGTCCACGCGCACGTCGTCTGGGCCATCCTGCACGGCGTCGTCTCGACCATCCTGACCGCCCGGCTCGACATCCGACTCGACCGCGAGGCGTACATCGAAACCTCGATCCAGTCGGCGGTCGACACGATCCGGAAGCTCTCGACCGCCGCAGTCTGAGGCTCCGTCATCCCGAGCGCGGCGAGGGATCTCCACCTGGTGGTCGGAGCAGCGGCGGGAAGTGCGGATCCCTCGTTTCACTCCGGGATGACACCGGGCCTCGACTTGCTTGCGACGGATCGCGCAGGCCTGTATTGGTGAGGCGAACGCCGTTCGGAGGTGGCACCGCAGACGGGGAGGGACGATGGCTCATTCGCTCGAAGGGAAGGTCGCCCTGGTTACGGGGGCCGGCTCGGGGATCGGCCGCGACGCGGCGCTCGAGCTGGCGCGGTTGGGCGCCCGCGTGGTCGCCGCGGACCTTAACGAAGGTGGGGCGGGGGCGACCGTCGCCCGGATTCGGGAGTCGGGCGGTGAGGCGGTTGCGACCCGGACCGACGTCGCCCGGGCGGCCGATGCAGAAGCGATGGTGGAGACCGCGGTCGCCCATTTCGGCGGCCTCGACATCGCCGTGAACAGCGCCGGCGTCGGCGGTTCCGACGCCCGCACGCACGAGTACCCGGAAGAGGACTGGAATCGCGTGCTCGCGGTGAACCTCACGGGCGTATGGCTCTCGATGAAGTACGAAGTGCCCCGCATGCTGGAGCGGGGTGGTGGGGCGATCGTGAACGTGGCGTCCGTCGCCGGTGTCGTCGGCTTCCCGCGCCACATCGCCTACTCCGCCAGCAAGCACGGGGTGATCGGGATCACGCGTTCGACCGCGCTGGAGTACGCGCGGAAGGGCATACGGGTGAACGCCGTCTGCCCCGCGTTCACCCACACGCCGATGGTCGACGCGATGCTCGACGGCACTCACGACCTCCAGACGAAGCTGGAAGCGGCGATCCCCCTCGGCCGCTTTGGCCGCCCGGGCGAGGTCGCGGATGCGATCGTCTACCTGTGCACCGCGGCATCCAGCTTCGTGACCGGCCACTCACTCGTCCTCGACGGCGGCCTGACCGCCGGCTGACCCCGCCACCGAACCACTCGCCATGTTGCAAGCCACCGAACGTTCGATCGACGAGATCCTCACCACCATCAGGGACTTCGTCCGCAGCGACCTCCAGCCGCTCGAGGGCGATTTCTCGAAGGGCTCGTTCCGGGACCTGCTGCCGCGGCTGGAGGAGAAGCGGGCGCGAGTGAAGGAGATGGGGCTCTGGGCTCCCTTCCTTCCGGAGGCGAACGGCGGGCTCGGGCTCTCACTCATCGAGTACGCGCGGGTGAGCGAAGCGCTCGGCCATTCGTCGCTCGGTCACTACACGTTCGGATGTCAGGCACCCGATGTGGGCAACATGGAGCTCCTGATGCACCACGGGACGCCTGAGCAGAAGGAGCGCTACCTCGGGCCGCTCACGTCGGGGCAGATCCGCAGTTGCTTCTCGATGACCGAACCCGAGCACGCCGGGTCGAACCCGGTGCACATGAGCACGACGGCGGTTCGCGACGGCGACGACTACGTCATCAACGGCCACAAGTGGTTCACCTCTGCCGCCGACGGCGCCGCCTTCGCCATCGTCATGGCGGTCACGAACCCGGACGCCGACCGGCCGCACAAGCGCGCGAGTCAGATCATCGTCCCCACCGATACGCCCGGCTTCGAGCTCGTCCGCAACATCTCGATCATGGGGGATCCGGGCGAAGACTACTTCAGCCACTCGGAGGTCCGCTACAACGATTGTCGGGTGCCGGTGACGAATCGGATCGGCGGTGAGGGGGACGGGTTCCGGCTGGCGCAGGAGCGCCTCGGTCCCGGCCGCATCCACCACTGCATGCGGTGGATCGGGATCTGCGAGCGCGCCTTCGACCTGAT
This sequence comes from Gemmatimonadota bacterium, assembly GCA_040905395.1. GTDB lineage: Bacteria > Gemmatimonadota > Gemmatimonadetes > Longimicrobiales > Longimicrobiaceae > WHSP01. Next base: position 2,503 of record JBBDRR010000127.1, read on the forward strand.
GTGCCGCCGTGCCGCCGAGCGCGAGCTCGCACCCGGCGTCCCGCTCGGTTCGAAGCAGGCGATCCAGCACTGGATCGCGGAGAGCCGCGCCGAGATCCACGCCTCGCGCCTCATGGTGATGGACGCCGCCGAGCGGATCGACCGGGAGGGCGCCATCGCCGCCCGCGTCGACATCTCCCTGATCAAGTTCTTCGTCGCCGGGGTCCTGCAGCGGGTGGTCGACCGCGCCATCCAGGTGCATGGCGCCCTCGGCATGACCGACGACACGCCGCTCGCCGGCATGGCCCGCCACGAACGGGCCGCCCGGATCTACGACGGCCCGGACGAGGTCCACAAGTCCGTCGTCGCCCGTGAAGTGCTGAAGGAATATGGCGTGAAGGTGACCATCTGAGACTCTTCCACACCCCGCTGGCGCTACGCATGCCCGCAGCGACCGACCGCGACAACCAACCAGATACCCTCAGGAGATGGCGATGCTGAACCTGGCAATGATCCTCGACAACGCCGCGGCCAAGTACGGGCAACGGGAGGCCGTCGTCCACGGGAACACCCGCCTCAAGTACTCGCAGGTCAACGCGATGGCGTGCCAGGTGGCGAACGGCCTTCGCTCCCTCGGGATCGGACCCGGCGACAACGTCGCGCTCTCCTGCCCCAACATCCCCTACTTCCCGATCGTCTACTTCGGGATCCTCAAGGCCGGCGCGACGGTGGTGCCGCTCAACGTGCTGCTCAAGGGCTCCGAGATCGCGTACCACCTGGGCGACTCCGAGGCCACGGCGTACCTCTGCTTCGAGGGCAGCGCCGAGCTCCCGATGGGGCAGATGGGGTACGCCGGTTTCCAGGAGGCCAGCGCCTGCGAGCACTTCGTCCTGATCACGGCGAACCCCGCCGCTCCGTCGCCGATCGACGGCGCGCGCACTCTCGGCATGCTGATGAACGGTCAGCAGTCGACCTGCGAGACGGCGGTCCGTGAGCCCGGCGACACTGCCGTGATCCTGTACACATCAGGGACGACCGGCCGGCCCAAGGGAGCGGAGCTGACGCACAACAACATGGTCCTGAACGCGATCGGGTCGCGGGACCTCTCGATCAAGGCCCTCGACCCAGCGGCGACGCACGTCATCCTCATCGCCCTGCCGCTGTTCCACTCGTTCGGCCAGACGGTTCAGATGAACGCGGGGATGCTCAACGCCAGCACCCTCGTCCTGATTCCCCGCTTCGACGCCGGCCAGGTCGCCGAGGCTCTCGTGAAGGAGAAGGTCAACCTTTTCGCCGGCGTCCCCACGATGTTCTGGGGGCTCCTCAACCACATCAAGCAGAGCGGCATCGACCCGGCACCCATCCGCGAGAACCTCGTCCTGTGCAGCGCGGGAGGATCGGCGATGCCGGTGGAGCTGCTGAAGGCGTTCGAGGAGGTCTTCAAGGTCACGGTGCTCGAGGGATACGGACTCTCCGAGACCTCGCCGGTCGCGACGTTCAACCACTCGGACCTGCCTCGCAAGGTCGGCTCGATCGGGATACCGATCTTCGGATGCGAGGTGCGGGTGGTCGACGAGAACGCCCAGGACGTCCCGCCAGGGAAGCCGGGCGAGATCGTGATCCGTGGGCACAACGTGATGAAGGGCTATTACAACCGGCCGGAAGCGACCGCCGAGGCGATCCGGAACGGATGGTTCCACAGCGGCGATGTCGCCACCCGCGACGAGGACGGCTACCTGTACATCGTCGACCGCCTGAAGGACATGATCATTCGCGGCGGCTTCAACGTCTATCCGCGTGAGGTCGAGGAGACGTTGATGACCCATCCCGCCGTCTCCCTCGCCGCCGTGGTCGGCGTGCCGGACGAGGAGAGCGGCGAGGAGGTCAAGGCGTACATCATCCTGAAGGAGGGTGCCTCGGTCACGGAGGCGGAGATGGTGGCGTGGTGCAAGGAAGAGATGGCGGCCTACAAGTACCCGCGGATGGTCGAGTTCCGGGATTCCCTGCCGATGACCGCGACCGGCAAGATCCTGAAGCGCGAGCTGGCGCCGGCCGCACAGTCCGCCCCGGCTTGAGGAGAGCGTATCCCTCGTACGATGCGACGGCTCCGGGTGCTGACGACGCAGGAGGAGATCGTTCCGGACCGGCTACCCGGTTCGACGGCCGTCGTCATCGACGTCATGCTGGCGACGACGACTCTCGTCACCATCATCGAGAACGGGGCGAGGCGCGTCTTCCCGGTCGGCACTTTGCGCGACGCGGAGCGGCTGTGCGCCACGCTCGACCCGGCCTCACTGGTCCGCGGCGGCGAGCAGGACGCGCTGCCGATCGACGGCTACGAGTGCGGCCCCTTCCCCCACGAGTTCCACCGCGGTGCCGTACGCGACCGCGACGTCGTGTTCGTGAGCACCAACGGAACCCGTGCGATCGCCGGGTCGGCGGGTGCATCGCGGGTGCTCGTCGCGAGCCTGCGCAACGCGCCGGCCGTCGCCCGGTACCTCGCAGCCGCCGAGCCGGATTCGCTCTACATCGTCTGCGCCGGCTCGATGGGGCGGTTCGCCCTGGAGGACTTCGCCTGCGCGGGCGTGCTCCTCCGCGAGCTGGGAGCCGATGACTGGCGAATGAACGATGGAGCCTGGCTCGCGCTGGAGACCGCCGAGCGGTACAGCGGCCGCGAGGACGAGCTGCTGCGCACCTCCCGGGCGGGGCGCTGGTTCCTGGAGCACGGGCAGGAGGAGAAGCTCGACTTCGTCGCCTCGATCGGTGCGAGCGACGTGGTGGCCGAGATGAGGGACGGGCAGCTCGTACGGGCCGAAGGAACCCACTCGGAGGCGGTATGACGAGGAATGGCACGGGTACCATACCGGTGCGGCCGGGCGAGGATTTCGACCACGAGCGGGTGCTGTCGTATCTCCGTGAGCACCTCCCCTCCATACCCGATGGGGAGCTCTCCGTCGAGCAGTTCCCTACGGGTGCCTCCAACCTCACGTACCTCCTGCGCGTCGGCGGCTGGGAGGCGGTGCTGCGCCGGCCACCGCTCGGGCCCGTGCCCCCGAAGGCGCACGATATGGAGCGCGAGGGGAAGCTGCTCAGCAGGCTGCACCCCGTCTTCCCGCTCGCGCCGGAGCCCTACCTGATCTGCGCGGATTCCGATGTGCTCGGTGTCCCGTTCCACGTCATGGAGTACCGCCCGGGTGTCGTCATCGATGCTCGCCTGCCGGGCGGCATGCAGCCGACACCGGAGAGTTGCGCCGCGATCGCCGAG
>JBBDRR010000128.1:0-5720 GCA_040905395.1 Gemmatimonadota bacterium
CGCCGAGCGATCCCGCACGCTCCTCGTCCAGGCGTCGGAGGGCACGCTCGCGACTCTGTCGCGGGGTCACCCGGGCTTCCCCTTCGCTTCGCTCATGCCCTACGCGCTCGACCCGATCGGGCGGCCGATCGTCCTGGTGAGCGCGCTCGCCATCCACACGCAGAACCTCCAGCACGACGACCGTGCATCCCTGCTCGTCGCCGAATCTGGCCGCGACGACCGCAATCCGCTGGGGCTCGCGCGGGTCACGCTGCTCGGGCGGATGCACCCCCTCGCCCCCGCCGGATCGGCGACCTACGACGCCCCGGCGGCCGGCAGCCTGGAGGAGGCGCGGGAGATCTACCTCGCGCGACACCCCGAGGCGAGCTACTGGGTCGACTACCCCGACTTCGGCTTCCGCCGGATGGAGGTCGAGGAGGTCTACTACGTCGGTGGGTTCGGCGTGATGGGATGGGTGACGGGCGACGACTTCCGGCACGCCGAGCCCGATCCACTCCGCGGCGCCGCCCGATCCATCATCGACCACATGAACGACGATCACGCCGACGCCCTCGTCCTGCTCGCACGCGCGGAGGGGATGAACGCGGTGGAGGAGGCGCGGATGACGGCGGTGGACCGGCTCGGCTATCAGCTCCAGATCCGCACCGCCCAGGGAATGCGCGGGCTGCGAATCGGCTTCCCCGCCGAGGCTCGCGACGCGGCGCGGGTGCGCGAGCTCATCGTCGCCCAGGTGAAGGAGGCGCGGGCGCGGCTCGAACCGGACGTCTGACGGATCCCGGATTCGACGACAGAGACCCGACACTCCTGGAATCAGTGTGGGCTTCCCGAGGAAGACGATGGCCTGATGCCAGTGAACTCGAGGGCTCCCGAAGAGTGAAATCCATTGCCGACCGGGCTCGCTCAGCGTATCCTTCGCATGCTGCAAAACGCCTGTAGGCGTGGAGGCTGTCGATCGACAGCCTCTCCACCGACAAATTCCTGAACTCCCATGCAATTCGTCCCCGACTCCGGATCGTCGGCGGGTCGCCGGCGTGCGTCTGGCGCCCGTGCGCTCTGTTGCGGCGCAGCACTGCTCGTCGCCGCGGCGTCGTCCCTGACGCACGCGCCGCGTGCGGAAGCGCAAACGGCTGGTGATCCCGATCCGCAATGCACCGCAACCGCTCAGGGTGGTGACGTCTGTCAGCTCGCGACGGATCTCTTCCACTTCGTGAACCCGCAGTTCGGCACGTTGATCGCTGGCGGCAACGCGACCCTCGGTCAGGGCGGCACGCTCGGCGGTCTCGGGCACTTCGCGCTCGGCCTGAGGGCGAACGTCACGACGCAGCTGGCCGTCCCGGAGCTCGATGACGTCGAATTCAACGAGGGACCTCCGAGCCGGAACGACTACACCACCTCGGACAGTCCCGGCGGCTTCCCCGTCGTAGACCTCGGCGTCGGACTCTACGAAGGGTATCCTGTCGGTGACGCGCTCGTGGGCGGCGTGGACGCACTGGTGAACGTCTTCTACCTCCCCGAGAGCCTCACGGATTTCGACGACGAGTCGATCTCACTCGATGGGACGGATACGGGCGTGAAGCTCGGCTACGGCGTTCGCGTCGGCCTTGTGGACGAAGGGCGCCTCAGGCCCGGTGTCTCGGTCACGTTCATCCGGCGGAGCCTGCCGACGGTGAACGTCGCGATCATCGAGGAGTCGGACGAGCCCGGCGTGACCGTGAGCGACAGCCTCTCACTCCGGGACTTCTCGGTCCAGACCAACGCCTGGAGGCTGGTCGCGGGCAAGAGCTTCCTGAGGGTCTTCAACGTCGCCGCCGGCATCGGCCGCGACAACTACGACACCGGCGGGCGGCTCGGCTACCGCGTGAGCAGCGAAGACGACAGCACCATCAGCGGAGGCTTCGACTTCGCCCAGGAAGTAAGCCGGACGAACATGTTCGCCGACCTGTCGATCAACCTGTTCGTGTTCAGGCTGGTCGGGGAGATCGGACGCGTTTCGGGTGGGGACGTGCGGACGTTCAATCAGTTCGGTACGAATCCGAACGAGGCGAGCATCTACGGCGCGGTTGGGCTGAGGTTCGGGCGGTGAGGTGAATCGATAAGGCGACGACCCGCGCTGGCGACTACGAGACGTTTCTCTCAGTGCGTCAGCGCGTACATGAAGGTGTTCGCGGCCACCTCGTACGCATAGGTCGAGTAGACGAGCGGGTAGTACGGCGCCTCCGCCCACTCCCACGCGTCGCCGATGTCCGTGTTCCAGTTGATCACCACCATCAGCCGACCCAGCTCGTCGAAGATCCCACGCACGTGCGGCACGATGCCGTCCCCTTCGGAAGTGACCCCCCTCCGGGCGTTGTTGACGCTCGGGACCTGGACGATCTCGTCGACCAAGTACATCGTCGAGAAGATCTCGTGGGTCAGCGGGATCTCCACGATCTCGTATTCCGGTAGCACGCGCGCGATCTCCCGCTCCCAGTTCCGCCACTCGTACGTGCCCCAGAAGTCGTCGACCATGAGGAAGCCTCCACGCAGCAGGTAATCCCGCAGCCCCTCGACCTCCGACGCCCGCAGCCGCATGCCGCCGACCTCGAGCAGGTAGAGGAAGGGGAAGCGGCCGAGATCGGGATCGTCGAGGGAGACGTAGTTCTCGAGCGGAGAGACGTCGATCATGGTGAGGCGCGGGATCACGGAAGCGATCCAGCGGTCGGCTTGCGGAGCATCGGTCGACCAGCTCCGGCGGGAGCCGCTGAACCTTCCGCGGGTGAAGTAGAAGTTGTGCGGACGGTCGCTCGCGGGAGCGCCGAAAGCCGTTTGCGCTCGAGGTGGAAACTGGGGGACCGCGGCGCCGGCCAGGGGCGCGGCCGAGGTTCCGGAGCCGGCGGTCGACATGGCGACCGATGCTACCGCCGCCGCCGAGGCCAGCAGAACGGTGCCGAGCAGATAGCCGCCGTGCAACACCGGCATGATACCCCTCCCTCTCGAGTCGATCGCCGCGCAATGTGCGCAGCGCCCCTCCGCGGACAATATTGCCCGATGCGGCCACTCGGAACAGGTTCGCGCATGGAAGGGGCCTGCCGCAGAGGCGCCCGGGAACCTTCTGCGCGCTTCGTTGTTCAAGCATGCTTCCCGATCGAACGACTCGCCCCTCGCGCGCGGGGCCGCGCGATCCAGAGTTCATCCGTCCCTACTCGATTCGATGCCCAAGACGTCATCGCCCGCGACCCCCGCCCGGATCGCGGTGAGCTTCGCGTTTGCAGCCATTTTGGCCTCTCCGCTGGCCGCCCAGACACCTGTCTCCACCGAGCGCCCGTCCGTCGAGGCCGCCCTGCTCCCGGACGACGTCGAGGTCCGCATCGACGGCTTCCTCGAGGACGAGGCCTGGACGTACGCCGAGCCGATCACCGACTTCCTCCAGCAGGACCCCAACGAGGGCGCCACGCCCACCGAGCCGACCGAGATCCGCATCCTCTACGACGAACAGGCGCTCTACATCGGCGCCCTGATGCACGACTCCGATCCGGACGGCATCCTCGCCCACCAGCTCCAGCGCGACGCCGGGCTCGGGACCGACGACCGCTTCATGTGGATCCTCGACACCTTCCGCGACGGCCGCACCGGTTACTTCTTCGAGACGAACCCCGCCGGGCTCATGGGCGAGGGCATCATCGAGGGGGGCGGCGGGCTCAACAAGTCGTGGGACACGATCTGGGAGGTCCGCACCCAGATCATCCCCGAAGGGTGGTCGGTCGAGATTCGCATCCCCTTCGCGTCGCTCAACTTCGACCCGGCACAGACGACGTGGGGGATCAACTTCCAGCGCACCATCCGCCGGCGGAACGAGGAGATCCTCTGGAGCGGCTGGCGTCGCGGTGAGAGCCTCTTCCGCCCCGCGTCGGCAGGGACGATGACCGGTCTGACCGACCTCTCCCAGGGGATCGGCGTCGAGGTCAAGCCGTACTTCGCGACCTCCGGCAGTCAGGAGGACGTCGCGCTCGGTGGGTCGTGGGACGGCAGCGCGAAGACGGGGGTCGACATCACCTACTCGGTCACCCCGTCGCTCCGCGCCGCTGTGACGGTGAACACCGACTTCGCCGAGGTCGAGGTCGATCAGCGCCGCGTCAACCTGACGCGCTTCCCCCTCCGGTTCCCCGAGCAGCGCGACTTCTTCCTCGAGGGGTCGGGCGTCTTCTCCTTCAACTGGACGGACCCGTTCTTCAGCCGCAGGATCGGCCTGGTCGAGGGCCAGGAGGTACCGATCCGCTACGGCGCGCGGCTCGGCGGGCAGGTGGGCCGATTCGAGATCGGGCTCTACCAGGTACATACCGGCGCGACCGACCTCATGCTTTCGGGCGCCGAGCAGCGCATTCCCGCCGAGGACTTCACGGTCGGGCGCGTCAAGCGCAGCCTCTTCGAGCAGTCGCACGTCGGGGCGATCTACACGCGCCGCGCGAGCGGGACCGACGCCGACGGCTTCGCATCCCCCGACCGCCATACGCTCGGCTTCGATGCGGATTTCTACACGTCGCGCTTCCTCGGACAGTACAACGCGCAGGTCGAGGGGTTCTACGTCTTTCACACCGACCCACTCGCGGGCGGCGACCTCCTGTCCGACGATCGGCACTCCCGCGGCTTCCGGGTCAACTTCCCGAACGACCTGATCCGCTTCCACCACTCCTTCCGCGAGTTCGGCTCGGCGTGGGACCCGGCGGTCGGCTTCGTCCAGCGGCGTGGCTTCCGACGCCACCAGCCGACGCTCGTCTTCGCACCCCGCCCGAGCTGGGAGCTCGTTCGGCAGATGCAGTGGGTGCTCGAGTTCGAGTACCTCACCGACCTCGACAACCGCCTCCTCACCCGCAACGTCGACTTTACGCTGCTCCAGCTCAACTTCGAGAGCGGCGACCGCTTCGACATCCAGGGCGGCCGCGGGTTCGAACGACTCGATCGCACGTTCACCATCCACGGCACCGGCGACGACGCGATCCGCATCCCTGCGGGCGGCTACAACGCATGGACCTGGTCGGGCGGCTTCCAGACGGCGGGCCGGCGGATGCTCTCGGGCGGCGTCGACGTCCGCCACGGTGACTTCTGGTCGGGCGACATCACCGGCCTGAACGTTCGCGGCACGATCCGGCCCTGGCGCGGCGTCAGCCTCTCGGCCGACGTCGAGCGCAACGAGGTGCGGCTCGCGGAGGGCGAATTCGACACGAACCTCATGCGGCTCTCCGGCTCCTGGAACCTCAGCCCGCTGGCGTCCTTCACCGGGAACGTCCAGTACGACGACGTCTCACAGGTGGTCGGGCTGTTCGCGAGGATGCGCTGGATCGTGCGGCCCGGGAGCGACGTGTACCTCGTATGGACACACAACTGGCAAAACGAGCGGGAAAGGCTGCTGGAGAGGGACTTCAGGACGCTGTCGCGCGGGGTGGCGATGAAGGTGAACTACAGCTACAGATTCTGACACCGGAGCGAGCGGCGGGCGGACGGATCGGGAACCGACAGGTGCCCACCCTTCGCGTAGTTGGAATCACGCTGTCGCCGGAGGCGAAACGGGCGCCGATGATGCGCGCGCTCGCCATGCGAACTTGGTCGAGGAACTCGTGCTACGGGTGCTCGAGATCGCTGCTGGATACGTGAATCGGCTTGTTCCGGGTGGCCCTCCGTCACCTCGAGGTGCTCGCGCCTGCAACTTGTCCTACAAATGTCAGCCAACAATGTGGAGCGGCTCA
>JBBDRR010000129.1:0-5396 GCA_040905395.1 Gemmatimonadota bacterium
TCGAAGCCCTCGAGCGTATCGAGATCGTCAAGGGGTCGGGGCAGATCATGAACGGTCCGCAGACGGTCGGCGGCGTGATCAACTTCGTCACCCGCCGACCTCCATCCGAGGGCACCCATGGAGCCCTCACCTTCGGAGGGGGCACGGCGGATTATCGGAACGCTCACCTCTGGCTGGGTACCGGACGCGACGGCCGCGGCATCTCGCTGGACTACGCGTTCAGGGAGGGAGCCGGCGTTCGCCTGGAGCACGGCCATCGTTTCCACAACGCGATCCTGAACGGGACGCTGCCGATCTCCGGAAACCAGTCGGTGGTGGTGAAGGGCGCGCTGTGGGACGAGTCCTCCCGCATCTCCGAGACGGGGCTCACGCAGGAGGAATTCGAGGCCGATCCCTTCTCTCTGCCCTTCTCCGCCGCCGGCCGGTTCGACGTACGACGGTATCTCGGACAGGCGGTGCACGAGATCCGATCGGGCGGTGCGCGTCTACAGACGAACGTCTATGCGTCGAACACGAACCGGGCGTCGTGGCGGCAATCGGGCGAGTCGGAGGAGCGGCTGGGGGAGGACGAGTACGCCGAGGACTTCAACTGCTCTCCGGGCGCAATTTCGTACGTAGAGTGCGGCAATCAGGGCCGACCGCGCGAGTACACTGTCCTCGGTATCGAGCCGCGCCTATCCGTCGATCTGGACGGTGACGGCAACAGCTCCCTCGACGTGGGTGGCCGGCTGTACAGCGAGGACGTCCGCCGCCGTCAGTTCGTCGGCGACACGCCGACTTCCAGAATGCCGGACGCCGAGCTCACCCGGGACAACGAGATCGACACGCGAGTGATCGCCGGCTATGCACAGGCACGGCTGAGCTTCGGGAGCGCGGCCGTTTCTCCAGGGGTGCGCCTCGAGCGGCTCGCACAGGACATCCGCAATCGTTTTCCGGGCCGCGAGGCGGAGGCGCAGCAATCCTACACACAGTTCCTCCCCGGTGTGGGCGCGACCTACGGGATCGGCGAGCGCGCGACGCTCTTCGCGGGGATGCATCGCGGTTTTGCCCCACCGCGCCCGGCCGACATCTATCAGCCCGAGCCGGGGCAGCCGATCGTGCTCGTGGACCCGGAGACGAGCTGGAACTCCGAGCTGGGGCTGCGCCTCGATCCGCGCCCGGGGATCAGTCTCGAGGCGACCCTCTTCAGAATGGACTTCGGCAACCAGATCATCGAGGCTCCCGCGGGCGAGGGCCAGCGGTTCATCAACGGAGGCGAGACCCTGAACCAGGGGCTCGAGGCTGGCGCGGTGCTCAGCCTGGGCACGCTGCGCGGTACGGCGGACGACCTCTTACTCAGCGGCAGCTACACCTATCTGCCGACCGCTCGCTTCGAGGGTGGCGACGGCCGCGGCGCGGAGGTAGCCGGAAATCGCCTCCCCTATGCGCCCCGGCACGTCGTCTCGGCGGCGGCGTCGTTCGCACACCGCTCGGGCGTGACCCTCGGCGCCTCGGCGGAACACACCGGACGGCAGTTCGCCGACGACGAGAACACCGTCTCCCCGAGCGACGACGGGCAGGACGGAATCCTCCCAGCGTATACGGTGACGAACGCGTTCAGCTCGTACGCCATCCCCGGAACGCGGGTCCAGATCCGGGCGTCGGTGCGAAACCTCTTCGACGAGGTGTACATCACGCAGCGGAACGAAGGGATCTATACGGGGATGCGGCGGCTGGTTCGCACGGAGCTGGAGTGGTCGTTCTGAGCGCAGCGCGTGGGCGGTAGTCCGTCACTCCTCCCGAATCGCCTCCATCGGGGTGCTCCGGAACACCTCGCGACTGGCGGAGAGGCCGAGCGCAGCGCTGAGCAGCGAGATGGTCACCGCGAGCGCCACCAGCGGGAGCGGCTCGACGCCGAAGTCCACCTCGAAGAGGAAGCGGGCGAGACCCCACGCGGCCGCGAGTGACAGCCCGAGTCCGACGATCACCGACAGCACCCCGAGGAGCGCGTACTCTGTGAAGAGGATCGCGCCGATCTGCCGCCTCGTCGCCCCGAGGGTCTTCAGCAGCACGCTCTCCCGGACGCGCTGGAGCCGGCCGGTCGCGACGGCGCCGAGCAGGACGATGAACCCGGTCGCAACCGAGAATCCAGCCAGGAATCGGATCACGACGGAGACCCGGCCGATGACGTCGTCGAGCGCTCGCTGTACGAGCGTCAGGTCGATCGCCGCGACGTTTGGATAGCTGAAGACGATGTCCCGCTGCACCGCGAATCTCGCGGTCTCGCTCTCCGCGCGGGCGAGCATCACCCACATCTGTGGCGCCTGTCTGAGCGCGGATGGCTCGAAGATCGCGAAGAAGTTCGGTTCGAGCTGTGCCCACTCCACCGCGCGGATGGACGTGACGACGGTCGGGATCCGCACCCCCTGAACGTCCCACTCGATCGAATCGCCCAGGCCGACCTCCAACTCCTCCGCGACACCCTCCTCGAGGGAGACCTCGTACACGTCGCGGGGCCCCACGCGCCCCATCGGCCACGGCTCGCCGGCCAGGATGTCCTCGCCGGAAGCCAGATCGTCGACGTACGTGGAGCTGTACTCGCGGCGCACCGCCCACCCGCTCGGGCCCTCGCCCTCTCCGCCGCCCCCGAAGTCCCGCATGTCCTCGAGCTCCTCGGGCGTCCCCCGGAAGCGCGGAACGACCTCACCCTTCAGAACCGCGACGCGCATGGGAACGATCGGCACGCTCTGCACGATGGGGATCTGCTCACCGGCCAGGAGATCCTCCACGCCCTCCACCTGGTCCTGCTGGACGTCGAAGAGGAGCAGGTTGCCCCGTGTTTCAAGACCGACGGTCAGCGGCCGAAGGATGTTCGTCTGGGTGAGCAGAAGGGTGGCGATGAGGAAGACCCCGAAGCCGAGAGCGAGCACGACGGTCGTCGTCTGGTTGCCCGGTCGATAGAGGTTCGCCAGGCCCTGTCTCAGCGGATAGGCGAGCGCCGCGCGGGGCATGCGGCGGAGTGCACGCGTGAGCGCGCGGGCGGAGACCCAGAGCACGAGGAGCGTTCCGCCGATCCCCGCGGCGACGGAGAAGCCCACGTCCAGCTCGCCGGCCTGGTACACCACGAGGAGCAGCACGCTGGCCGCGAGCGCGACCCACGCGGCCCATCGGATGGGGTCGGAACCGGCCCCGCGGATCGGCTCGACAGAGCGGCGGAGCGCACCGAGCGGCGACACGTTCCGCACCTGGAGCAGGGGGAGCAGCGCGAAGACGACCGCCGTCCAGACACCCACGATCAATCCCGTGAGCACCGCGACGCCGCTGAGCCTGATCTGCACGTCGACGGGGAGGAGCCCCTCGAGCATGCGTGGCAGCATCCACTGCACGGCCCCGCCGAGAAGGACGCCGACCATGGCGCCGGCGAGGCCCATCACCGCCGCCTGCACGAGATAGATCCCGAATACCTGCCGGGCCGTCGCACCGATGCACCGGAGGACCGCCACGCTGTCCACCTTGCGGGCCATGTACGCGCCCATGGCGCTCGCCACGCCGATTCCGCCGAGCAGCAGCGCGAAGACACCGACCAGGCCAAGGAAGTCGGCGAGGCTGCCCAGCGCCTCCTCCATGTCTTCCTGTTGGTCTTCGAGGGTACGCGCCCGGATACGTTGCGGCCGCCACAGCTCGCGATAGCGTTCGACGAACGCGTCCGCCGCCGCGGGATCGGAAATGCGGAAGAAGGCCTCGTGCTCTACGCGCGCCCCGAAGCCCATCAGCTCGGTCTCCTCGAGGTAGCGGGCGGGGAAGAAGACGCGCGGCGCGAAGGACGACGCGACCTCGACGTTCCCCGGCATCCGCTGGAGGGAGCCGATCAGGCGGAAGCGGGTCGCCCCGATCGATATCGAATCGCCGATCTCCGCACCGAGCGCGATGAGCAGCGCCGGGTCGGCGACGAGATTCCGCCCCTCGTGCAGCCTCTCCCACTGGCCGGCGGGATCGGTCTCGATGACGCCGTAGAAGGGAAAGCCGGGCTCGGACGCGCGGACCTGGACGAGGCGCGTCGCCCCCGTCGCCGGGTAGAGCGCCATCGAGGCGAACGACGTCACCCGTGCGAGCTCGGCGCCGCCGGTCGTGGCCGAGTCGACGATCGTCTCGATCCTCTCGCGAAAGGGCTCCCTGCTCGAGAGGCTGACGTCCGCGCCGAGCATCGCCCGCGCCTGCTGCCTGACCTCGCGCTGCATGTTGGACGCGAAGCCCTGCACCGCGACGAGTGCCGCGACACCGAGGGAGATCGCGGAGAGGAAGAGGAAGAGCCGCCGCCGCGCAAAGCGGCTCTCGCGCCAGGCGAGGGAGAGGAGCTGGCGGGTCTTCACGCCGCGGCAGCGGTATCCGAGACGACGACGCCGTCCGCGAGCCGGATCGTCCGCCGCGCTCGCCCGGCGAGCACCGGATCGTGCGTGACGAGGACGAGCGTGGTACCCTGCTCCCGGTTCAGCTCCTCCATCAGCTCGATGATCGACTCGCCCGTGGCGGCGTCGAGGTTGCCTGTCGGTTCGTCCGCAAACAAGATTCGAGGCTCGTGGACGAAGGCCCGGGCCAGCGCGACCCGCTGCTGCTCGCCGCCGGAGAGCTGCGTCGGGTAGTGGTCAAGCCGATCGGCCAGGCCGACACGGGCAAGCAGGTGCGCGGCGCGCTCCGGAGCTCCCTCGTCACCACGCAACTCCAGCGGGACCTGTACGTTCTCCTGCGCGGTAAGAGACGGGATGAGCTGGAAGGACTGGAAGACGAAACCGACGGTGTCGCGCCGGAATCGCGCCCGCGCGTCCTCCGAGAGCGGCGCCAGATCGGTGCCGGCGATGCGCACCGATCCGGCGCTCGGTGTGTCGAGTCCCGCGAGGAGTCCGAGCAGGGTGGTCTTCCCGCTCCCCGATGGGCCGAGTATTGCGATGAAATCGCCCTCTCCCACGTGCAAGTTCACCTCCCGCAGCACCGTCAGCGACCGGTCTCCGCTGCGGTACGTCTTCTCGAGATCCTTCGCCTGAAGCATGACTATGTTCGGGTTCCACAGAGGTGCGGCGGGACTGCTGTCGGCCTCGATGATGATCGGCTGTGGCGAGCCGGAACGCAACACGAACGCCGGGTCGGAGATCGCCGCCCGACACGCCGAGGCACCGACGAACGAGGCGCCTCCACCGGTTGCGGCCGAGACCGATGCGGATGGCGTCGTGCTCTTCATCGGCACCAGCCTGACGGCCGGCCTCGGGCTCCCCGAGACTCAGTCCTTTCCGCTCGTGATCGAGGAGAAGATCGACGCGGCGGGGCTCCCCTTCCGCGTCGTCAACGCGGGTGTCAGCGGAGAGACGTCGGCGGGTGCCCTGCGCAGAGTCGACTGGCTTCTTCAGCAGCCGTTCGACGTCGTC
>JBBDRR010000129.1:5406-5704 GCA_040905395.1 Gemmatimonadota bacterium
CGCGTCGACCCGACGCGCCGATCATCATCGCCGGCATGCTGGCCATGCCGAACCTCGGCCCGCAGTACGGCCGCGAGTTCGAGGCGATCTACACGCGCCTCGCCCGGCAGAACGACCTCATCCTCGTCCCTTTCCTCCTGGACGGGGTGGCAGGCGAGCGCGAGCTGAATCAGGCGGACGGCGTACACCCCACCGCCGCGGGCCAGCGGATCATTGCCGAGACCGTCTGGAACACGCTCGAGCCCGTGCTGCGGGCGCAGGCTGCGACGGATGCATCCGGAGGGTGAGCCCGTTGGCG
>JBBDRR010000130.1:0-9389 GCA_040905395.1 Gemmatimonadota bacterium
ATGACGGTGTTCGGGGCGCATCTCACTCCTTGCGCTCCATACGCGAGGGCGCCGTGACACCGAGCGTCGCCAGCCCGTTGCGCAGGACGATCTGGACGGCGCGCGCGAGAATGAGCCTGGCTCGCGAGAGGTCGTCCGCGACGCCCACGACACGAAGGGACGGGTCGAGGTTTCCCGCATGGTACCACGAGTTCACGGCCCCCGCGACCTCCTCGAGGTAATCGCAGACCAGGTGGGGTGCGTGGCGCTCGGCGGCGGTCGCCACGAGCTCGGGGAAGCGGAGGAGCAGCTTCACGAGATCGAGCTCCGTCTCGTGGGCCAGGAGGTCCAGATCGGCTCCCTGCGGATCGAGCGAGGAGTGATCGGCCACGCCGGCGCGCCGGAAGATGGAGGACATCCGCGCGTGAGCGTACTGGACCTTGTAGACGGGGTTCTTGTCGGACTGGTCGAGCGCCAGGTCCAGGTCGAAG
This sequence comes from Gemmatimonadota bacterium, assembly GCA_040905395.1. GTDB lineage: Bacteria > Gemmatimonadota > Gemmatimonadetes > Longimicrobiales > Longimicrobiaceae > WHSP01. Next base: position 471 of record JBBDRR010000130.1, read on the forward strand.
GTGAGCTGCGCCTCGGCGCGGCGCATCAGGAAGAAGTACCGCGCCACGTCGACCCCGACCTCCTCGAACAGCTCGCGGAGACTGACGGAGTCTCCCGCCCTCTTGGAGAACTTCACTTCGACTCCTCCGCGCATGACGAGCACCATCTGGTGCAGGACGTACTCGGGGTATCCCTCGGGGAGCCCCAGCGCCTGCAGCCCTGCCCGAACGCGCGAGATGGTGCCGTGGTGGTCGGCACCCTGGACGTTGACCACTCTGCGGAAGCCGCGCTCCCACTTCGTGACGTGGTAGGCCACGTCGGGAAGGAAGTAGGTGGGATGCCCCGAAGACTTGACCATGACCCGGTCCTTGTCGTCTCCGAACTCCGTGGTACGAAGCCAGAGCGCGCCCTCGTGCTCGTATACGAGGCCGGTCTGTCTGAGACGGTCGATCGTGTCGTCGACGCGGCCCTCGTCGTAGAGCGACGACTCCAGGTAGAAGTTGTCGAAGTGAACGCGGAAGTCGTCGAGATCGCGGTTCTGCTCGGCTCTCAGCTCGCGGACGGCGAAGCGCCGGATCTCGTCGAGCGTGTCTTGCGATTCGTCGGCGACGAAGGATTCGCCGCGCTCTTCGGCGATCTGGCGGGCGAGATCGGCGACGTAGCTGCCATGATAGCCATCTGGCGGGAACTCGACCGCCTGACCGAAGTGCAGCTGGTAGCGCGCCCACACACTTCTCGTGAGGCGGGCGATCTGCTCGCCGGCATCGTTGTAGTAGAACTCCCGGGACGCCTCCCAGCCTGTCCAGGCGAGCAGCTCGGCGACCGCATCGCCGAGCGCGGCCTGGCGGCCGTGTCCGATGTGGAGGGGGCCGGTGGGGTTAGCGGAGACGAATTCGACCATCACCTTCTCTCCGCCACCGGCCTGCGAGCGGCCGAAGCGGTCGGCGGCCGCCACGATCGAGGCGAGTCCCTCGCGTACGTAATCGCCCGTCAGCCGGAAGTTGATGAAGCCCGGACCCGCGACCTCGGCGGACCTGATACCCGCGCCGCCTAGATCCAGCCGTTCGACCAGTTCCTCGGCGATCTGCCTCGGCGAACGACTAAGCGGCTTCGCCAGCGTCATGGCGACATTGCTGGCGAAGTCGCCGTGCTCCGGATTCCTCGGACGCTCCAGGACGATGTCCCCGGGCGCCTCGACGCCCATCTCCAGAAGCACCCTGGAAATCTCGCGACGTAACTGGTCAGCGGGCATCTATCAGTCTTTCGAGCTGCTCTTCGATTCGGTGGCCGAACCGGAAGACGAAGAGCTCTTCTCGCCGCCCGACTTCTCGCCGCCCGATTTTTCCGAGCCCGACTTCTCGGAGCCGGATTTCTCCCCGCCGGATTTCTCGCCGCCGCTCTCCGAACCCGCGGCCTTCTTGTAGCTGTCGCTGCGATAGTCCGTGATGTAAAAGCCGGAGCCCTTGAACAGCAGCCCGGCCCCGCCCGAAAGCCGCCGCTCGGCCGGCTTGCCGCACTCCGGGCAGTCGGCGCCAGGCTGGTCCGACATCCGCTGGAACTTCTCGAAATCGTGCTTGCAGACGGTACAGCGATACTCGTACGTAGGCATATCTGCGACTCCTCGTGTCGTGTCGGGGTAAGCCGGCACAATCTACGAGGTTACGCGGGGTTTGGACAACGGCTCACCCTGCGGCGTACGTCCCCCAGACATCGCGCAGCGTGTGGCTGATCTCGCCGAGCGTGGCACGCGCCTTCACCGCGTCGATGATGTGCGGCATCAGGTTCCCGGTTCCCTCGGCGGCGGTGCGGACGGCGGCGAGAGCACCCTCGACTTCGGCGGGCTCGCGCGCCGCCTTCAGTAACCCGAGGCGCTGGCGCTGACCCTCTTCGAGACGGCGGAAGTCGGGCTGACGCAGGTCCATCGCGGGCTGCTCCGTCCCGTACCGATTGACGCCTACGACGACCCGCTCGCCGCGCTCCACCGCGAGCTGGTGCTCGTACGCGGCACGGTGCACCTCCTCCTGCATGTATGCGATGGCTTCCGCCGCGCCGCCCATTTCCCGGATCCGCGCAATGTAGCCGTCCGCTCTCTTCTCGAGGGCGCTGGTCAGCGCCTCGACGTAGTACGATCCACCGAGCGGGTCTACCGTTTCTGTCACACCGGACTCGTTGGCCAGTATCTGCTGCGTCCGGAGCGCGAGCGTGGCGGCTTCGGCGGTCGGCAGCGACAGAGCTTCGTCGTAACCGTTCGTATGCAGCGATTGCGTGCCGCCGAGAACCGCGGCGAGCGCCTGCACCGTAACCCGGACGACGTTGTTGAGCGGCTGCTGGGCGGTGAGCGTGGAGCCGCCGGTCTGCGTGTGGAACCGGAGGCGCGCGCTCTCCTCCGATGCCCCGAACTCCTCGGTGATCAGACGGGACCAGAGCCGGCGGGCGGCCCGGAACTTCGCCACCTCTTCGAAGAGGTCGTTATGCGAGGCGAAGAAGAAGGAGAGGCGCGGCGCGAAGCTGTCGACGTCGAGGCCCGCGGCCGTCGCCCGGCGCACGTATTCGAGGGCGTTGGCGAAGGTGAATGCGATCTCCTGCGCCGCCGTGGAGCCTGCCTCCCGGATGTGGTAGCCGGAGATGGAGATCGTGTTCCAGCGGGGCACCTCGGAGTTGCAGAAGGCGAAGATGTCGGTGATCAGGCGGAGGCTGGGCTCGATCGGGTAGATGTACGTGCCGCGGGCAATGTACTCCTTGAGAATGTCGTTCTGGATCGTGCCGGACAGTTTCGCGCGGGAGACGCCCTGTTCGTCGGCGACGGCGATATAGAAGGCGAGCAGGATCGCGGCGGTTGCGTTTATCGTCATCGAGGTCGAGACGCGGTCCAGCGGGATGTCGTGGAGGAGTCGCCGCATGTCGTCGATCGAATCGATCGCCACGCCGACGCGCCCGACCTCGCCGGCGGCCATGGAATCGTCGGAGTCGTAGCCCATCTGCGTCGGGAGATCGAAGGCCGTCGAGAGGCCTGTTTGACCGGCGGCGAGGAGGAAGTGGAAGCGCTCGTTGGTCTCCTCCGCCGTACCGAAGCCCGCGTACTGGCGCATCGTCCAGAGTCGACCGCGGTACATCGTCGGCTGGATGCCACGCGTGTAAGGATGGTCACCGGGATAGCCCAGGTCGGTATCGTGGTCGATCGGCGTGGTCTCGGGGGTGTAGAGCCGGTCGACCTCGATGCCGCTCGTCGTCTCGAAGCGCTCCCGGCGCTCCGGGTACCGCGCGAGGGTCGGTTCGAGCGTCTCGCGCTCCCACGCGTCCATGCCCTTCGTCACCGCCTTCTCTTCGCGCTGCGAGTCTTCCACGTCACTCCAATGTCACGAGTATGGCGCCCTTCTCGACCGCGGCGCCAGCCGTCACTTCGATCCGCGAGACCGTCCCATCCGCAGGTGCCTTCAGTTCGTTCTCCATCTTCATCGCCTCGATGACCACCACACCCTGTCCCGCCGAAACGACGTCTCCGACCTCGACGTTGATCCGGACGACGAGGCCGGGCATAGGTGCGGCCACGACCTTCACCGCCTCCGCCTCGGCCTCGCGGGCCATCTCGCGGATCGTCCGCGTCCTCTCGTCGATCGCCTCGACAGGAAGGGTGCGACCGCCGATCGTGATGTTCCATAATCCCCGGGCCGCGCCGGGGCGCGCGAGCAGAGCGTGCGAGTCGGCGCCGATCCGCAGACTGCGGACGTCCGTACCGGGGACCGTCGTCAGCTCGGCGTCGATGATCTCGCCATCGACCTTCGCGATCCCGCCGGTGAGATCGACCTCCATCGTGCGGCCGCCGACAGTGACGAAGTAGAGCATTCAGACCTGGATTCGAGAAATGTATGTGCGGGCGCACGTTCCCTCGCTCCGCCCGGGATGACGTCCACTTCTACCGCCGCGTAAGCTGAACCACCGTCTCGGTGTGCGCCGTCTGTGGAAAGAGGTCGAAGCAACGGATGTCGGTCACGTGGTAGAGGTCGCCGAGACGCTTCAGATCCCGCGCCAGTGTGGCCGGGTCACAGGAAATATAGATGATCCGCTGCGCCGGGCTCCTGGCGATCGCTTCGACGACCGCGGCATCCACGCCGGCTCGCGGGGGGTTGAGGATCAGCAGGTCGGCGGGTAACGCTTCCGGGAGCCGGTCCTCCACCCTTCCTTCCAGAAAGCTGCTCTCCGGCAGGGCCGCAGCGGTGATACGGACGGCATCCGGATCCAGCTCTATTCCCACGACCGCCGCTCCCGCGCGGGCAAGCCGGCGGGCGTGGAGGCCGATCCCGCAGTATGCGTCGACGACTCGGAGCCCGCCGACCTCGCCGGCGAGCGCAAGGACATGATCCTCAAGCAGGGCGGCAGCAGAGCGGTTGATCTGGAGGAACGCTGCTCCACCCAACAGGAAGCGCTCCTCGCCCCACGTTTCGGGCAGTCCCGGCGCGCCAGCGACGAGCACGCTCGTCCCGGACTCCGGAGCATACCAGATCGAAGCCAATCCCTCGACGCGCTCCAGAAGCTCCTCGGGCTCTCCCCTCGAATGCCCCCCCTCGACGACGAGTGAGACGTCTCCAGCGCTGGTCGCCCGCAGGGTGAGTCGCAGCCGCTCGCCGGCCGGCAAGCGCCTCGCGTCCCGCCCCCAGCCGGACCGCAGACGATCCCAGACCGCTCCGATCGGCTCCTCCGGCAGGAGACACGTGCCGTCGACGGGGACGATGCGGCCGGTGTCGTGGAGCGCGTGGAATCCGGCGTGCACACGGCCGTGCCCCCCTCGCCGCAGTGCGAAGGAGACGCGGTTACGGTAACGGTGCTCCCGCGGCGACGGGACGATCGCCGGGGCGTCGACGTCGAGCCCGCCGATCCGGGCGAGGGCGTCCGCAACGATGCGGCTCTTCACGCGGAGCTGCGCATCGTAGTGGAGGTGTTCGGTCGTGCAGCCGCCGCATTCGTCGTAGTGCGGGCAGGGCGCGGCGCGGCGCTCCGGCGAGGGGGTCACGACCTGGAGCAGACGCCCTCTCGCCCACCTCTGCCGCTCGTACGTAACCTGCGCCTCTACACTCTCACCCGGAGCGGTCCTGTGAACGAATACGGCCCTGCCATCGGGAAGCCGACCGACCCCTTCGCCGCCGGCGGCTATGGACTCGATCTCGATCCGCACCGGCTCACGACTCGGCCTTCGCCGCGGTGGGCCGCGCCTGCTCACCGGCCGTTCCAACCGGCCAGTCCGGACCAGCCCGAGCTCCGTGCCTGCCCTGCCCCGGTGCGGGTGATCGACCGGCGTGCGCGGTTCTCGTTCTCGAGGAGCGCAGCCGTGAGTGCGACGACGCGCTGCTCCGCTTCGGAGGGTTCGATGCGCGTGAGCTCGTCGCCGTGCCGGTCCAGGTACAGGATGTCCAGCTGTCCCGCTCGGAACTCGGGCTCGTCCATCACCCTCAGGTGAAAGGGAACGCTCGTCTCGACTCCGATGAGCCGCAGCTCGAGTAATGCTCTGCGCATGCGCTCGATCGCCAGGTCGCGCGAGGGCGCGTGTACGACGAGCTTGGCGAGCATCGGATCGTAGAAGAGCCCGACTTCGGATCCCTCGAAGATCCCTCCGTCCCACCGCACACCCGGCCCGGACGGTAGTTCGAGAAGCTCGATGCGCCCCGTGGAGGGGAGGAAGGAGTTTGCCGGATCCTCAGAGGTGATGCGACACTCGATCGCGTGGCCGCGGAACGTGACGTCGGCCTGCGAGAAGTCGAGCGGCTCGCCCGCGGCGATCCGGATCTGCCACTGCACGAGGTCGACGCCCGTGACGAGTTCGGTAACAGGGTGCTCGACCTGGATGCGCGTGTTCATCTCGAGGAAATAGAACGAGCCGTCCTGGTAGAGAAACTCGACCGTACCCGCGCCCTCGTAGCCAACCGCGCGTGCGGCCGCGACGGCGGTCTCGCCCATCGCTTCCCGCTGCTCCGGGGAGAGCACGGCGGATGGTGCTTCCTCGATCATCTTCTGGTGGCGGCGCTGGATCGAGCACTCCCGCTCTCCGAGGTGGAGTGTCGCGCCCCCGCGGTCGGCGAGGACCTGGATCTCGATGTGCCGGGGACCCTCCAGGTACTTCTCGATGTAGACTGCGTCGTCGCCGAAGGCGGAGCGGGCCTCATTGCCCGCGGCCCGGAACGCGGCCTCGACCTCCGCCTCGGTCCGCACGATCCGCATTCCCTTGCCACCCCCCCCGGCGGAGGCCTTGAGCAGGATCGGGTAGCCGATCTCCCCCGCCATTCGGCGGGCGTCCGCCGCGTCCGAGAGGGGCTCGGTCGTTCCGGGGACGACCGGCACCCCGGCCTCGATCATCCGCCGCCGCGCCGCCGTCTTGTCACCCATCGCGTCGACGGCGTTCGCAGACGGACCGACGAAGGTGAGCCCCGCCTCACGAACCTGGCGGATGAAGGACGCGCGTTCCGAGAGGAAGCCGTAGCCCGGGTGGATCGCCTCCACCCGCGCCGTCTTCGCCACCTCGATGATGCGGTCGCCCCTGAGGTAGCTCTCGGCGGACGGGGCCGGCCCGATCGGATGCGCCTCGTCCGCCGCCAGCACGTGCGGCGCCAGCCGGTCGGCCTCCGAGTAGACCGCTACCGAACGCACCCCGAGCTCGCGGGCGGCCCGGATGACGCGGAGAGCGATCTCGCCACGGTTGGCAATGAGGATGGAGGTGAACAACAGGATTCGGGATTCAGGATTCGGGATTCAGGGGTGTGTGGTCGGACTGGAATGCTCAGCTCGAGATCGTACCTTCGTCGCGAGTGACGAACGAAGACCATTTAGCATTCTACCGACTTCACCCGATCGATCGAGCAGCGACTCGGCGATTTTAGCGTCACAGAGGTCGAGACGCTCGGCCAGAAGGACGTGCGTCTCCAGTTCCAGCAGTGAGCCGTATGCTATTCCGAGGAAGCGCAGAAAGTCGCGGGTAGACCGGCGGCCACGCCCTTCGGCTATGTTGGCGGCGACGGAAGTTGCCGCCCGGCGAATCTGCGAGGTGAGCCCATATATCTCCTCCTTCGGAAAGCCACCGGTCGCGTGGTAGCATTCCTCTGCCAGGTCCATTGCCTTCTGCCACACCTCAAGGTCGCGGTAGCTCGTAATCATCTAGATCGCTTGAAGGATGGTCTCGAAGGACGCATCGATCACCGAGGACTCCAACCCCTGAATCCCGAATCCTGAATGCCGAATCCTATAACGGAATATTCCCATGCTTCTTCGGCGGGTTCTCGTCCCGCTTGTTCTGCAGCATGTCGAAGGCGCTGATCACGCGAGCGCGGGTTTCGCGAGGGTCGATGACGTCGTCTACGTAGCCGCGCGCGGCGGCGGCATAGGGGTTGGCGAATCGGTCGGCGTACTGCTCCTGCAGCTCGGCGGAACGCTTCGTCGGGTCGTCGGCGGCGGCGATCTCGCGGCGGTACAGAATCTCGACGGCGCCCTTGGCCCCCATCACCGCAATCTCGGCCGTCGGCCAGGCGTAGCTGATGTCGCCGCGGATGTGCTTCGAGCTCATGACGTCGTACGCACCCCCGTACGCCTTCCGCGTGATGATCGTCACCTTCGGCACGGTGGCCTCGCAGTAGGCGTAGAGCAGCTTTGCGCCGTGCTTGATGATCCCGCCGTGCTCCTGTCCGACTCCGGGCAGGAATCCAGGCACGTCCTCGAAGGTGAGCAGCGGGATGTTGAAGGCGTCGCAGAAGCGGACGAAGCGTGCGCCCTTGAGCGATGCGTCGATGTCGAGCACTCCGGCCAGCACCGCCGGCTGATTGGCGACGATTCCGATCGAATGCCCGCCTGCATGCGCAAAGCCGACGAGAAGGTTCTGCGCGTAATCCGCGTGCACTTCGTAGAAGTCACCGTCGTCGACGACGCGTCGGATGACGTCGTGCATGTCGTACGGCTTGTTGGCGTTCCCCGGAACGACATCCAGAAGCGCATCGTCGGCCCGATCGAAGGGGTCGTCGGTCTCCCTGCGAGGGGCCGCTTCCTTGTTGTTCTGCGGTATGTAGTGGAAGAGCTGCCGGATGCGCTGCAGGCAATCCACCTCCGTGCTGCAGGCGAAGTGCGCGACGCCCGATTTCGACGCGTGGGTCGCGGCGCCGCCGAGCTCCTCCATCGTCACGTCCTCGTGGGTGACGGTCTTCACCACGTTCGGGCCGGTGACGAACATGTAACTCGTCCCCTGCACCATGTAGATGAAGTCGGTGATGGCGGGAGAGTAGACCGCGCCACCGGCACAGGGCCCGAGCACGGCTGAGATCTGCGGCACCACCCCGGAGGCGAGCGTGTTGCGCAGGAAGATGTCGGCGTAGCCGCCGAGCGAGACCACGCCCTCCTGGATGCGGGCTCCGCCGGAGTCGTTCAGGCCGATGACCGGAGCACCGTTCTTGAGGGCCAGGTCCATGATCTTGACGATCTTCTCCGCATGCGCCTCGGAGAGCGAACCACCGAACACGGTGAAGTCCTGGGAGAAGACGTAGACGAGCCGGCCGTCGATCGCGCCGTAGCCGGTCACGACGCCGTCGCCGAGGTACTTCTCCTCAGCAAGGCCGAAGTCCGTGGCCCGGTGGACGACGAAGCGGTCGAGCTCGACGAAGGAGCCCTCGTCGAGCAACACGTCGAGACGCTCGCGAGCCGTCAGCTTGCCCCGCGCGTGCTGAGCCTCTACACGTTTCTGTCCTCCACCCAGCTCGGCCTGGCGCCGGAGCTCATCGAGCTGCTCGAGCTTCTCTCGCATGCGAACGTCCGTACGTTGTCGTGTGTCATCCCGAGCTGTGCGAGGGATCCGCACCGCAACCCATCGCATCACCCCGTCTGGTTGGCGCGGCAAGCAAGATAGGGGCTCGCGGGAGATGCCGCACTCGCGGCGATCTCCTCTATCATAGCAAAGGGGGTGCGTGGCGATC
>JBBDRR010000130.1:9399-11918 GCA_040905395.1 Gemmatimonadota bacterium
CCCCCCCCCCCCCCCCCCCCCCCTCCCGACACTTGAAGCAGCCGTCGGATTATGCCTCGTCCGCCGCCTCCGTCTCGACCTCGGCTTCCGCGACAGCCTCGTCCTCAGCCTCTGCGGTGGTCTCGGCCTTCGCCTTCGCCTTGCTCTTCGACTTCGGCTTCTTCTCGGCCTCGACCCCGGCCTCTGCTTCCGGCTCGACTTCGGCCTTCGCCTCCGGTGCCTTGGCCTCGACCTCAGCCTCTGCTTCCGGCTCGACTTCGGCCTTCGCCTCCGGTGCCTCGGCCTCGACCTCAGCCTCTGCTTCCGGCTCGACTTCGGCCTTCGTCTCCGGTGCCTCGGCCTCGACGTCAGCCTCTGCTTCCGGCTCGACTTCGGCCTTCGCTGCCGCCGCCTTGGCCTCCGGCGCGGTCTGAGCCTCCGCATCGCCGGCGAGCGCCTGGATCTCCTCCTCGGACGCGCCGGCCTCTACGGTCGGGGGCTCCGACTGTACGTCGGCTTCGGCGATCGCCGCGGCGACCGGGTCCTGCGTCTCGACGGCGGCGGCGTCCACAGCGCTCTCGCCAGCGGCCTCTACGGTCTCACTCTCACTCTCGCTCTCCTGCTCGGCGGCGCCCGCCCGCGGCTGAATCACCGCGCCCTCTTCGAGCTTCGGGACGCGGGTCGTGTTGAGCACGATGCGCCGGTTCTCAGGATCGACCTCCGTCACCTCCATCTCGAGGTCGTCGCCCTCGGCGAACAGGTCGGCCGGGTTCTGGAGCCCGGCGACGCCGAGCTGCGAGAGCGGCACGAAGCCCTCGATGTCGTCGCCGAGATCGACCGCCACGCCCTTGTCCTGCAAGCGGGAGATCGTGCCGTTGATCTGACGGCCGACGGTGAAGTTCTGAGCGATCTCGGACCACGGGTCGTCCTGCGTCTGCTTCAGGCCGAGCGAGATGCGCTTGTTCTCCGCGTCGACGCCGAGGATGACGACTTCGGCGTCGTCTCCCTTGCGAACGACCTCCGACGGATGCTGGATCCGCTTCGTCCAGCTCATGTCCGAGATGTGGACGAGCCCGTCGATGCCCGGCTCGATCTCCACGAAGGCGCCGAAGGAGGTGAGGTTCCGGACCTTGCCGACCATCCGCGTGCCGATCGGGTACTTCTCCGGCAGCGCGTGCCACGGATCCTCCTCGATCTGCTTCATGCCGAGCGAGATCTTCTCCTCGTTCGGGTCGACCTTGAGCACGACCGCTTCGACCTCGTCACCCAGCGAGACGATCTTGCTCGGGTGCCGGACGTTGCGCGTCCAGCTCATCTCGGAGATGTGCACGAGGCCTTCGACGCCCTTCTCCAGCTCGATGAACGCGCCGTAGTTCGTGATGGAGACCACCCGGCCGCGGACACGGGAGCCGACCGGATACTTCTTGTCGACATCCGTCCACGGGTAGGGCTGGAGCTGCTTGAGGCCGAGCGAGAGACGTTCGCGGTCCCAGTCGATGTCGAGGACCTTCACGTCGAGCTCGGCGCCGATGGCGACGACCTCGCTCGGATGGCCGACGCGGCCCCAGCTCATGTCGGTGATGTGCAGCAGTCCGTCCATACCGCCGAGATCGATGAAGGCACCGAAGTCGGTGATGTTCTTCACGACGCCGCGTCGGACCTGCCCGACCTCGAGCTCCTTCTTCAGAGTCTCGCGCTTGACTTCGCGCTCCGCTTCGAGCAGCACGCGGCGGGAAACCACGATGTTCCGGCGCCGCTTGTTGAGCTTGATGATCTTGAAGTCGTAGGTCTCGCCGATCAGGTCCTCGATGTTCGGGACCCGGCGGAGGGCGATCTGCGAGCCCGGCAGGAATGCGTCGACGCCCATCAGGTCGACTGTGACGCCGCCCTTGATCTTGCGCGTGAGCACACCCGGGACCGGCGTCTCGTTCTCGTACGCTTCGCGGATCTTCTCCCAGACCCGGAGGAAGTCGGCCTTCTTCTTGGACAGGACGACGATACCGTCCTCGTCCTCGAGATTCTCGAGGTAGACTTCGACCTCGTCGCCCTCGCCGAGCGATTCGGGGTCCTTGAACTCGTCGAGCGCGACCGAACCCTCGCTCTTGAAGCCGACATCCAGGATGACAACCTTATCGGTGACGCGGAGAACCCTGGCCGTGACGATCTCACCCTCCTCGATGTTCGTGAGGGTGTCTTCGTACATCTCGAGCATTGCCTCGTATTCTTCGAGGTCGTACTCGTCCTCGTCGAAGAGGTCGGCGCGGATGTTGACTTCACGGGCCCGCTGAGCGACCTGGTCCTGCGTCAGCTCCTCGGCGACCGCGACGCCTCCGTCCCCGTCCTGCGACTCGAGTTCGGCGATGGGGTTCTGATCCTGGGTGTTCTGATCGACCATGTGAGGGTTGTTACCTTCCGTGGCGCAGGGGCGCAGCGCGCGTCCCGGCAGGGGTTTGGGTTAACGGAAAACGCGGGGCTATGGAGCCCGGGAAGCAGAGAAATGTACCGGCGCTCCCGCAAAGCGTCAAGCGCCTGCCCGGGCG
>JBBDRR010000130.1:12018-32337 GCA_040905395.1 Gemmatimonadota bacterium
GCGCCTGCCCGGGCGTGCGCGAGGCGGGTAATGGCGCGGACCTGGGCGTCGAAGGAGAGGCCGGTGGTATCGAGCATCACCGCGTCGGGCGCGCGCAGGAGCGGGGCGGCCTCGCGGGACTCGTCCTGCCGGTCGCGCTCGACGAGGCGCCCTGCCTCTGCCCGGATCGCGGCCTGGTCGGGATCGGCCTGCCCCTGCTGTCGCAGCCTCCTGAGCGCGCGCTCCTCGGGATCGCAGACGAGGAAGACCTTCAGCTCGGCATCGGGAAACACCACGGTGCCGATGTCGCGGCCGTCCGCGACGAGACCGCCGTCCCGGCCGGCCTCGCGCAGCGCCTCGAGGAGCCAGTGGCGGACGGCGGGCACCGCGGCCATCCTGGCGACGTGGGCGTTGACTTCGGGTGCGCGAATCCGGTCGCCGACCGGTACGCCGTCGATCGAGAGCGTGTAGCCCGACCCGCTGGGCTCGGAGCCGACGCTGAGGTCGTTGAGGAGCTCTCTGGAGAGGTCCGGCCACTCCTCGGCCGGAATCCCCTGATCCAGGGCGGCGAGGGTGATCGTGCGATAGAAGGCACCCGAATCGAGATATCGGAACCCGAGCTCGGCCGCGACGGCTTGCGCCGTGCTGCTCTTGCCGGACGCAGCCGGTCCGTCCAGAGCGATCACGATGGGCCGGATGCCGGTCATCCTGCTCCGCTTCCGGCGCCGGTGATCCTGGCGATCACCTGCCAGAAGCCGGGAAAGGAGACGTCGACGACCTCGGGCGTATCCACCTCGACATCGTTTCCCGGAAGCGCCCCCAGCACGCCGAACGCCATGGCGATCCGATGGTCGTGCGCCGCTCCGACGCTGCCGCGTAGAGGGCGGTCCGAGCCGCGGACGACCAGCCCGTCCGGCAGCTCTTCCGCCTCGGCTCCCAGCCCGCGCAGGTTCTCTACGATCGCGGTGATCCGGTCACTCTCCTTCGCCCGCAGCTCCTCGGCGCCGGTGATGCGCGTCTCTCCCTCGGCGCGCGCGGCCAGGCACGCGAGGATCGGGATCTCGTCGATCAGCGCTGGGACCTCGTCGCGCTCGATCTCGATGCCCCGGAGATTGGAGGGACGCGCGACGATGTCGCCGATCGGCTCGCCTCCGCTCGCGCGTTCATTCTCCGTCTGCACCATTCCGCCCATCCGCCGCACGGCCTCGAAGAATCCAGTGCGGGTGGGATTCAGCCCCACGCCCCTGACCCGTACCTCGCCCGAGGTTGCGAGCATCGCGAGGGCGATCAGGAAGGCCGCGGAGGAAGGGTCGCCGGGAACGTCCATCTCCAGCGGCGGCAGGTCCGACCCGGGCGCGCGCATCGCGACGAACCAGCCGCCGTCGCGCGCCTCCTCCACCAGATCGACCCCCAGCGACTGGAGCATGCGCTCGGAGTGGTCGCGCGAGCGTATCGGCTCGAGCACCGACACGTCGACCCCGCCTGAGACCCCTGCGAGGAGCACCGCGCTCTTTATCTGTGCGCTCCCCTTCGGCGACAGATAGTCGATTCCTCGCAGCGCCCCGCCGCAGAGCCGGAGGGGAAGGCGGTCGGGCTGCTCGAGCTCGATCGCTCGGGCGCCCATCAGGCTCAGCGGGTCGGTGATGCGGCGCATCGGCCGGGACCGGAGCGACGCGTCGCCCGTCAGGGTGGAGCAGAAGGAATGGCCGGCGAGCAGTCCCATCATCAGCCTCGCCGTCGTGCCGCTGTTGCCACAGTCGAGGGCGTCCGAGGGCGCTCTCCAGGCCGCGAGACCCGCCGATGACACGTGCACCGTCTCTCCGGCGCTCGGAAGCTCGGGTATCAGAACGCCGAGCGCCCGGAGCACGGCGGCCGTGCTGCGGCAGTCGTCGCCCGGCAGCAGACCGCGCAGCCGGCTCTCGCCGCGGGCGGCGGCGGCGAGCATCAGGGCTCTGTGTGTCAGCGATTTGTCACCCGGAACGGCGAGATCGCCTGCGATGTGGAGCGTCATCTGGTCACTACGGAGTTCTCGATATAGTTCGGAACGGATCGACGCGAGGGAGCCGTCAGCGCGCGAGCATCGGCCCGAGCGCCGCCACCAGCACCGCCGCGTTCGTCAGGGCCCACGCCTGGAGCGCGGAGTACATACCCTGCTTGTGCTCGTCCGGCGACATGCTCGGGTAGCGGCGGAGCCACCGCAAGAGAAGGCGTAACCAAACGGCCGCCGGCAAGAAGGCCAGCCACCAGAGCGAGGGATCCGGCGCCGCGCGCAGGCCGGCGATCAGGAGAGTGAACGCGAGGACCGCCATCGCGATGGCGAATAAGAGCGAGGTGCGCATACCGAGCACCAGAGCCAGAGTCCGGTCGCCGCGGGCGCGATCCTCGTCGTACTGATAGAACTGGGTCAATGGATAGAGAGCGGCGAAGAGCGGCCCGAATGCGAGGAGCACGAGAACCGCCCAGGTCGGGGTCGGGATGCCGGCGAGCGTCCACCCGGCCAGTGCGGTAAGGGTGCCGAAGCCGGCCGCGTTGATCGCGAGGTCGAGCCCCGCGACTGCCTTCCAGCGAAAGGGCGGTACCGAATAGAGGATCGAAAGGACGACGCAACCGGCATACACGAGCGCGAACGGAGCAGGTAGCGCGAGAACCGCGACGAGCTGTCCGATCACCATCAGCCCCATGCCGAACGCGAAGAGATGGCGCGGCGGCGGGGGCGGGGCGTCGAGATAGCCGACGTCCCCTTCGTCCCGGTCGAAGGCGGAGTTGATGGCGAGGGTGCCCCCGTTGAGCAGGATGACGAAGACGGCGACTCCGAAGATCGCCACCGGCCAGCGGTCGAGCACGCCAGGGGCGGCCGGGATCGCGATCAGATACCCGAAGAGCGCGTGCGCCGCTACGATCGGCCATTCGCGCGGCCGCAGGTGCAGGAGATACGAATAGGCGTCCCCTGGAAGGAGTGCGTAGCCGAGTCGGCGGCTTCGGCTCACGCTTCGCGGATCACGTCGTTGGGGCGTTCCGATCGCGTTCACGGACGCCCTTTCGCGAGACGCACCGTTCCGCTGCGCACCTCCACGAGGTCGCTTTCCGTGTTCACCAGCAGCGCTCCTTCGGCTGAGACCCCAGCGGCGACGCCGGAAACGAGCAGTCGCCCCGTCTCCGGCTCGAAAACTTCGATGCTCCGCCCCCGGAGCACGTCGCGGCCACCGAGATCGCGTGGCAGAGCCCCGGCAGCGGACGTAGTCGACAATTCTCCGAAGAGTCTTCGAACCACTTCGGACGCCACCTCGAAGCGGCCGATGGGCCGCCCGGTCGCGAGCCGAAGCGAGGTGGCCTCCGCGCGGATCTCGGGTGGAAAGTCATCCGTGGAGTGCAGCAGGTTGAGGCCGATCCCGATGACGACGTACCGCAGCTCCCCGCGGTCCCACGTGCCCTCGCAGAGGATGCCTCCGATCTTTCTTCCGCGGATGAGCAGGTCGTTCGGCCACTTGATGCCGACGCGATCCGACTCGCACCAGGGGTCGAGGGCGGCCGCCACGGCCAGGGCCACGCGGAGCGGGAGAGGGCCGACATCCTCCCCGGTCGACGGGCGGTGCAGATGGGAAAGCCAGAGACCCAGGCCAGCCGTCGACGACCAGCTACGTCCGACCCTTCCCCGCCCGGCCCGCTGCTCTTCCGCGAGCACGATGGTACCGTCGGGCCGTCCGGCCTCTCCGAGTCGCCGCACGACGTCGTTCGTGGATCCGACCGTCGCAAAGAGGTGGATCTCGGGCGCTCCCCAGGCATTCGCGAGCTCACGGGCGGAGCACCCTTCCCAGTGGTCCAACGGAGTCTCGATCGTCTCCGCCGGCGGGGGGTCGTCTCGCGTCGCCCCGGGTCCGCTCAACCGCCGTCGACGTCGACGAGAAGCGACAGGTCCAGCGCGGGGGCAGAGTGGGTGAGCGCACCGACCGAGATGTAGTCTACCCCCGTTTCCGCGATCCCACGAATCGTGGCAAGGGAAACGCCGCCCGACGCCTCGGTCTCGGTGCTCGGGGCACGATCGCGTACCAGTTGCACCGCCTCCCGGAGCCGCTCCCTCGGCATGTTGTCGAAGAGGATCCGGTCCACGCCGACAGCGAGCGCTTCGGCTACCTCTTCCAGGTTCGTCGTCTCGACTTCGAGTAGGAGGCGCGATTTATTCCGCGCCGCGACCGCCTCGACGGCGGCGGTGATACCACCGGCGGAGCGAATGTGATTCTCCTTGATGAGCACCATGTCGTAGAGTCCGAAGCGGTGGTTCACACCGCCGCCGGCTGTCACCGCCTGCTTTTCGAGCCAGCGCAGGCCCGGGGTCGTCTTGCGGGTGTCGAGGACGCGGGCTCCCGTGCCGGCGATCGCTTCGACGTAGGCGCGGGTATGCGTCGCGACGCCGGAGAGCCTCTGCAGGAGATTCAGCGCCACCCGTTCGCCGGTGAGGATCGACCGCGCGGACCCGCTGAGCCGCGCGACGGTCTGGCCGGAGCGGATCGCCTCGCCGTCGGCGGCCTCGGCGGCGAACGCGACCGCTGGGTCGAGCGTCCGGAACGTCTCGTGCCCCGCGTCGATGCCGGCGAGCACTCCGTCTGCCTTGGCCACGATCGTGGCCTCCACACTGCGATGCGCGGGCACGGTCCAGATCGTCGTCCAGTCCCCCTCACCCACGTCCTCCGCGAGGGCGAGGCGGATCAGCGCGGCGAGCGCCTGCTCGTGCGTCATCAGACGTTGAAGAGGAGAAAGAGGCCGGCGGCGGCCCAGCAGTAGTAGGCGAAGACGTAGAAATTCTGGCGCCGGAGGAGAGCGACGAAGAAACGTATCGCGAGAACGCCGCTCAGCGCGGCGGCGATGAAGCCCGCGACGAGCGCGGTCGTCGAGACGCCGAGGTCGGCTCCGAGTGCATCGGGTACCTGGAGGACGGCCGCGCCGAGGATCGCGGGAATCGACATGAGGAAGGAGAACTCCGCCGCGGCGACAGGATCGATGCGCCGCCAGAGCCCCGCGACCACGGTGCTGCCAGAACGCGAGATGCCCGGGAAGATGGCGACCGCCTGCGCGGTGCCCATGAGCACGGCACCGCTCCAGGTCGGCTCGAGCCGGCTTACCTCGGTGGGCGCCGTGGTTCGGGCGATCGTCATGATCACCGCCTCCAGCGCGAGCACTCCCAGGAACGGGATGATCGTCCCCGCGAGGAGCGACATGCCCGCCGCGACGACGAGCGGTACGAGCTCCATGATCCCGAACCGTCGGGTCTCCGTGGCCCAGCGGGTGCTCCAGACCACGGCGCCGGTCACCAGGATCATGGTGGCGGCGAAGATCGGGTCGTCGAAGCGGGCCTCGAAGTAGTCCTGGAGCGTGAATCCGACGATCACCGCCGGAATCGTCGCCGCGACGATCTTGAGGATATAGCGCCAGCTACTCTCCTCGCCGCCGGTGAACATGCCGCGGATCAACCCCGCGATCTTCGCTCGGTAGACGACCAGAACCGAGATCAGCGTCGCCAGGTGCACAACGACGTCGAAGATGATGCCCGGCACTTCTAGCCCGAGCACATCCTGGCCCAGTACCAGATGACCCGAGCTGGAGACCGGAAAGAACTCGGTCAGCCCCTGAACGGCTCCGAGGAGGAGCGCCTCCCACCACGTCATGCCGGTGCCTCGCCACCGATCGCCTGCCCCGCTCCACCCACCGCGCCGTCCTGCATCAGCACCTTTTCGTAGAATCGTTCATACAGCGGGACGACCCGCTCGACACGGTAGCGCTCCGCGGCCTCGCGGGCGGCCGTGCTGACTCGGGACCAGGTCGCCGGGTCACGCAGAATGCTTGCCCCGGCGGCGCCCATCGCCTCGACATCGCCGATACTCCCGAGGAACCCCGCGTCCTCGGTCACAACCTCGACGAGACCGCCGGCGCGCGTAGCGACCACCGGGACGCCCGAGGCCATCGCCTCGAGGGCGCTCAGCCCGAACGACTCGGAGTCGGACGGGAGGAGGAAGAGGTCCGCGCAGGCGAGGATCTCCGCCACCGAATCCTGTTTCCCGAGGAAGAGGACATGCTTGTCCAGCCCGAGCGACTTTGCCTCGTCCGACGCCTCGGGACGGTCAGGCCCATCTCCCACGAGGATCAGCCGCGCCGGGACCTCCTGACGGATTCGTGCGAAGATCCTCACCACGTCCCGGACCCGCTTTACCGAGCGGAAGTTGGAGATGTGCATCACCACCTTCTCGCCGGGTGCGGCGAGGAATCCCTTGTGGCACGGATAGCGGGAACGGTCGTACGTCGCCACGTCCACGAAGTTTGGGATCACCTCGATCCGCTCAGGTGCGACGTCGAAGTGCGCGACCGTCTCCTCCTTCAGGTAGTCGGAGACCGCGGTGAGGCCATCGGAACGGGCGATGGAGAAGCGCGTGATCTCCTCGAACGAGCGCTCCTGCCCGACCAGCGTGATGTCGGTTCCGTGCAGCGTCGTGATGATCTTGATCCGGTGCTCCGGGCCGAGCATCTCCTTCGCGATCCACGCCGAAGTCGCGTGCGGAATCGCGTAGTGGACGTGCAGGACATCCAGCTTCTCCCGCAGCGTCACCTCGTGCATCATCGCCGCCAGCGCCAGCGGATACGGCGAGTGGTCGAAGAGAGGGTAGCGGAGCACCTCCACCTCATGGAAGAAAACACCCTCCATGAAGCGGGGCAGCCGAAACGGGTGCGCATAGGTGATGAAGTGCACCTCGTGCCCGCGCTTGGCCAGCTCCATGCCGAGCTCCGTGGCGATCGCGCCGGAGCCACCGTACGTGGGGTAGCAGGTGATGCCGATTTTCAATGGACGCTTTCCGTTGACCGGTGGTCGTTATTCGTTCGGGCGTTGTGGCGACGGGCAGCTCGCGGACGGCTGCTCCGGGCCGCGGCATTCACGACACGGGCCGCGGCAGTCACGACGGCGATCCGACATCACGTACCCGCTTCACGATCTCTGCCACCAGCTGCTCTCGCGGCTTCGTGGCGTCGAGCCAGACGGCGCCGCGGGGGAGCTGGTGGCGAAGCCAGGTGAGCTGTCGTCGCGCGTAGGCCCGCGTGTTCTTGCGGATCGCGGCGAGAGCGTCCTCCAGCGGTACCTCCCCTCTCAGGTGCGGGATCAGCTCGACGTAGCCGGTCGCGTTCATCGCCGGGGCGCCCGCGTCGTAGCCTGCGTGCAGCAGTCCGGCCACCTCCTCCAGCAGCCCATCGCCGACCATATCGTCCACCCGGGCGTCGATCGCGCGGTAGAGCCGGTCTCGGGGCAGATCGAGGACGAAGACGAGCGGTTCGATCGGCGGGGCCTCCGGCGGCGCGTTCTCGTGCCACCAGGAGAGTGGCCGGCCAGTGAGGAGTGGCAGCTCGAGCGCGCGGATGAGCCGCTGTCGTCCGCCCCACGCTCGTAGCTTTTCCGCTGTGACCGGGTCGAGCGCTCCGACCCAGCGGTGCAGCTCGTCGGCGTCGATTGCCTCGAGATACTCCGACAGGCGCCGCCGCCGGTCGGCATCGAGCGGTGGCTCCTGAAAGATCGGATGCGTGAGCGCCCGCAGAAAGAAGCCGGTCCCCCCGACCAGCACGGGGCTCCTGCCGCGGCCGCGGATCTCGTCGATGCAGGCGCGCGCGAAGCGGGCGAAGCGGCCGGCGTTGAACCGCTCGTCGGGGTCCACCAGATCGAGACCGTGGTGCGTTACTGCGGCCCGTTGTGCGGCCGTCGCCTTGGCCGTACCGATATCCATCTTCCGGTACACCTGGCGCGAATCCATCGAGACGATCTCGCCGGGTAGTTCGACGGCGACTTCGATCGACAGCGCGGTCTTGCCGGAAGCCGTGGGGCCGACGATCGCGACCACCGGTCGGGACACCGTCACCCGCTTCGTCGGAAGCGATTGTGCAGCTCGGCCATCGAAAGCTGGACGACGGTCGGGCGCCCGTGGACATCGTGGAAGGGGAGCTCGGTCGCGAAGAGCTGGTCGAAGAGCTCCGCGATCTCGCGGTCCGCGAGCGTCTGACCGGCCTTGATCGCCGCCTTACAGGCGAACGAGAGGGCGAGGCGCTGGTGCTGGTTGCGCGCCGAGTCCACCAGCTCCGACCCCTCGGTGAGCTCACGGATCATGTCGCGCAGACAGCGTTCGGCATCGAAGTACGGATGCGGGTTGGGCACCGAGTGCACGATGATCGCGCGGCCGCCGAACTCCTCCAGCTCGAAGCCGACGCGCGAGAAGAGGGAGCCCAGCTGTTCGATGAGGTCGAGCTCTGCGCGGCTCAGCCGGATCGTCAGCGGAAAGAGGAGCCGCTGCCCGGCTCGCTCTTCCGGCCGGTCCCACTCCCGCATCAGCTCCTCGTAGAGCACCCGCTCGTGCGCGGCATGCTGGTCGACGATGACGAGGCCCTCGCGTGTCTCCGCGAAGATATACGTGTTGTGCACCTGCCACATCACCGGCCGCAGCAGCTCGCCGCGCGGGTCCTCTACTCCTTCGCCGCCATCCTCGCCACCGGTCTCCTTCCGGCCGGCTACGAAGAGGCTCATCTGATCCGGCGAGGCGATCGGGTGATCTGCGGCGCCGGCCGCGGGAGATCCACCATTGAAACCGGGGCCGCCGGAGCGTGGGTCCGTCGACGCAGCCTCCGTCGTCCCCCGGACGCCGATCGCCGGGGTGCTCTCCAGTGGCTGCAGGGCTGTCCGCACCGCCCCCTCGATCGCCTCCTCCACGCCGGCGTGGTGCCGGAAGCGCACTTCCGCCTTCGCCGGGTGGACGTTCACGTCCACTTCTCCGTCCGGTACGTCGAGGAAGAGGAAGAACGACGGGCGCACGCCGGGGGGAATCGTCGTATGGTAGCCCCGGTCGACGGCACGGACGAGGTATCGATCCCCGAAGGAACGGCCATTGACGAAGAGGTAGGCGCGCCGTCCGCCCGTCGTCGCGGCATGCGGTCGTTCGACGAGCCCGGTGATGGTACCTCGCGGCCCCCGGCTGGCGACCGGGATCAGCTCGGCACCCGCGTCGGTTCCCCAGATGTCGGCGATCCGCGTCTGGAGCTGCGCCGCCGGAGGGGTGTCGAGCAGCACCCGATCGTTCGATTCCAGCGTGAACCCGGTCTCCGGATGCGCGAGAGCGAGAACGGTGACGACCTCGCTGATCGCGCGGGTTTCCGCGCCGGTGGAGCGGAGGAATTTCGCTCGGGCAGGCGTGTTGAAGAAGAGGCTGCGCACCTGAATCGTCGTGCCGACGCGTCGGGAGCACGCTTCGACGCCGGTAAGCTGCCCTCCCTTGACCAGCAGCCGCGTCCCGTCACCATCGCGCTCGGCTGTTTCGACCACCATGCGGGAGACGGACGCGATCGAAGGCAGCGCCTCACCCCGGAAGCCCAGCGTACGTACCGATGTCAGATCCTCCGCCCGCTCGATCTTGCTCGTCGCGTGCCGGTCGAGCGACAAGAGCGCATCCTCCCGCCCCATCCCGCCACCATCGTCCGCGACCCTGATCTCCGTCTTCCCACCATTCCGGACCGATATGGTGATGCGGGTGGCTCCCGCGTCGAGGGAGTTCTCGACGAGCTCCTTCACGACGGATGCGGGCCGTTCCACCACCTCGCCGGCGGCGATCTGGTTCGCGAGCTGATCCGGAAGGATGCGGATGCGACGAGACATGTCGGCCTGGTTGAAGTCCAGAGTCGCGGCCGCTTCAGGCGGAGGACTCCACGCCGTAGAAGGTATGCGCGTTGGCTACGGTTGCCCTCATGACAAGGGCGCGATCCTCGCCGCGCACTTCCGCGGCGCGCTCGGCGATCAGGCGAACGTTAGCGGGCTCGTTATGCTTTCCGCGGTGTGGAACCGGCGAAAGATATGGGCTGTCCGTCTCCACCAGCAGCCGGTCGAGCGGGACTCGGCGCAGAAGATCGCCCCCCTCCCAGTTCGGGAAGGTGATCATGCCCGCGAAGGAGATGTACCAGCCGAGATCCAGCGCCGAGTCCAGGAGTGCGACTCCGCCGCTGAAGCAGTGCAGAACGCCCCGGCCCCAGCCGACCTCCTGGATCAGCTCCCGCACCTCGTCGTCCGCGTCGCGGGCGTGCACGACGATGGGGAGCTCCAGGTCGGCCGCCAGTTGGAGGTGGCGCCGGAAGGAATCCCGCTGCTCTCTCCGGGGCGAGTTGTCGTAGTGGAAGTCGAGGCCCGTCTCGCCGATGCCGACGACCCTCGGGTGCGCGGCGAGCTCCCGCAGCGCCTCGAAGCTTCCCGGCCCCACCGAATCGGCGTCGTGCGGATGAATGCCGACGGTCGCGTACACCTCGTCGTGGACCTCCGCCGTCTCGATCGTACGGCGGCTATCCTCGAGGTTCGAGGCGATGGTGACGATCCACTCGACGCCCGCGGTACGGGCACGCTCCACCACGGCGTGCGCATCCGCGGACAGCTTCTCGTTCGTCAGGTGCGCGTGTGTGTCGACGACCATCGGGTGCACTCCAGGTTCGCTCGCCGGTCGAGGATAAAAAAACCGCCGCGAACGAGTCGCGGCGGTTCGGACATCCCCCCTTCGGCGGGATCAGACACTCGCCGGTTCCCGCTTCCGCTTCGCCCCCGATCCGGCGCGCGGTCGGGTCGCCGCCCTCGGCCACTTGCGCTCGATCGCGGCGAGCGCGGGAGAGGCGACGAAGATGGACGAGAAAGTACCGATCGCGATACCCATGATCAACACCAGGGCGAAGTCGCGGATCACGGCACCACCGAAGAGATAGAGCGATCCGAGCGTTGCCAGTGTCGTGCCTGAGGTGAGCACGGTTCGCGGCAGCGTCTCGTTGATCGACCGGTCGATGATGTCGGCGTATTCCACGCCCCGCTTCCGGTTCGCGAGATTCTCGCGGACGCGATCGAACACGACGATCGTATCGTTCAGCGAATAACCGACGATCGTCAGGAACGCGGCGACCGTCGCGACGGAGATCTCCATCCGCAGTAGCGCGATGAAGCCGAGCGTGATCAGAATGTCGTGCGCGGTGGCGATGACCGCCGCGACCCCGAATCGCCACTCGAAGCGAAACGCCAGATAGATCAACGTCAGCACGAAGGAGATCAGGATGGCGTAGAGCGCCCGGGTCTGGAGCTCGTTGCCGACTGTGGGACCCACGGCCTCCGTCCGGACCACCTGGAACGTCTCGGGACCGAACTGCTCCGACAGCGAGCTGATCACCTGCTCGGCCGGGTCGGCGCCCAGGCTCTCCTCGAACGTCTGCATGCGGATGATGAACTCCGATTCCTCGGGCTCACCGAAACGGGTGATCTGCCAGCCGCCCGGATCCACGGCACGCACCTGATCGATCGTCACCTGCTCCTCGAAACGGACCTGCACCATGGTGCCGCCGGAGAAGTCGACGCCGTAGTTCAGCCAGGCACCGAGAGAAGCCACGTTGAAGATCATCCCCCCGATGCCGGCCAGGAGCAGCAGCGCCGAGACGACGTAGGCCCTGCGACGCCACTCCAGGAAGGGATAGTCCGCGTCAGCGAAAATTCGCATACTGCTGTCTCAATCTCCCGATCAGATGCTCACGCCCTGGGCCGTGCCGCGGCGCTCCAGGTAGAGCATGAAGAAGGTGCGCGTTACGAAGATCGCGCTGAACATGGAGGCCACGATGCCGATCGCGAGAGTCACCGCGAAGCCGCGAACAGGACCCGTTCCGAACTGGTAGAGCACGAAGGCGGTCAGCAGTGTCGTGAGCTGCGCGTCGACGATCGCCGACAGCGCGTGACCGAAGCCCTCGGCCACCGCGATGCGCGCAGTTCGTCCGACGGCGAGCTCCTCTCGGATCCGCTCGAAGATCAGCACGTTCGCGTCGACCGCCATACCGATCGAGAGGATGATCCCGGCGATCCCCGGCAGCGTCAGGGCGGCGTCGAGACCCGCCAGGACGGCCAGAACGAAGAGGACATACAGGGAGAGCGCCACGACGGCCATTGCGCCGGACACCTTGTAGTAGCCGAGCATGATCAGGACGACGAGAACGAGGCCGATGATCGCGGCGATCCGACCGCGATCGATCGAATCCTGTCCCAGCGACGGCCCGACGCTCCGCTCCTCGACGATCTCGATCGGCGCCGGAAGGGCGCCCGCCCGGAGCACCAGCGCGAGGTCGCTTGCCGCCTCGATGCCGCTCCCGGCCATCTCGATCTGCCCGCGATCGCCGATCTGAGACTGGATGATGGGCGCGCTGAAAACCTCGTCATCGAGCACGATCGCCATGAGGTTGCCGACGTTGGCGCCGGTGCCCCGCTCGAAGATCCGGCCGCCGCGGCGGTTGAACTGGAACAGGACGATCGGCTGCCCCATCTGCATGTCGCGCTGCGCCTGGGCGTCCGTCAGGTGTTCGCCCGTGATCAGCGGTTCCTCGTCCACGAGATACAGGTATCGGAACCCGGCGAGCTGGGCGTCGCGGTCGAGGCCCCAGAGCAACTCCGACCCTCGCGGCAGGATCTGCTGAACCTCGGGACGGTCGAGGACGCGATCCACGTAGGGCACGTCCTCGTTCAGGACGACGAAGACGCCTTCCCCACCCGACCCGCCGGGCGCGATCCGCGAGCTGAACGGCTGGGCGGACGGCTCCTCCGTCGGCGCGGTGTCGCCGGCGGCGGTATCGGCGCTGGCGACGGCTCCAACGCTGTCGGCCGGCACCGAATCGGCGGCCGACTCGAACAGCCCGAGACCCGGTGCGGCAGGCTCCGCTGCCGCGGCCGTATCTGCCAGCCCGGCCTGGAGCTCACCCTCGATGGCGAGGATGGCACGGTCGATTCGCGGTAGAACCGTCGCCAGCTCGGTCGCCGGCTGCACGATCTGGAACTGCAGGAACGCGCTCCGCTCGATCACATCCTTGGCGCGCTGCTGCTCCTCCCGCGTCGCGCCCGGCAGCTCCACCTGGATTCTGTCGCGGCCCACCTTCTGGATGACCGGCTCGGCGACGCCCAGCTCGTCGACCCGGGTACGGATCACAGTCAGCGCGCGATCGATCGCGTCTTCCCGCTGCTCGATGGTGAGCGCCCCCGCCTCGTCCTGGATCTCGAGGGCCAGGTTGGTGCCGCCCTGCAGATCTAGACCCAGCGTGATCCCCCGGTCGAAGAGGATCCAGCCGCTCAGCAGAGCCAGCGCGGCGATCACGAGCAGTCGAACTTTTAGATCTTTGAACATCGGTCAGCAGACCCTCCCACGATGGGAGAATGACAGGGAGTTGGCGCACTGCCAGCCGGGCAGGAGCGAATCTTCGAAAATACCCGTTCTCGGGAGTGGGTGTCAACCGCGTGCCGGGCGATCGTACGCGAAACGCCGGGATCACTCCGTCGACGATCACACCTCACCGGCCGGCTCCGGAGAGGAATGCGACCGTGCTCCTGAGGTGTCGAGCTTCCTCGCGGAGCTCTCGGGCCGCGGACAGGAGGTCGCCATCGGCGAGCGGGAGCGCCCGAATCGCTTCGTCCGGATCGCCAAGGCCGGCGTCCCGGTGCTGCCGGACCCTCTCGCGAATCGCGGTGCGAATCTCCTCGGGGTCGTCGACGCCGCGGAACCACGCCTCGTGCATCGACTCTCCGACGTGTCCCCCGCCCTTGTTCGGCTCGCTGCCGCCGCCGCCGGCACTCCGGACCTGCACGTCGGCGATGCCGAGGAACCGCTGGAGCGGGTTCTGGCGGACGGTGATCTGCTGGACGTTCGCGTAGGTCATCGTCTTCTCGCGCAGCGACACGGTACCCTCGCGGATCCGCAGACTCCTGTCGGAGAGTAGATACCAGCGCATCTCGAAGTCGAGTCGCAGCAGCGCGTAGCTGAACGGGAGCTGTGCGACGAAGACCGCCCAGGCGCCGATCTCGACGATCTGGACGATCCAGGCGCCCACGATCTCTACATCGGCAAAAACCCGGGTGATGGCGAGGAAACCGAAGACGAGGCCGGCGAGCGCACCGATCTGCGCGACGAGCCAGAGTGACAGCCGGTAACGGTAGTAGTTCGGTGCCGCCCGGAAGATCCGAACCTGGCGCGATCCGGAAGGTGGATCGGGTGCGCCGGGCACGCGCAGGATCTTCAGGAGGACCGCCCGGATGCGCTCAGCCATGCGGAGCCTCCTCTCGTGCGGGGAGAGCTTCTCTCAGCCCGCGGATCTCGGCGGCCACCTCGCGGAGCGTCTCGGTCAACTCAGCCAGCGCGTGCTCTCCGAGGGAAGTCGCCCCGTCGGGTCCGGCCGCCGCATGCAGGTCCCTCGCGCCGCGCATCCGGGAGTACAGGAAGTCGCGAATCGCAGGGGCGTGCGGCAGCCCCTCGATCGTCAGCTCGGCCTTCGCGCTGCCGCTCGCCGTCTGCACCTGGATCCGCGCGAGGCCCAGCCACCGCTCGACGAAGTTGCTGGACAGGTGGATGTCCTGGATCCGGGCGTAGGTGAGCGAGATCTCCCGCCGGAAGAGCAGCCCCCAGCGCATCGTTATGCCCTCGTCGTCCACTTCGTAGCGCATCGTCCGGAAGCGGAAGAAGCGCGGTACCAGGGCAAACAGGAAAGCCGGCCCGAGCAGCAACGAGCTGAGGGCGTAATAGTGTAGCAGCGAGAGCTCCGGCGAGAGGCTCGCGGGGAGTCTGGAGAAGGGCCCCGCGCCTTCCGGCTGGCGGGTGATGGCCGAGGAGACGTCCGATCGCTGTGGGACAGATGTCGACATTGGGCAGTTAGCTCGCTGGAGAGCCGGCGGGTCCCCCGCGGGCGAGGACCGGGTGACTCCTTCGACGTACGCCATCACCGGCCGAAAAGATTCGCGGCGCTTCGACCCCGGGATCGATCGTCACTTAACATTCTGCTCAGTGCACGGGTCTACCATGATGACCGCGCCCACGAAGGACTGCACACATCAGTCAGGAGGAAGGATGATATGTCGGGTAGAACTTTGATGGCTATCGTCGCCGTGGCGGGGCTCGCGCTGCCGCTCCAGGCCCAGACGCCCGCCGGCCCGGCGGCAGGGGCGGGCGGCCCGCTCGCGAACCCGGCCGCGTTCCTGCTCGCCAATAGCGCGCCGCTCGGCCTCGCGAACGAGCAGGTGGTGCAGCTCGCCGAGCTGGCCAGAACGGCCGAGGCCCGGCGGGAGGAGCTCCGCTCCCGGATGTCGACCGCCCGACCGGACCGCGACACCCCACCGGATCCCGCACTTCGCGAGCAGCGTAGAGCGATGATGGACGAGCTGCGGGCCGTCATGCAGAGCGAGCGTGCGGCCGCGATAGCGGTGCTCGATGCCGAACAGCAGGCACGAGCCTGGGAGCTCGTCGTCAGGGCACGACCGCAGCAGCCGCGGGCCGGTCCCGGAGCGCGCCGGCCAGCGGCGACGACGACGCCCGGCGCCGGCGGCTCCCCGTGCAACCCACGTATGGTGGCGGCGAACCTCTCCTCCGGACGGGCACGGCCGCCTCAGGGCTCCGCCTGCTCCTCGATCACGGCCGGCGCTTCGGGAAGAATGGCGGAATCCGCCGCCGAGCCGGGTGTCAGCGTGGTGTCCTCGATGGCCACCCCGTGATCGCCATCGTCCGTCTCGACCTCGGCGCAGGCGACGATGCTCGGCAACAGGAGACAGACCGCGATACGTCGTGTTTCGGCGTGCATTTCTGAATCCGGGTTTCCCGAGGCGTAGGTGGAGGTCGCTCCGTCAGCGGGGCAACACGTGTGCCCGCGATGATAACGATGCCGCAACTGCACGAGGCGAGGGTCGACCGGTCGTGCCGTGCCGTCCACCCGCGTGGAGACTTCCCGAATTCATCCCCGTGCGCCGTCCATGCACCGTTGCGGAAGCGGCCACGACGACGAATCTTGCCATCGTCAGCCGCCCCGACGACCCCGTCCAGGAGCCCAGCCGATGCTTGCATCCATCGATTCACCGTGGATTCGCGTTGCTTTCACCGTCGCGGCGTTAGCGGCTCTGGAGTCTCCGGTCGCGCTGGTCGGGCAGTCGAGCGGCGGAAACGATCCCTGGTTCGGGCTCCCCCTCCCGCCTGCGCTGACTCCACACGCGCCGACGGTGCTCATCGGTGACCGGGGACCGGTGCCGGCACGCGTCCCCGCCGGCGAAGAGGGCTTCCGCGAGCTCGAGGGATCCGCGATCAGCCGGGATCTGGAAACGATCATCGGCTTCTCGCGTGAGAGCCGGGCCGATCGTGAGATCGGCAGCGGCCAGCTGTGGGGTCGAGTCGCGGGATTCCCGTCCAGCAGGCGGACGGTCGAGTGGACCGCCGACCAGTTTCGCGCGGCGGGGATCCAGCATGTGGAGGTACAGCGGTTTGCGCAGGACGATGCCGCGTCGATGTGGCTCCCGCTGTCGTGGGAAGTCCGGTTGCTCGGTGACGATGCGTTCGGCCGGGGGAGCGCGGACGTAGTCCTCGAGTCGGCGATGCCGCTCTCGCCGAGCCAGCTCGTCGGTGGTCAGCTCACCGCGCCGGTCGTCTTCGTCGGCGCCGGGCATCCCGCCGAGCTCACCGGGGTCGACGTTCGCGGAAGGATCGCGGTGCAGCAGGTGATCCCGCAGGCCCATATGGTCTTCGAGCGCTCGCCGACGGTGCCGCGGGCGCAGGAACTGATGCGCCGTGGGGCGGTCGCGGTGATCAACGTCATGAAACAGCCCGGCAACGAAAGGGCCCGGGACTTCAGCAACTGTGGCGGCCCCTGCTTCAATCTCGGCGGCCGGGACGGGCACTTTCTCCTCAACGTCCTCGAGGAGGCGACGGCCGCCGGAACGCTCGATCGGCTCCGCCTGCATCTAGAGCTCGAGACCGGTGTGGCGGAGGGCATGACGGCGGAGAACGGAGTTGCCGTGATCCCCGGCAGCCGGAGCGAGGAGACGATAATCCTCAATGCCCATGCCGACGCCTGGTTCGACGGGGCCGGCGACAACGGCGATGGACTCGCGGTGCTCATCGCCCTCGCGCGGCACTTCGCGCAGCCGGCGAACCGACCGGAGCGCACCCTCGTCTTCGTGGCCAGTGCCGGGCATCACACGCCGGGCATCAATGGCCCCCGCAGCTTCCTAACGATGAACCCGGACCTCGCGGGGAGGGCGGTCGTCGCCGTCAACATCGAGCACGTCGCGCAGCGGAACCTCACGCCAGCGCGGAGCGAGTCGGCGGACGGATACCGGGAGACCGTCGCCGACGTCGGCGAGGCGCCGATCGTCGCCGGCGTCACGAACGACTCGCCGCTCATCGAGAACCTCTTCGTCCGAGGGGTCGAGCGCTACGGCACGAACTTCGTCTCCGAGCGGTCGTCGATGGCGAGCGGCGAGAGTGGCGGGTATCGGCAGCTCGAGGCAAACGTCGTCACGCTGATGCAGGCACCCCCGCTCTACCACACGAGTGGTGAGGTTTTCGAAGTCATCTCGATCCCCGGGCTGGAGCGCATGGCGCGCTTTCTCGCGTTTTTCGTGAAGCAGCTGGACCAGGCGCCGCGGGAGCGGCTCGGCCTCTAGCCATCCCCGCTCAGTCCAGCGGCACGATCGCCACCGAGTTGTTCGGGTTCATCGGGATCACCAGCTGGTTCGCGCCCGCGTCGTAGCACATCGATGCGGCGCTCGGGATGTTTCGGGCGATCAGCTCGGCAGGCTGTCCCGGCCGGATGCGCGAGACACCCCCTTCGCGGACGCTGCTCACGTACTTCGTGCCGTCCGCCATGATTTCGATCCCGTCGTTCCCCGCCTGAACCGCCTCCTCCGTTCTCAGGAGCCCGGCCGTCGGCGTGAGGGTCAGAACGTTGGCATCGCCGATGTTGACGACCACGATGTTTCCGTCGTTGTCCATCGCAACGCCGTTCGGAAGGTTCAGTGGCGCACCGTCCAGAAGCACACGCCAGCTACCGTCCGCACCGATGCGATACAGGCGGGAGTTGCCGGTATCCGTGGCGTAGATCGTTCCGTCGGACGCGATCGCGATGTCGTTGAATCCGGGCGAATCCTCGATGCGGATCTCGCCGCCGGGCGCACCGCTTCCCATGTCGAACCAGCGGACCACGGAGACGCTGGGATCCTGAGGGCTGGTGCCACCGTCCCGATCCGCCACGTAGAGCCGGCCATTCCAGACCGTGCTCCCAAGCGGCTGGTTCAGTACGAGTCCGTCACGGCTGATCCCGATCCAGTTCGCGGTATGGACCGAGCCGTCGTGGTTGAGCAACGATATGAACCCGTCGTTCTGAACCTGATCCTGATTGACCCCGCGGTTCACGACCATGATCAGGTCGCGGCCCGGGTCGTATGAACAGCTCTCGGCGCTCACGACTGCGCCGTATACCTTCACATTGTCCGACATCGGCCGGAACTCGCCTTCCACGGTGACCCCCAGCGGCGTCCCGACGGGGAAGGAGCCATCCTGTGCCTCCGCCGAACCCGCTCCAACGAGCAGGATTCCAAGTGTAGCCGCGATTGCTAATGCTGCGGTCCGTCCGGTCTTCAACGTCATCTTCATCTCCTTGCGTGGCGCATTCCAGCCCGGGCCTCGAGCCCTATGGGCGGATATCCCGGAACATGTCTGCCGGGTCCCGCGGGAAGCAGGTCCGCGATCAAGATACGCGAATCCGCGGCCGTGGTCACGACGCTCCAGCGAACCCGAAGGGCGGAACAGAGCAAATACCGATGCAGGAAGGCCCCACCGCGATTTCGCGGCGGGGCCTTCCTCATCGATCCCAACTCATCGTGCTCCGACGCCAGCCCTCCCCAGCTCTGCCGGCCGGGTTACCAGTCTCGCCGTCGCGCGGCCCTGCCTAGTGAACGTGCTCTGGATCGGCGCGTTGGCCGTCGATCAAGGGCACCGACTCACGTTCCGCCGATGCGGCGAGGTCACTCGTCACCTTTTCGAGAAGATCCTGCGGAATCGGGTCGCGGCCGACGATGTGGCTGATGGGAGCGACCGGCGTGTAGTCGAGCCAGCCGTTACCCATCTCGTCCTCCGTCGGCGCGCCGTACGGCACGTGCCGAGTCGGATCCGGGTTGTACTTGTTGTCGGCCGAGTTGTCCCACGTCGGCGTCCACAGCAGCTTCGAACCCGCCGGTGCGATCGGCGGATCCTCGAAGACGTACATCCGCTGCCACTCGAAGTCGTACTCCGGTACGTAGAGGAGCAGCTCGAGGCGGCCGTCCGGATGGAGGAGTTCGTACTTGGCCCGCTTGCCACGGTAGTGCATGTGGGGCGTGAACGAGAGAATGTAGCTATCCTCCTCGAACTCCAGCTCGTGCGTGATGCTGAACTCCGGGTGGTGCGCCGGGATGACGAAGTCGTTCCCTACGCTGAGGGCGGTGCGCCGCACCATGTGGCGAATCTCCTCACCCTCGTCGTAGAACACCACCGCCGCACGGGAGACATCCTCGAAGCCCGTTCCGGGGCCGGGCTGCTTATTGTAGTGCATCCCGAGACGTAGCTCGTCGACCACGGGGAGAAGCATCGCGTATCCGTCCGGATAGACGTAAGGATCCCATCCGGGCGCGATACAGCCGAACGGCTCGCCGCAGATGTGGTGCACGTGCTTGCTGCCGGCGCGCATCTCGGACGCCTTGATCCAGCGCGGCTCCGTATGCGAGTCGGGGACGACGACGTTCACGCCGACGTTGATGTCCCGGGCCTCGTCGGGGACCACGTACGGCTTCCCGAACGCCATGACCAGGTCGGGCTCGCCGATCCACCACTCGCTGGTGTTCGCGGTGTACCCTTCGCCCGCGGACGCGAACTGTACCGTCGCCTGCGAGGGATCTCCCTCGGGAGCGCCGGCCTCCGCCCACTCCACGATCTTCTGGCGGTCGGCGTCGTCGATGTACCGCTCACCGACGAAGGTACCCTTGTGCATCGGATGCGCGTCCCACGGCGGCATCTCGCCACTCTCCACCCGAAGGGCCATCACCCGCGCCCACGGCTTCGCATCCTCGTAGGTCATCAGCGACATCGGCGCGACCATCCCGCCCATGTTCTTGCCCTGCGGCTGGTGACAGTCGACGCAGTTCTCGGCCACGATCGGCTGAACGTCGCCGTACCAGGTCGGCGCCTCGACCTGCGCGGCCGCTGCCGGCCCTGGAATCGCGCCCGCGCTCGCCAGCAACATCGCATTCCCGGTCTGCCCGGGTGTCCCGACCGTCGTGCTGGCACACCCCACCATCGTGAGAAGACCCATCGCCGACATGCCGGCAAGGGCTTGAACCAGACGCCTCTGCGGTTGCGATCGCATCCGTTCCTCCGGTTTTAGAAGCCGAGGTCACCATCCGAACACCACGGGCGCAACGGGATTTCCCCGATAACCCATCGTTTCGAATTTACTCCGCTCTCCCCCCGGTCGCAAGGAGAACGGAAG
>JBBDRR010000131.1:0-5695 GCA_040905395.1 Gemmatimonadota bacterium
AACCGCCGCAGGAGCCGATCGGCCGCCGCCTCGCCGTCCGCGTCGGCGAGGTACCCGTGGATCGCCGCGAGGTCCCGCTCCGCGCCCGCCGTGAGTCGAACGGGGAGTTGCTTCACCCCTCCGAGCTTCGGCTCGCGCGGATGCGGGCTACCGTATCCTCCAGGGGCGACGTTCTTCCTTCTTCGATGTCGCGATTGCCCATCGCGAGGATCTTCAGGAGCGCGAGCGTCTCCTGCGTTTCCTCATAGGACTCGAGATCCTGGATCACCGCCTTCGCCTCGCCGTTCTGGGTGATCACCAGCGGCTCCCGACGTTCTCTGAGCGTGCGCAGCACTTCCGCAGCATTGCTCTTCAGGTAACTGATCGGTTTGACTTGCTTCGAGAGACGCATCCTGGCACCGATTGGATAGGGTATGGACTGAATATAGTCCTAATTTGGACCGGTACAACCGCCGTCGTCGCCGACGACTCGTGCCAGGCAGCGTGTGCAGCCGAGAAGACCCAAGCGCCGCACGCCGCCAGGCTCAGTTCATTACCGCCTTCGCGATCCGGGGGAGCATTCGCGGGCCGAGCTCCTCGCGGTCGTGGAAAGCGAAGGTGTAATCGGGAAGGCCGTCTCTGGCGAGCGTGCGGTGGGAACCGCTCTGGCGTTCGATACTCCAGCCGATCCGGAGCAACGCCGCGATCACCCTCGAGGCGCGGGTGATCGGTCAGTCGCTCACGCCGCCAGGGAGCTGACGCTGAAGGGGTCGCGGGCGGTCTCGCCGAGGCCGCGAAGCGCCAGCGCAGGGCTGCGCGGTCGCCCTACTGAAGCGGGTGCCTCACCGACAGACCAGGAAATCGTCGGAAGTCGCCGTCCGTTGTGATGAATTCTGCGCCAAACTCGATCGCAAGAGCTGCAAGGTAGGCGTCGGGCACCAGATTGCCGCGTGCTTCCGCCACTCGACAAAGGTCGGTGAATATCCCCCAGTGTCTCTCCCCCGGCTCGACCCTGACTCGATTCGGACGGTCGCGAAGAACACGCATGAAGTCCATCGCCTCGGCCAGCGGGGTCGGTGTGCGGAACACCCTCGGATGGGTAACGACTCGCAAAAAGCCGCTCAACACCAGATCGGAAAGCCCGAAGCCTTGCGGTCCATTGACCGCGCTCTCCAACCAGGATCGGTACTGATCGTGGCGTTCTACGTCGCGGCGATGAGCGTAGACGAGAACGTTGACGTCGGGGAGGATCAACGGCGGGGGGTGCTCACTTGCTCTCCATCGCGTCCAGAAGCGACGCGGAGTCGCTCAAGTCTATGCCGGGCAGAGTACCGCCCGCGCCAAAGGTCGGGAGCTGCATCGGGGTTGCCGCTTCTGACGACCGTCTACTGGCGAGCGCCGCTCTCAGTGCATCAGAGATCACGTCGGTCAGCGTTCGGCCAGTATCAGCCGCGAACCGCTTGGCCTCTCGAAGAAGAGGATCCGGGATTCGAATGGTCGTTCGCATGCATCGAAGCATACGGTATACGCATCAATATGTCAACCAAGGTCTGTCAGCTCGATGCGTATTCCTCGTTCGACTTTGCTGCAACAGGATTCGGCATCCCGCGGGCCGACCAAAAGCGGACGCGAGTCCCACGGCACAGGTCGTCGCCAGAGCGCCGCTTGTTCCGCTCTGAAAGTTGAAGTATCATTCGTGCTCGCAATACCTTAGCTTTCACCCGTCTCAGAATGATCACACCTCTTTCCGAAGCGCTCCGCAGTCCGGGGCGCTTGGCCGCGCTTGAGACTACGGCCCTGCTCGACTCCGCTGCGGAGGAATCGTTCGACCGCTTGACGAGTCTCGCCGCACGGCTGCTGGACGCACCCATGGCGCTGGTCAGCCTCGTGGATGCCGATAGGCAATTCTTTAAGAGCTGTTTCGGTTTGTCCGAACCTTGGGGCCGCGAGCGCGAGACGCCCCTCTCGCACTCTTTCTGCCAGCACGCGGTCCATAGCGGCGAGCCGCTCCTTATCTCCGACGCGCGCCGCGATCCGCTGGTGCGGGAGAATGCGGCCATCGTGGACCTCGGGATGATCGCCTACGCGGGCATCCCGCTCGTCACCTCGTCGGGGCACGCCCTCGGCGCCTGCTGCGTGATCGACCACAAGCCGCGGCAGTGGAC
This sequence comes from Gemmatimonadota bacterium, assembly GCA_040905395.1. Classification (GTDB taxonomy): domain Bacteria; phylum Gemmatimonadota; class Gemmatimonadetes; order Longimicrobiales; family Longimicrobiaceae; genus WHSP01. The sequence continues at coordinate 2,145 of JBBDRR010000131.1, forward strand.
GGAGGATGAGGTGCGGCTGCTCTCGGATCTGGCGGCCTCGGTGATGACGGAGATCGAGTTGCGCGCCGCCGTGCGCGAGGCCGATCGCGTTACAGCGGAGCTGCGGGCCCGGGAGCGCGAGAACACGGCTATGCTCCAGGCCGTAGCGCACGGCATCTACGGACTGGATAGGCGCGGCTGCTGCACCTTTCCGAACTCGGCTGAGGCGGAGATGCTAGGGTACGCGCCGGAAGAAGTGATGGGGCGGAATATGCATGGCCTCATCCACCATGGAACGTCCTTCCGCGCCGAATTCGGATCACACCTTATCTCCACCCCGGGGCACGTCCAGGGGGCGGTGGTCTCGTTCACGGACATCTCGGAGCGCAAGCAAGCGGAAGATGCCGTGCCAGAGAGCGAGGAGGGATTTCGCCAGCTGGCCGAGCACGTGGACCAGGTGTTCTGGATGTTTGACCCAGATTTCACTGAACTGTATTACGCCAACCCGGCCTACGCTGCGGTTTTCGGGCTCTCCGTCGAGAGCCTGTATCGCGACCCCCACTCGTTCCTGACGCTAGTCCATTCAGAGGACGTGGGAGAACTTTCCTCCGCGATGCTTCGGCTCAAGGAGGAAAAGCAAACAGTCGAGTACCGGATCCGCCGCCCGGACGGGGAGGAGCGTTGGCTTCGCTCGCGCGGCTTCTCAGCCCTGGACGGGAACGGAGAGGTCCACCGCTTGGTGTGGACTACACAGGACATCACCGAGATCGTCCGATCCCGAACCGAGCTGGAGCGCAGCGAGCGCCATTACCGGCGCCTGGTCCAGACGGCGCCGCAGCCGATCTACGCCCTGGACGCGGAGGGGCGATTCACCGAAGCGAATCCCGCTTTGGGGGAGATCTTGGGCCGCTCGGCCGCTGAGCTTCTCGGGGAGCCGTTCGCGTCTGTGATCGCGCCGGAGGACCTGCCCGGGGTGGTGGAGGCGCGGCGACAAAGCCATGAGAGTGGAGAAGGCGCACAGGTCGAGTTTCACATTGTTCGTCCCTCCGGAGAGCGCCGCCTGGTGCACATGCATTTGGCCACGGCCATCGATGAGGGTCGAGTCCTGGGGACACATGGGATCGGGCGCGACATCACGGAGGAGCGTGCGCACGAGGGGCGCATGCGGCTGCTCACGTCCATCCTGGACGGCATGGAGCAGGCGATCTGTATCTCCGAGATCGAGACGCTGCGACCGCTGTACTGCAACCCTGCCTGGATGCGGCTGTTCGGCTGCGATTCGGAAAAGCACCTGGGGGATACGCCCGAGGTGCTTCTACCGGACGAGGCGGCACGCGAGCAGCTGGGGAAAATCCGCCAGGCATTGCGGCAAGACGGACACTGGAGCGGGCGGATCTCGCGTAAGCGTATGGACGACGGGCGGGTCGTGCCCATTGAGGCGGCGTTCGGCACGAGCGCGGCGGAGGATGGAACGATCCTCGTGTTCAGCATTTCTCATGACGCCACGCACGAGATCGATCGGGAGGAGCGGCTGCGCCGGGCCGAGCGGCTAGCCAGCCTGGGAACGCTGATCGGTGGGGTCGCGCACGAGCTGAACAATCCGCTGCACGCGATCCGCAACTTCGCCGACCTCATGCTCATGGATGAGCGGAACGCCGAGGATCGCGAGGCGCTGGAGATCATGCAACGCGAGGCCGATCGTGCGGCACGAATCGTCGATGACCTGCGGCTCTTCGCCCGCCAGACGCAGGAAAAAGGGGAGGTCTCCAGGGAGGCGGTCGACCTGAACGAGGTTGTGCAGCACGTGCTCAAGGTCCGCGGTTACACGTTGCTTTCGCACGGCATCCGGATGCGGGAAGATCTAAGCGAGGACCTTCCGAAGGTGTGGGCGAACCGCGGCGAAATCGAGCAGATCCTCCTCAACCTGATCATCAACGCCGAGCAGGCGCTGGAGGAGAACGGGAGCGAGGACCGCCTGTTGATCGTGCGGACGCGTCAGAGCCGCATGGGCGCGGCAGTTCACGTCGTTGACAATGGACCCGGAATCGCACCCGAGCACCTGGAGCGAATCTTCGATCCGTTCTTCACGACCAAACCGCCTGGGCAGGGAACCGGACTCGGACTCTCTCTGGTCTACAGCATCGTGGAAGAGCATGGCGGCGATCTGCGCGCCGAAAGCCAGCCCGGACGGGGAGCGGCTTTCACCCTCGATCTGCCGTACGCGCCCGCGGTGGATCGGGTCGACTCCGCTGACCCCGTGGGGGACCCGGGGGACACACCAGACCGCCCGCTGCGGATCTTGGTGGTGGACGATGAGGTCGCAGTTCGCCGCGCAGCGGTGAGGTTCCTCGGCCGCCGCGGTCATGAAGTGGACGAAGCAATCGATGGAGCAGAGGCACTGCGATGGCTGAACGATGCGCAGTATGATGTCATCCTGTCGGACCTGCGGATGCCGGGACTCGATGGGCAGGAGCTGATCCAACGACTGCGAGAGCGAGGCGATGGAATGGAGCGGCGGGTTATCCTCCTGACCGGAGATGCGACGCGCGCACATCTTGATATTGGCGTGCCGGTGCTGACCAAGCCAATTCAACTCGCGGAGGTCGCCCGCGTAGTTGAGCAGCTTGCCAGCGGCCGGGACTTCTCTTCGGTGGTAACATGATGACGTGAGAGGATATGATCGCGGAGCGAAGCGTATATCGTCTCATCCCCCGAAGCCTGCCGGGGCCGGCGCTGCCGCACGCGGTACCCTCTGGCGTATTCCAAGCGCGTCCCAAGTGCGCGCTCGCAGACGTGCGGTGTGGAGCCGTCCCCCCAGAAGAGGCGGCGTTCTTGCCCGCAGCGCCTTCATATTTCGCCACTCTACTCATTTGCCAAGAAAACTCCGGAGGTCGCGAACGCACGTCATCGCGGAGGAGGAAAGGGCCCGCTCCACGCAGCAGCAAATGTCGCGGTTAGGGCAGGCATTCTGTCACCGCGGCCAGTTCGCAATTTCAGACATTGAAAAACCCCGCAGCTAAGTGCTTGCGGGGTTTCTCTACGTCATGCGCCCGACAGGATTCGAACCTGTGACCTTTGGCTCCGGAGGCGGGGTCGGAGGGGTGTCTCGGGGTGGTGCTGGCCGGAACATCCTACGAAGCGCCTAAATTCCACCCGTCACTTTCCTGCCGATTTCCGGGGATCAGATACGCTGATGGTTACGATGAGCGCGCCCCTCCCGGGATGCGCCAACGGCCGTGGACTTGCATGGTAACCCGGTAAGCGTGTATATTGGGTCATCCAACTGGCCCGAACCCCTCTGACACGTGATCCGATCGTTCAAGAATCGAGAGACGCAAGAGATATACGACGGCACCAGCACGAAGAAGGCGCGACGGACTCTTCCCGAGGAGTTATGGGAAAACGCACAGGATAAGCTCGATATTCTCGATTCCGCCGAGACGCTCCAGGATCTGAAATCACCGCCTGGAAATGAGCTCGAGAGGCTCTCACGCGACAGGGCGGGCCAACACAGCATCTGGATCAATCGGCAGTACCGGATCTGCTTCCGGTGGAGTTCCGCCGGCGCCGAC
>JBBDRR010000132.1:0-5681 GCA_040905395.1 Gemmatimonadota bacterium
TGTTCGCTAGGGTGCGCCGGTGAGCTCGATGCTGAGACGGCGAAGACGCTCGCGGGCGTTCTCGTCGTACGCCTGCTCATCCGCCCTGGCGGGCTGCAGGCCGTTGAAGAATTGACCGCTCTCCAGCCCGGTACTCGTCACCAGATTGAGCACGGCATTGGCTCCCTCGTCCACCGTGCTGCGCGGCTCGACACCGGCCGATCGAACCATGTTGGTGTCCATATAGGTGGCGGGATGAAGGCTGTTGACGATCACACCGGTGCCCTCGAGCTCCCGGGCGAGGTCCATCGTGAAGAGGACCTGAGCCAGCTTACTCTGGGCATACGCGCGTGAGCCGCTGTAGCCGCGTGTGAGCATGACGTCGTCGAAGTCGATCGGCGTCTGTGCCAGGGAGGAGACGTTCACGATCCGCGCCGGGGCGCTCTCCACGATCAGGGGCAGGAGCATCCGCGTGAGCAGAAAACCCGACAGGTAATTGACGGCGAAGCGTAGCTCGTGGCCGTCGGCGCTCACCTGTCGCCCGTCACCACTCGAACCGATGCCGGCATTGTTGATCAGCACGTCCAGCCTGTCGTGGTCGCGAGCGATCGTCCTCGCCAGTTCTCTCACCTCGTGCAGTGAGCCGAGGTCCGCACGGTAGAAGGTCGCACTGCCGATTCCCCCCGCCTCGATCTCCTGCACGACCTCCCGTCCACGCTCGCTGTTCCTACCATGAACGAGCACGTGTGCACCGGTCGACGCCAGCCTCAGCGCGACTTCCCTGCCGAGCCCATCGGTAGAGCCGGTGACGAGAATCACAGGCACCTCCTCGTTGGTGAAAGCCCCCGCCTGCGTCCCCGGAGCGGGTGACTGCGCAGCGGCCGCGGAAATCCAGCCGCCAGCTGCGAGAGCCAGCCCGAGAAGCAACGACACACGACGTGGGGCCGAGCGTCTCCATTCTGCATCGTCCGAAACCGATGTCCGTGTGGCGATCCTCATCTCTCGTCTCCTTTCGAATGGCCAGCCGCCGCGGGGAGTCGCTCACCCCGTCCGGGCCCTGCGGTTCTCTCGCTTTCGGGTAACAGGAATTCAGCTCGACCCAGCATTTCGTCCCTGGACCCGTCAGCGACCTGCTCGTTGCGAGCACCCTGCAATCGTAGCAGCCCTCACGACCCGCTACAACACGAACCGCTTCCGAAGTTGTTCCATTGCGGGTGGCGACCGCGGCACGCCCGACCGCTGGCGCAGCGTTCGGGTCGGAGAGTATTATTCTGGCCGGACGCGGAGGTGATGGGCCTCGACTTCGTGGACGTGACGGCGTCGAGTTCACGGCCCTCGTTCGCGATCTGCCCGTGCTGGACAGCCACGGCAGGCTACTCGGAATCGTGGGAATCTCGACCCCGGTCACCCCCGCCACGGACTGAAAGACTTCCGCCGCCGCGCGTCGGCCCCGAGGAATGCACGCTGACGCTCTCATCTGCTCGCACGCCCGCAGTGGCGGGCGCTGGCTTCGATTCCTGGTTGCCCACTACCTCGCCGCGCGACACCGGCTCGAGATCGAGCTGACTCCGCAGACCGTCTTCTCCGTCGTCCCGGATCATCTGGAGGAACCGACGCGCGGTTACCCTGCGTACCGCTTCCGAGGCCGTCCGGGGCTCCCGCTCGTAGCAGTCTGCCACCAGCCCTACCGCTGGGACTCCCATCGCGCCTACCCGGTCGTCTTCCTCGCCCGGAACCCCTACGATGTCGTCGTCTCGGCGTTCTCCTACCTCCAGGAGAAGGGGCACGCGACGGGCTCCATCCGCGACTACATCGACAAGCCTGGTATCGGGCTTTCGGCATGGATCCAGTACATGAACGCCTGGGCGCCCAAGCTGCTGACCCACCGTGACGCGGCGTTCCTTCCGTACGGGCGTCTGGATGCGGATGCCGGATCGGCGCTGCGGACCGTCCTCGCGTTCATCGACCACCCGCCGGACCGGAAACTCGTCAACGCCTCGGTGAGCAGCGCCCGAGCGTTCCGCAGCAGCAGAAAGATCCGCACCGGCCAGGAGGGGAATTTCTGGGACCACCTGCAGCCGGAGGAGATCTTCGAAATTCAGGAGCGCGTTCGACGTGGGCTCTCCGATGTCGCCTCCCACCTGCTCGGCTCCATGGGCGTGGAAGTCGATCCCTTCCCTCGGTCCGCCGACCCGCGGTCCGCCGAGTGAGCGCCCCTCCCCATCGCCGCACACGGGGACCCTGGCCCGCTTCTTTCACCACGCTTTGCGGCCGGCGCCCCATCCGGCGGAGATCCGGCGCCGCTGAGGCGGGATTCCGACGGCCGGCCGATGAATCGGAGGGCCCAGCCGCGGCCGCGCCGAGCATACGAGATCTCCGGCGGGTGGCATACCGGCCATAGGGTTTGCTACTTTGGTCGACTCCGTCGAAGGAACCCGCCGACGGAATCGCTGTAACCAGACGACGCCCGTTGTTTCTTTTATGACAGAGTGGTGTACATCCACGCCAGAAGAGTTTTGCACACATCCGATCGAGGAGACGTCACGATGAAGAGAACGTTCCGTTGGGTAGCCGGGCCAATCGTCCTGTTGACGGCCGTCGCATGTGCTCCGCAGACCGGAGCGATGGGCACGCCAGAGGCCCCAGCGCCCTCGGACGCGCCCCCCCCCGCGGCCGCGGCCGGACCGGTTTCGGTCTATTCGGGCGTATATACGGCGGCTCAGGCCGATCGTGGAGACGCTGTTCAGCGTCGCGAGTGCTCGTCCTGCCACAGCTCCAACGACTGGTCCGCCGGTCGGCTCCTGTCGAGCTGGAACGGCCGCACGGCATTCGATCTCGTGAGTCATATCCGCAACACCATGCCGATGGACTCGCCGGGTCGCCTCTCGATGGACGAGTACACCGACATCGTCGCCTTCATCTTCGATCTCAACGATATTCCAGCGGGAGACTCGGAGCTCGAAGCGAACGAGGAAGCGCTGACCCAGGTCGAGATCGAGTACCGACGGTAGTACGGTGAAGCACGGGGGAGTGAAGATGTGTTTCTTCCTCCCCCGCTTTTCTTCCCGCCCCCGTTGCCGATCCCCGGCACCCGAGCGAAAGCCCGTACGTTTCATCCGCCGAGACACGCATGCGCCTCCGTCCGCCGGATTGGAACTCAACGTGCAATGCGGCGACGCTTGTTCCCGTGAACGCACTCGAGGAGACGGCATGGCGTACGATCAGCGCAGCCACAAGCGGGTTACGGTGTATCGGGCGGTGATCCCCGACTCGGACGAGCTGTGGGAAGTCGAATACGAAGCGGTCGCGGATGCGCTGCATTTCGCCTGTCGCGACCTCCGCAACGGCCGCCGCCGGCCGCTCGAGATCCTCGAGGATGGCGTCCTGATCCATGATGCCGCGTCCATCGCTCGCGCGTGCGAGGGCGGCGAGCTTTCTGCGGAGACCGATCAACAAAGCTGACCGCTAGGCTCGCCCGCCGCTCAACTCGACCCTTCACATCTCGCCGCGTCGATATTCCGCTCGGCACCCCTGTCGATCGCACCTGACTTCACCGCCCGCCCACGGGACATTCTTCACCGCCTGCCAGGGGCGGTTTTTTTTGTCCGGCGAATGCCGGTCCGCCCCGACCGCCGCGACCGCCGCGACCGCCGCGACCGTCGCGGAAACCCGAACGGCGGCGACCTGCCGGCGCGAGCCTCAGTTCGTGCTCGACGGTTTCCGCACGCCGCGACTGCGGTTCTTTGTGCCGTTATACTTTATTTATTTAGGTCAATGTGATCATCGGTCTTGCATTATGTCGTACAAATGGCTTAACTGGTGGTGCGTGTGACGGACATTGGCCGTCTCGACCCGACCTTTCCACATCCGGAGTGATGTGAGAGGTCCAAGAACTCCAACTGGATGAACCCGATGATGCTTCCAGGAATCACCCTTCCGACAGCGGCGATGGCAGTGCAGGCGCCAGAACTGGTCGGCGCGGACACGGCGTGGCTGCTGATGTCGACCGCTCTCGTGCTGCTGATGACGCCGGCGCTTGGCTTCTTCTACGGCGGTCTGGTCCGCTCGAAGAACATTCTGAACACGCTGATGATGAGCTTTGCGTCGCTCGGCGTGGTAGGGGTGGTCTGGGCGCTCGCGGGGTACAGCCTCGCGTTTTCGGAGGGCAATTCGCTGATCGGGGGCCTCGACCACCTGTTCCTGCGGGGGGTGGGGCTGGAGGCGGGAGATTGGGGGTCGTTCCCGCACCTGTTGTTCATGGCGTTCCAGGGGACCTTCGCGATCATCACGGCCGCGCTGATCTCGGGAGCGGTCGTGGAGCGGATGCGATTCGGCCCCTACCTGGCCTTCATCGCGCTCTGGACTCTGGCGGTCTACGCGCCGATCGCGCACTGGGTATGGGGCGGTGGGTGGATCGGTGAGCTGGGCGCCCTGGACTTCGCGGGAGGAACGGTGGTGCACGTGAACGCCGGCGTCGCCGCCGTCGTAGCGGCGCTCGTGGTCGGCAGCCGAAAGGACTATGGAAGGCAGGCGCTGCTACCGCACAACGTCACCTACGTGCTTCTGGGCGCGGGGCTGCTCTGGTTCGGCTGGTTCGGATTCAACGGTGGCAGCGCGCTGGCGGCCAACGAGACGGCGGCGCTCGCCTTCGTGAACACGATGCTGGCACCCGCCGCGACGCTGGTCGTGTGGATGCTGCTCGACACCTTCCGGTCGAAGAAGGCGACGGCCGTGGGCGCGGCGACCGCGATCGTCGTGGGCCTGGTCGCGATCACCCCGGCAGCGGGCTTCATCAGTCCCCTCAGTGCACTGGCGCTCGGAGCCATCGCGACGTTCCCGAGCTATTACGCGATCCTGTTCCGTTCTCGCAGCCGCCTGGACGACTCGTTGGACGTGTTCGCGGCGCACGGCACCGGCGGGCTCGTCGGTGCGCTCCTGACTGGCGTCTTCGCCCAGGCGGTATGGGGCGGTACGGACGGCCTGCTCTTCGGAGCACCGGGTCTCGTCGTCACCCAGGCAATCGGAATTCTGGCGGCCGCGGCATACAGCGGCATCGCCACCTTCGCGCTGCTCAAGGTGATCTCGCTGTTCACGCCGTTACGCCGAGCCACACGCGAAGAGGGAAGGGGCCTCGACGTGGTGCTGCACGGGGAAGAGGGTTACGCACGTGGCGAGGGGGCGCTGCTCGTCCTGCCCGACGGCGCAATCAGAGGAACCAATCGCAAAGTCGCCGTGCCGATCGCACGCGCGGACACAACGAAGGAGGTCGTATGAAGCTGATCGTCGCGATCGTTCGGCCCGACAGATTGGGCGACGTTCTGGAGGCGCTCTTCCGCGCCGATGTCAGAGGGCTCACAGTGTCCACCGTACAGGGTCACGGCGGTGAGATGGAGCAGGTCGAGACCTACCGCGGCATGACCGTGAAGATGGAACTCCACGACAAGGTCCGCCTGGAGATCGGCGTTTCCGATCCCTTCGTGGACCGCACGGTAAAGGCGATCCTGGAGAGCGCCCGCACCGGTGACGTCGGCGACGGGAAGGTCTTCGTGATCCCGGTCGAGAAGGTCTATCGCATCCGCTCCGGCGAGGAAGACGCGGAGGCCGTCACCCCATACGACGCCAGCCTCTCGGACATCCTCGCCCAGATCGCCAACGGGGGGTAGGAGAGGAAGCTATCGGCTATCGGCTATCGGTCGACGGCT
>JBBDRR010000133.1:0-26865 GCA_040905395.1 Gemmatimonadota bacterium
TAACCGAAGGGAACCTCGGGCAGGGGGAAGAAGTTGTCGGCCATCTCCGCCAGGAGGTCGGGGAAGGCGAGCTTGCCTTCCTTCATCGCCATCCGCCTGATCCGCTTCGACATCCCGAGGTTCTCGTCGCCGATCGGGTCGAGCTCTGCGGCCAGCGCCTCGCCGCGGCGGCCGAGATAGTCGACGAGGTAGTCGAAGGAGAGGGCGGTATAGGCCTCGACCGACGCGCCGGGCAGGACCCACCTCGAGTTCTGCAGCATCGTGCCGAACACCGAGCGCCAGCGATCGTTGTCCTGGAAGCGGATCATTCCGCGGAAGATCCGCCGGTTGGTCTGGAAGGAGAATAGCGTGGCGGAGAGGACCCGGTCGAACAGCGCGTCGGCCGCGGAATGGTCATGGTCCATCACCACTTCCCGGGCGAGCCGTGTATAGCCCTCGCCGAGCTGGATGTCCATCCGGTGCTCCCAGTACGAATGACCGAGAGCCTTCGTCGACGACGTCAGCAGCAGCTGACGCGGGACGAAGAAGTTGTGCGCGATCGTATCGGCGGCCAGGTGTGACAGATAACCGAGGCCGACCGCTTTGAGCCGGTCGGTCTCGGCCGATTCCAGGATCTCCTCGCCGATGTGCCAGTGGTGGCAGTGACGCCCCTCCGGAACGTACTTCTTCGCGAGCGAGATGTCGGCGGCGACATTGCCGTAGAGGAAGTCCTTCGGGTGGGCAACCAGGAGGGCGGCGATCGCTGGGGGCAGCAGGGAGAGCGACTGCAGGACGGCCGAGCCGAGGTACACGTGCGTAGCGGGCCCCCACGCCCAGGCTGGATCGGGGAGGAGAAGGAGGCCGGCGGCGCAGAGGACGATCGCAAGGACCACAGGTTTACATTCCGACTCGCCGCCGACTCTTCTTCGCCGTCCTGCTGAGCTCCTTCACCTGGTCCTTCATGAGATCGCCGAGCTCGGAACGCGCCTGGTCCAGGATGTCCGCGACTTCCTCCCGGAACTCCGAGAGCAGCTCCCGTCCAGCGCCGATCACTTCCGAGGTGAGCTCCGAGGTCGCCCCGGAACCCTCGCGCATCCCCTTCGACACCTTGTCGTAGCTCTTGCGCATTTGCTTGCGGTAGGGCTTCAGTTGCCGGCTGACCCGCGCCTTGGGAGACTTGTCGGGCTGCAGCAGCAGGGTGGCCCCGATTCCCAGCACAGTTCCTACGGCGAAGGCGGTCAGGAAGTCCACCGTGTCTTGACGTGGCATCTGAATCTCCGGTTCGGGTTCGGCGGTGTTGATCCGCTTCGCGCAATCGCAAGAGTGATTCCAGCCATCACCCCTGGAGACGGGGGTTCTCAGGGCGTCGGGCCGCCGTCCTCGTCCCCGATTTCCGGCGCCAGCCCGACGACCCGATTCACAGGGATCGTAAAGACGATTCCGGTCGCCGGATCTTCCAGGTCGCCACAGATCTCCTTGAGCAGCCGGATCACCCCCTCCACCTTCTCGTCTTCGCGGATGACGCTGAAGATCGTCTGATTCTGCGGACGCGAGCGTGACGCTAGCGCTTCGAGTCCCGCGAAGATCGGAATATCGTGGGAGAGTACCCGGCCCATCCCCTCGCTGCCGATGATCGTCGCGCCCGTGATCCCGAGCTCGACCAATCCGGAGAGGATCTCGTCGAGTTTATGTTCCTGGTTGATGACGGCGATCAGCAGCTGCACGGGGCCTCGCTACGGGGGGGACTGCCGCGACGCGGTCCGCTCATGGATGAGAACGCGAGCGGTTCGGTCCACCGGCACTTTTCGAGAAGTTACCGGTCCGCGCGGAAGGGTGTCAAGCGAACCCGAGGGCCGGAGCGCGCACGATCTTTGCGCGGGTTGGTCGCCCTTTCGGGCTCGCCTCGCGCCCGTGACGGGGAGTGAGGAAGTGGCCCTTTTTTCTTCCGGAGACAGGAGACAGCGCCCGTGCCGAAGTTCGTCGTCAACGGCGGTCAACGCCTCAAAGGCCGCGTCCGCCCAGCGGGAAACAAGAACGCCGCGCTCCCGATGCTCGCAGCGACGCTTCTGACGGAGGAAGAGGTCGTACTGGAGAACGTGCCGGATATTCGGGACGTCCGCACGCTTCTCGACCTCATCAAGGACCTGGGAGCGGAGGTCGAGTGGAGCGCCTCTAATACGGTGCGAGTGCGGGCGAAGGATCTACAGCACGGTCGGCTCGATACGGGCGCAGCGGCCCGGATTCGCGCATCGATCCTTCTCGCCGGTCCAATGGTCGCCCGAACCGGGCAGATGCAGCTCCCGCCACCGGGTGGCGATATCATCGGCCGTCGGCGCATGGACACGCACTTCCTGGCGATGCAGGCTCTCGGCGCCGAATTCGGCTATCGACGCGAGGTGTTCGGCCTCCACGCGGACGGGCGGCTCAAGGGAGCGAACGTATTCCTGGACGAGCCGAGCGTGACCGCGACCGAGAACGCACTGATGGCGGCCTCGCTCGCCAGGGGGACCACTTTGCTGCGCAACGCGGCGGCCGAGCCCCACGTCCAGGACCTCTGCCACATGCTCATCGGGATGGGCTGCCAGATCGAGGGAATCGGCACGAATCGGCTGGAGATCCAGGGGGCCGACCGGCTGAGTGGCGGCACCTTCCGGATCAGCTCCGACCACATCGAGGTCGGCTCCTTCATCGGCCTCGCCGCGGTCACCAGGGGCGAGATCCTCATCGAGGACGCCGCTCCCCACTTCCTCGACGCGACGCTCATCGGCTTCGACCGCCTCGGCGTGCGTGTGGAGGTTCGCGGTGAGGACGTCTACATACCGGGCGACCAGGAGATGACGATCAAGATGGATCTCGGCGGGTACATCCCCAAGGTCGACGACGGTCCGTGGCCGGCCTTCCCGGCCGACCTCACGTCGATCGCACTGGTGACCGCCACGCAGTGCGACGGCACCATCCTGATCCACGAAAAGATGTTCGAGTCGAGGATGTTCTTCACCGACAAGCTGGTTAGTATGGGCGCGCGGATGGTGCTGTGCGACCCTCACCGCGTGGTGGTGGTGGGGCCGTCGAAGCTGCACGGCGGAGTCGTCGAGAGCCCCGACATTCGTGCGGGGATGGCCCTCCTCATCGCCGCGCTCGGCGCCGAGGGTCAGAGTGAGATATACAATGTGGGCCAGATCGAACGGGGCTACGAGCGGATCGACGAGCGGCTCCAGGCGCTCGGCGCCGACATACACCGGAGCGATTCCCGCGAAGGGGACCGATAGGAGGAGAGAGTGGCGGACGAACGGAAGAGCGGCATAGGAGACGGCATCCGGACGGGGATCGGGATTCTGACGGCCGTCAAGGAAGCGATCGAGGAGACGCTTCAGGAGGCCATCGACCGGGGCGATCTGAGCCAGGAGCGCGCGAAGGCGACGGTTCGCGATACGATGAGCCGGCTTCAGGGTACCGTCGACGAGGCCCGCGACCGCTTCGATGTCGTCCCCCGTCGAGAGTTCGAGGAGCTTCGCTCACAGGTCTCTGAGCTGCGGACGCGGCTCGCGCGAATGGAGGCTTCTCGCCTGGACGCCGGCGCGCAGACGCCGGATGAGATCCCTGTCGACTGACCGCCCGGACGGGGACGCGACCGCACCGAGGCCGGTACGGGAAATCCCTCGTCAGGGCCAGCTACCGTTGTGGCAACATCCCGAGTGGCCCACCCGCTTCCCGTGGTTGGTGCAGGGAACCACCGGACGCGGGTCCGGCGAGGAACTCTTCGACCTCGGCGTCTATGGTGCGGTGCCCACTGGCGAGCTGATGCAGAGATGGCGTCGCCTTCTCGACGCCACGGGGATGAAGACGGCCGTACACGCCCGGCAGATCCACGGAGCACGGATCGTCGAATGGTACGATCCGCTTCCGCCCGGCGTCCTCCACTTGGACGGGTACGATGGGCACCTCAGCGATCAGCCGGGGCTCATGCTCTCCGTTTCGATCGCCGATTGCGTTCCGGTATCTCTCGTCGAGGAGCGGTCCCGGACTGTCGCGCTGGTGCATGCCGGCTGGCGTGGGGTCGCGGCTTCGATCGTGGAACGGTCGATCGAGCGGGTCGCTGCACGGACGGCGGCGGACCCTGCGCTCCTCTGGCTGCACTGCGGACCCTCGATCTGCGGCGTCTGCTACGAGGTCGGCCTCGAGGTGCACGAAGGCGTCAACCCGGATTCCGAGCCGCCTCGCTCCGCCTCTCCGATCGATCTTCGTGCGGCCATCGCGCGCCGCGCCGCCGCGGTTGGCATGGACCCGGCGCGCATCACCGTGTCCACGCACTGCACGCGGTGTGGCCCCGGCGACTTTTTCTCGCATCGGGCTGGGTCCGCGGGGCGGCAGATGGGGGTGTTGGGCAGGGCCTCGTGAGTGCCGTTCGGCCTTGCCCCGGTGCGCCACCTCGCCTATATTCTTCAGCGACGGAGGTATGCGGCACCCGGTGTGACCGCCTTGTGAAGTGGGGATGCTGTCGCCCCACTTTTTTGTTTGCTGTTAATCGGCTCTGGACATGATCGATCCGCTGCAGGGAGAGATCGATGAGCAGGTCGAGCGGCTCGGATTCGAGGTGGTCGACCTGGAGAGGGCCGGCTCACGGGCTCGCCCGATCCTGCGTTTGAGGATAGACCGCCTCGACGCGGGCTCCGACGAAGGGGTGACCCTCGAAGATTGCACAAGGGTCAGCCGGGCGCTGGAAGCGACATTGGACGAACGTAGCGACCTCCCGCCCCGTTACGTTCTCGAGGTCTCTTCGCCCGGCGTGGAGAGACCGCTGGTTCGCACGAGGGATTTCCAACGCTTCGTGGGGCGCGAGATCGCCGTACACTCCAGGAAGGAGATCCTCCCGGGCGCGAAGCGCGTCGAGGGGGAGTTACTGGGGCTTGAGGAGGGTGAGGAGGGCGAGCGCATCCTGTTGCGCAGCACACGAGGCGATGAAGTTGCTATCCCCCGTGCCGACACGACGAAGGTCCATCTGGTTTACCGCTGGGGCGGCGGAGGGTGCAGTACCTGACCCACGCGGCTCCGCTCAGAACGGGTGAGGAAGGCTTTTTCCGATGAACAATGCCACCCAGGTGCTCGCGGCGTTTCGCGAGCTCGCACTGAACAAGAACATCTCCCGCGAGGAGCTGCACGATCTCATCAAGGACGGCATTCTCGCCGCCCTGGCGAAACGCTATGGGCCCAACGTCGAGGCCGAGATCGAGATCAACGAGGACACCGGCCGGATCGACATCACGGTGCTGAAGGAGGTCGTGGCGGAGGTCGAGGACTCGTCACACGAGATCTCGCTCGAGGAGGCGCAGTGGGACGACCCGGAGTTCGAGGTCGGCGACGTGCTCGAGGTCCCGGTCGAGTTCCAGGACTTCGGCCGCAACGCCGTGATGGCGGCAAAGCAGCGGATGCTGCAGCGCGTCCGCGAGGGGGAGCGGCAGAAGATCATCGACGAGTACGCCGACCGGGTCGGCGAGCTGCTCTCGGGCGAGGTTCAGCAGGCGGATCGCGGTAAGCTCGTGGTGATGCTCAACCGGAGTCGCGAGGCCGACGCGATCATCCCCTGGAAGGAGCAGAACCCGCGGGAGCGGTTCCGTCAGGGCGAAGCGATCCGGGCGGTGCTGAAGAACGTCGAGGAGAGCCCCAAGGGACCTCGTCTGATCCTTTCCCGTGCGGACCCGCTCTTCGTCGGTGCCCTCTTCAAGCTGGAGGTGCCGGAGATCCAGCAGGGAATCGTGGAGATCCGCGGCGTCGCACGAGAAGTCGGTGGGCGGACGAAGCTCGCGGTTTCCTCGCGTGACGAGTCGATCGATCCAGTCGGTGCGTGCGTCGGGCTGAAGGGCTCACGCGTGCGTGCGGTGGTCCAGGAGCTCGGCGGCGAGCGAATCGACATCGTTCCGTGGCACCCCGATCCCGAGGTGTTCGCGAAGCGTGCGCTCGCGCCGGCCCGGGTGGCCAAGGTGATCTCGGACTTCGACCATCGCGTGGTCACGGCGATCGTGGACGAGGACCAGCTTTCACTGGCGATCGGCCGCAACGGGCAGAACGTTCGTCTGGCCTCTCAGCTCATCGGATGGGAGATCAACTTGTTCGGTTCGCGCGAGTGGCTCGAACGAGGAGCCGACGAGGCGCTCTTCGGCGGCGGAACTCCTTCCGCGGGTGACGAATACGAGTCGAGCGACATTCCGCTGCGAGCCCTTGCGCTGGCCCCTGCCACACTGGCGGCGCTGGAGGCCGCCGGGTATACTAGCTTCTACGATGTGATCGATCTGGAACGCGAGGATCTGCTGAAGATTCCGGCCATCGGACCGGACGAAGCCGACCGCGTCCTCGCCCTCATCGAGGAGCTCACCGTCGAGGACGAAGCGGGCGAAGCTTCTTCGACGACGGAATGAGTCTTGGCCGAACGCCTGAGAACTTCTTGGATTGACGGCGGTACCGGGGAAGAGCAGGGGGGAACTCCCACCACGGCACGTTCCCGCGCGCGCCGTTCTCGATCTCGTTGGATTGAGTACGCGTGCGGGTGCGCTCGTCTCCGGTACGAACGCGGTACGAACCGCCGCCCGTGATGGCAACGTGCGTCAGGTCATCCTGGCCGCCGACGCGGCCGACGGCCAGCGAGGGAAGCTCATTCCGCTACTGGATGCACGGCGGATACCCTACCACATCTGTTTTTCGCAGGAGGAGTTGGGTGCTGCCTCAGGGCGGGCACCTGTCTCCGCCGTTGGGTTTACCAATACCAAACTCGCGGAGCGGGCGGGCGAGCTGCTCGCCGCGATCGCAGCGGAACCGGATTGAGCGGGACGTCCGGCTCCGGCCGAACGTCGGAATCGCGAGGCAGCTGAGGCGAGCCGAGCGGACGGGGCCCGGTCGGAAAACGGCGGCACGGGGCATCAGGAGGAGGGCAGTGCGTCCACCTCCCGATTCGCTCTACTGGAAGACCAGCATGGGAGGTACGTAGACGGATGCGAGTGTACGAAGTGTCGAAGGAGTTGAACGTCTCGTCCGAGGCGCTCGTCCATCTCCTGCGTGAGATGGATATCCCGGTTCGAAGTCATATGTCGCAGCTGAGTGACGAGCACGTCGCACGACTGCGAACGGTGATGGAGCGGGAGCGGCGGCTCGGCTTCTCGTCTTCCGACAAGGCGATCGAGGCGGCGATCGAGGACGCGCAGGCAGGGCCGCGCCGCCGCCGTCGTCGCCGCTCGGAAAAGGAGGAGGACGAGACGACTTCGCCGACTGCGGACGCCGCTGAGTCGATGGCCGCGGAGGCCGCAGAAGAGGCTGCCGAGCGTGGCGCGGAGCTGGTCACCGAGGGTGGCGAGGAGCCGAAGGAGAAGACGGTGATCGTCGAAGCCGCCGCCGAGCCGGACGCGGCGGAGGTGGCGGATGCGAAGGCCGGGAAGGATGCCGAGGCATCTGCGGCGAAGGCGCCGTCCACAGCGCGGCCGACACCTACGGCATCCAGCCGTACCGCCCCCCCACCGCGGCGCACGACCCCACCGCCCAGCAGTGCACCGCCGCCCCCGCGGCGAGAGGAGCGACCCGCCGCACGGCAGGATGCTCCGCCGTCGCGCGAGCAGCGCCCGGCGCGCACCGGCTCCGACTTCACGCCGACGCCCGTTCGTCGTGGCGCGCCGACAGCCCCCGCGAAGGGGGGCCCCGGTGCCCCCGGGACCAAGGTGCGCGTGGAAGCCGAGGGCTTCACCGCGGATGGGAAGAAGCGTCGCAAGAAGGACCGCAAGAAGAAGCGTGGGGTCGACCAGGATGCGGTCGACCAGATGTTCAAGAAGACGATGGCTGCCATGGAGAGTGGTGGCGGAGGCCGTCGGAAGAAGCGGGGGCGCGACAGCGGCCCGAGCGTGCAGGAGCGGCGGGAGGAGGAGAAGGAGCGCCAGCGCGAGGAGGAGGCCACCACGGTTCGGGTGAACGAGTTCCTGAGCGTTGCCGAGCTGGGCGACATGATCGACCGCAGCCCGACCGAGATCGTCAGCTCCGCGTTCAAGAACCTCGGGCTGATGGTGACCATCAACCAGCGGCTCGACTTCGATCAGATCGAGCTGCTGCTGGATGAGTTCGGTTTCCGCGCGGTTCGCGAAGAAGAGTACGCAGGCGAGGAGGAGTACGAAGTCGAGAAGGACGCCCCGGAGGACCTGGCACCGCGGCCGCCCGTGGTCACGGTCATGGGCCACGTGGACCATGGTAAGACGTCGCTGCTCGACCACATCCGCAAAGCCAACGTGATCGCAGGCGAGGCAGGCGGCATCACGCAGCACATCGGCGCGTACAACGTCGACGTGGCGGATGGTCGCTCGATCACCTTCCTCGATACGCCCGGCCACGCGGCCTTCACGGCCATGCGTGCTCGAGGCGCCGAGGTCACCGACCTCGTGATCCTGGTCGTCGCCGCGGACGACTCGGTCATGCCGCAGACGATCGAGGCGATCAGCCACGCGAAGAATGCCGGTGTCCCGATCGTGGTGGCCGTCAACAAGGTCGACCTTCCCGACGCGGAGCCGATGCGCGTCAAGCAGGACCTTCTCCAGCACGGCGTCGTTCTCGAGGAATTCGGCGGCGACGTTCTCTCCGCGGAGGTCTCGGCGAAGAAGGGCACCGGAGTCGATGAACTGCTCGAAAAGGTCCTCCTCCAGTCCGACATTCTGGAGCTGAAGGCGAACGCCAACCGAGAGGGTCACGGCGTCGTGATCGAAGCGCAGCTCGACGTCGGCAAGGGAGCCGTCGCCACCGTGCTCGTGACGAACGGAACGTTGCGGGTCGGCGATTCATTCGTCTGCGGCCATTACGACGGCCGGGTTCGCGCGATGTTGGACGAGCGCGGTCACCCGGTACAGGAGGCCGGGCCGGCCACCCCGGTGCAGCTTCTGGGGTCGAACGGCGTGCCCCAGGCGGGCGATCAGCTGATGGCGATCGCGGCCGTCCGCGCTGCGGAGATCGCCCAGACGAGGCAGCGGCTCGATCGCGAGAAGCGCATGCGCATCAAGAGTCGCGGCGTCAAGCTCACCGACATCTCCCGGATGCTCGAGAAGGGCGAGGAAGCTCAGCTCAACCTGGTCATCAAGGGCGACGTGGACGGCTCCGTCCAGGCGCTGTCGGACTCGCTGGAGCAGCTCTCGACCGCCGAAGTCCGGGTGCAGGTCATTCACCGCGGCGTCGGCGCGATCAACGAGTCGGACGTGCTGCTCGCGTCCACCGCGGGAGCGATCGTGATCGGATTCCACGTGCGGCCCTCGGCGGAAGCCAGGGCGACGGCCGAGCGGGAAGAGATCGATATCCGTCTCTACAACATCATCTACGAGGCAGTCGCGGAGGTCCGGGCGGCGATGGAGGGGCTGTTGAGCCCCGAGCAGCGCGAGGTGTTGCTCGGTACCGCCGAGGTCCGACAGATCTTCAAGGTTCCCCGCGTCGGGACCGTCGCCGGCTGCATGGTCACCGATGGCGAGCTCCAGCGTCGCGGAAAGGTGCGTGTCATCCGCGACGCCATCCAGGTGTACGAGGGCGAGCTCGGCAGCCTCAAGCGGTTCAAGGATGATGTCCGCGAGGTTCGCGAGGGCTTCGAGTGCGGCCTGAACGTCTCGAACTTCAACGACATCAAGGTCGGCGACGTCATCGAGTGCTATCGCGTCGAGGAAGTGGCGCGGACGCTCAGCAGCGTCGCGGAGTAGTTCGCTACGGCCTTGGTCATCGGCCTCGCGGTGTGGGAGCTGCACCTCCCCGGTTGCAACTCGTTGAAGGAGAAGCGGTCCGTGCTCAAGAGCATGAAGGATCGCCTCCACAACCAGTTCAATGTCTCGGCGGCGGAAACGGCGCACCACGACGTCCACCGTCAAGCGGAGCTCGCGGCGTGCGTCGTATCGGGCGACCGAGGACACGCATCGTCGGTTCTCAGCGCGCTCGACCGCTTCGTAGAGGGCGAGGCGCGGGTGAGGATCGTGGATTCGTATACTACGTACTACTGAGCTATCGGCTATCAGCTATCAGCTCCGGAAGCTCGGACCGAGCCGCCCATTCGCGGACCCTCGGCAATCGACCTGTCCGGTCCCGGATAGCGCCCGACTGATAGCCGATAGCTGATAGCCGATAGCTCTTCTATGCCCCAGTTCCGACGGACCGATCGGCTGAACGAGCAGCTCCGCCAGGAGATCTCTCTCGTGATTCGGGACGAGGTGCGTGATCCGAGGGTCGGGATCGCGACCATCACGGCGGTGGAAACCTCCCCCGAGCTGGACCACGCCCGCGTCTATCTCACCACCCTCGGCGAGGACGAAGCGAAGGAAGAGGCTCTCGCCGGTCTCCGCAGCGCCGCTCCATTCATCAGGGGTCAACTCGGGCGCCGCCTGCACATGCGCCGTATCCCGGAGCTCCACTTCCAGATCGACCGGAAGCTGGAGAACGCACTCCGCATCGAGCAGCTCCTGCGTGAGGCGCTGCCGGACGAAGCCGAAAGCAGTGGAGATCCGGACCGTCCGGAATGAGCTCCATCAACGGGGTGCTGCTGGTCGATAAACCCATCGGACCAACCTCCCACGACATCGTCGCCGTCGCCCGGCGAGCACTGGGCGAACGGCGCATCGGGCATACGGGCACGCTGGATCCCTTCGCGTCCGGACTGCTCGTCCTTTGCCTGGGCCCCTCGACGCGTCTTGCCGAGTACCTGACGGGTCTCCCCAAGAGCTACTCCGCGACCTTGACGCTCGGCAGGGCAACCGACACGGATGATCTCGAGGGTGAAACGGTCAGCACGAGCGAGGAATGGCGTGCAGTTACCCTCGATCGTCTCGAGGCCGCGTTCGCGCCGCGGCGCGGAGAGATACAGCAGGTGCCTCCGCGCTATTCGGCGAAGAAGGTGGACGGGCGGCGGATGTACGAGGTCGCACGCGCCGGGGGCGAAACGACCGCGAAGCCGTTCACGGTGACGGTGACCCGTCTGGAAGTGACTCGATTCGAGCCACCAAGCGTGGAGTTCGAGGTGGATTGCAGCACCGGCACGTACATACGCGCGATCGCGCGCGACGTCGGTGAGTCCCTGGGCGTCGGCGCGCACCTTACGCGACTTCGCCGAACCCGTGTGGGCCGGTACGGCGTGGGCGATGCGATCATGCCGGAAATTCTGGCGGATTCCGATGCGGTCGCCGCGGCGCTGCTCTCGCCCGCCGAGGCGGTGGCGGATCTTCCCAGGGTCGAACTGGACGCGGTCGAGGCCGAGGTCGTGAAGCACGGTGGCAGCGTGATAGCGAGGCCGGAGTTGCCGGCCGCGAGCCCGCTGGCGCTCCTCTCCGCGGAGGGTGCGCTGCTGGCGATCGGCGAGCGTCGAGAAGACCGGATTCAACCGCGAAAGGTCTTCGCGTGAGCCCACCCGCGAGCATCCTGCCGCCTCCGCTGCCGCTCGACGAGAAGGGCGCGATCGTGACGCTGGGAACGTTCGACGGCGTCCACCGTGGTCACCGGGCTGTGCTCTCGGAGATCGTCGGCCGCGCCGAGAGAACGGGTCGGCGAAGCGTTCTCGTCACCTTTCATCCGCATCCGCTGCGGATCGTGCGCCCGGAGATGGCTCCCCAACTCCTGACGATCCCTGCCGAGAAGAAGGAATACCTTGCCGAATCGGGCCTTCAGTATGCGGTCTTTCTCGCCTTCACACCGGAGCTGCAGCAGTATTCGGCCCGGCGGTTCGTCGAGGAGATCCTCCTCGCTCGCCTCGGTATGAAGGAGCTGGTGATCGGATACGACCACCACTTCGGCAGGGGTCGCGAGGGAAACGTCGAAACGATGCGCGCGCTCGGCGACGAGCTCGGGTTCGACGTCGACGTGGTCGGCGAGGTGCGGACCGAGGAAGATGCGATCTCCTCCTCGAAGATCCGCAGGGCCATCGCCGACGGCGACGTCGTCTCCGCCGCCCGCGCTCTCGGGCGCCCCTATTCGGTGCAGGGGCCCGTCGTGCAGGGAATGCAACGTGGCCGGAAGCTCGGATTCCCGACCGCGAACATCAGTGTCGGCGACCCGGAGAAGCTCATGCCGCTCGAGGGCATTTACGCCGTGCATGGCCTCGTCGGAGGGCGGCGCCTCCCGGGCCTGCTGCACCTCGGCCCGCGGCCGACGTTCAGCGGGTTCCCACCCTCCGTGGAGCTCCACCTGCTGGACTGGGATGGCGACCTGTACGGCCACGTCGTCCGAGTGGACTTCTGCGCGCGGCTGCGGGAGGTCCGCCCGTTCGGCACGCCAGCGGAGCTCATCGAGCAGATGCACCGCGACGCCGCGCGGGGCAGGCGCGTTCTCAACGGCCAGGGGGAGAGTGCTTGCAGCACCCTCGTCGATTGATTAGAATTGGCGGTTATTGTTACGCTCCTCACCGGGCGTTCTGGATTCCTTGCTTTTCAAGTAGCGTAGACTCTTGAGGAGGCACGAAGACAAGTTATGTCGATCGATCGCGACGAAGTAATCAAGCAGTACCAACTCCACGAGAACGACCGAGGATCTTCGCGGGTCCAGGTGGCGCTCCTCACGGCGCGCATCAACCACCTCACCGATCATTTTCGGGCGCATCACAAGGATCACCACTCGCGGCGCGGGCTCCTCAAGATGGTCGGGCAGCGCCGACGCCTGCTGGACTACATCCGGAAGAACGACCTCGAGCAGTACCGGACGCTCATCGCGGATCTGGGGCTCCGACACTGATCTCGAGGACGGCGGGACGGCGAACGGGAAACGGGAACGAGGACGGGCGCTGTTCCGACATTCGCCCCTGCCATTCGTGCGAACATCGATTCCCGGCGGATGCATCTGTCCGCTTCGATCGGGAGCTGTCGAGCGGCGGCGGAATACATCTCAAATTGACGGCGCAGTGATGGTGGCCGCCGCACGGCACAAGCTGTGCGGCGGTCTTTTTTGCTCCTTCGGGAGGGCACCCGGTGGGTGTGGGGATCCGGATGCCAAGCGAACACCCACGAAAAGCGAAAGCGGAAAAGCGGAAAATGGCGAGAATCGAGAAGAACTTCGCGGGACGTCCCCTGATCATCGAAAGCGGGAAGATGGCCCGGCAGGCCGATGGTTCGTGCACGGTACAGTTCGGCGAGACGATGGTCCTCTGCACGGCAGTATCGCAGAACAACCCAACGCACCTCCCCTTCTTCCCCCTGACGATCGAGTACCGCGAGCGGACGTACGCCGCTGGTAAGATCCCTGGCGGGTACATCAAGCGCGAGGGTCGGCCGTCGGACAAGGAGATCCTGTCGTGCCGTCTCATCGATCGGCCCCTGCGCCCCCTCTTCCCGGACGGGTTCCAGCACGAGACGCAGGTCATCGTCTACGTGGTCTCGGCGGACCAGGAGAACGATGCCGACGTGCTGGCGATCAACGGAGCGTCGTTGGCGCTCACCATGAGCCGGATCCCCTTCCATGAGCCCGTCGGCGCAGTACGGATCGGGCGCATTCAGGGGCAGTGGGTCCTGAACCCGACCTTTCAGCAGCTCGATTATTCGGACCTCGACATCGTCGTCGCCGGCACCCAGAACGCGCTGCTGATGGTCGAGGGTGGTGCGCTTGAAGTCGACGAGGAGACGATCGCCGAGGGCCTCCTCGTCGCCCACGAGGGGATTCGTGAGCTGATCGGCATCCAGAAGGAGGTGCTGAAGCAGCTGGACAAGCCGGAAGAGATGGAGTGGTCGGCGAAGAAGAGCGAGCCGACCTTCACCGACAAGGTGATCCAGGCCGCTGCGACGCGGATAAGCGAGGCGCTCCGGGTTTCGGGCAAGGCGGAGCGGGGCGAGGCGATGGCCCTCGTCCGCAGCGAGGTGAAGGCGCAGTTCGAGGAGGAAGCCGCGGAGTACGGCTACGACGTCTCCAGCATCCTGAAGGAGACGGAGAAGCGCGAGATGCGGGAGATGATCCTCAGCGACTCGGTACGTGCGGACGGTCGCGGCCTGGACGATGTCCGTGACATCTCCGTCGAGATTGGCCTGCTACCGCGGGCACACGGTTCGGCCCTCTTCACCCGCGGGCAGACGCAGTCGCTCGGCGTGGTGACACTGGGCACGCCGCAGGACGAGCAGCGCCTCGAAACGGTGGACTTCGCGACGGAGCAGAGCAAGAGCTTCATGCTCCACTACAACTTCCCCCCCTTCTGCACGGGCGAGGCGAAGCCGATCCGGGGTACCAGCCGGCGCGAGGTCGGCCACGGAATGCTGGCGGAGCGCGCGCTGGCAGCGGTGCTCCCGGCGTACGAGGATTTCCCCTACACGATCCGAATCGTCTCGGACGTGCTGGAGTCGAACGGCAGTTCGTCGATGGCGACGGTCTGCTCCGGCTCGCTCGCCATGATGGCGGCGGGCGTTCCGCTGCGCGCCCCGTGCGCGGGTGTGGCGATGGGGCTGATCAAGGAAGGCGACCGGGTGGCTGTGCTGACAGACATCCTCGGCCTCGAGGACGCCCTCGGCGACATGGACTTCAAGGTGGCGGGGACGCGCGCAGGTGTCACCTCGATCCAGATGGACATCAAGATCGAGGGCCTCACCATCGAGATCATGCGGGAGGCGCTCCAGCGCGCCACGCGGGCGCGGCTGCACATCCTGGACGAGATGGAGAAGGCGATCAAGGAGCCGAGCACCGAGCTCTCGCAGTACGCTCCGCGCATCATAACCATCAAGATCAACCCGTCGAAGATCGGCGAGATCATCGGGCCGAAGGGCAAGACGATCCGTGGGATCCAGGAGGCGACCGGTGCGACGATCAATGTCGAGGACGACGGCACGGTGACGATCTCGTCGCCCGGCGGCGAGGGCGGCGAGCGCGCGAGGAAGATGATCGCGGCGATCACCGAGGAGCCCGAGGTCGGCCGGGTCTACGAAGGTGTGGTGAAGAGCACGACCAGCTTCGGTGCCTTCGTCGAGATCATCCCCGGTACCGAAGGCCTCTGTCACATCTCGGAGCTGCAGGAGGATCGCACCGAGAAGACGGAGGACGTGGTGAAGAAGGGCGACATCGTCCCGGTAAAGCTCCTCTCGATCGACGAGAAGGGGCGGCTGAGGCTGTCGCGGAAGGCCGCGCTGGCGGAGCAAGCCGCGGACTGATCCCGCCGCGCGGGTAGAGGTTCGCTAGCGAGGACGTGTCCGACTCCGGCACGTCCTCGCTTCGTTTCGATTCCCGAGACAATCCCGCCGTGAACGACGTAGCCGCTCGCGAGAGCTGATGCGTGTCCAACGGTATTACCGCCACGCACGGCAACGGACGATGACTGAAGAGATGCAGGTGCGCTTCATCCGACTGCCCCTCAATCCGGAGCTTCCGCTCCCGGCACGCCAGACTGCCGGCTCCTCCGGCTACGACGTGTCGTCGGCCGAGGAAGATTTCATTCTCGAGCCCGGGGAGCGACGCGCCGTCTCCACCGGGCTGCGAATGGAGCTGCCGCCTGAACTCGAGTGCCAGATCCGCCCGCGCTCCGGCCTGGCGCTTCGTCATGGACTAACGCTGCCGAATTCACCGGCGACCATCGACCCCGACTACCGGGGCGAACTGAAGGTGATCCTGTGGAATTCGGGTAGCGAGGCGGTGCCGATCCCCCGCGGAATGCGCATCGCCCAAATGGTTTTCGCACGCTTTGCCACACCGGACACCGTCGAGGTAGAGGAGATCGGCGACACGGCTCGTGGAACGGGAGGCTTTGGTTCTACGGGTCGGTAGCCGATGCTATGAACCAGGCTTCGCAAGCGGCACACTCCCTGCGTTCGAGGGGCGCCGCGAAGGGCCCCGAAACGGGGAGGTAAGCCGCTTGCGAGCGGGCGGAAGCGTCAATAATTTTTGAGGTTCCGTACTTAACCACACCCTGCGGCGAACGGGTAGGGAACAACCCGCTTCGACGAGCGCTTCCTGGGAGAGAAATGGCTCTTCGCTGGTTTTCGTCCGGCTCTTTCATACCGGTCAACGACATCGCCGTCGATCTCGGCACGGCCAACACGCTCGTCTACGTGAAGGGCGAGGGCATCGTCCTGAACGAGCCGTCGGTGGTGGCGGTGGAGAAGGCGACCGGCAAGATCAAGGGGATCGGTCTCGAGGCGAAACGAATGCTCGGGCGGACGCCGGAGGGTGTCGCCGCCGTCCGGCCCCTGAAGGACGGGGTGATCGCGGACGTGGATGTGACGGAGATCATGCTTCGTTATTTCCTGGAGACCGTGACCTCGAAGCGTTTCCTGAAGCTCAAGCCGACGATGGTCGTGGGTGTGCCATCGGGGATCACCGAGCTGGAGCGGCGAGCGGTGCGCTCCAGCGCCCACGCGGCCGGGGCGAAGGAAGTGTACATGGTCGCCGAGCCGATGGCGGCGGCGATCGGCGTGGGGCTTCCGGTCGAGACGCCGACAGGCAACATGGTGATCGACATCGGCGGCGGGACGACGGAGATCGCGGTCATCGCGCTCTCCGGCATCGTTTCGGACACCTCGATCCGGGTGGGTGGCGACGAGATCGATACGGCGATCGTCACCTTCCTGCGGAAGAATTACAACCTGATGATTGGCGAGCCGACCGCGGAGGCGGTGAAGATCCAGATCGGCTCCGCGTTCAGCACGGGTGACGAGCGGGAGATGGACGTGAAGGGCCGCGACCTGGTTTCGGGCATACCGAAGACTGTGCGGGTCCATTCACAGGAGATCCGGGAGTGCATCCAGGAGCCGATCCAGGCGATCGTCGAGGCCGTCCGCCGGGCGCTCGAGATCACCCCTCCCGAACTGGCTTCGGACATCGTGGATCGCGGCATCGTGATGACCGGAGGCGGCGCGCTGATCCGGGGCCTGGACCAGCTCATCGCGCGGGAGACGAACTTGCCTATACATGTCGACGAGGAGCCGCTCACGTGCGTAGTGCGCGGTGCCGGTCGCATTCTGGACGACGTGGCGAAATACAGAGGAGTGTTGGCGACCTGAGCACGTTCAGACCGTACCTGGGAGAAGGTGGGGAGCGGGGCAGGAAGAGGGACTGGCGGATAGCCGCCGTTTTCTTCGTCGTCGCGCTTCTGCTCACCTACCTGCCGAGCACCTATCGTGAAGGGCTCGCGCGTGGCGTGCGCGCAACCGTTCTGCGGCCGGTGCTCGCGCTGCAGCAGGGCGCGGGCGAGCGGCAGGCACTGTTCGCCGACCCGGTACAGCTTCGGGCGGAGCGCGACAGCCTGGCGGCCTTCCTCGTCGGGCAGGCGGGTATCTCGGCGGAGAACCGGCAGCTGAGGGAGCTCCTCGGCCTGAGCGAGCGGATTCCGCGGAGCTTCGTTCCGGCGGAGCTCGTCCGGATCCCGGGGCGCGGCAGCGAGGGCTATTTCGAGCTGACGGCCGGCTCCGACCAGGGAATTCGGGCAGGGGCCTCGATCGTCGCCGCGCAGGGGTTGGTCGGCCGGGTTCGCGAGGTGGACCGGGGGATCGGGTTCGGCATCGATTGGATGAACTCGGACTTTCGCGCGAGCGCGATGACGGTGGACGGCGAGGTGTATGGAATCCTGGAGCCGCGCCGGGTGGGTGGCGAGCCGCTGCTCGTCCTGACCGGGACGCCGCGCCACGTGGAGCTGGAGCCGAATACGATGATCGTCACGTCGGGGCACGGGGGCGTGTTCCCGCGGGGTATCCCGATCGGAACGGTGCTGGGTCAGGAGGGAGGGGAGGCGGAATGGCAGCGAAACTACCTCGTTCAGCCGTTGGTCTCGCCGGCCGAAATGGCGTACGTGCTCGTGCTGGGCGAGCCGGAGCCCGAGATGCAGGGTCGGGATCTAGCGCTCGCATGGGGCATTCGACCAGCCGAGGCCGATCCGGAAGCGGCCGAAGCTGCCGAAGCCGCGGCAGAGTTCGGTGGAGTGGGGCCGGGCGGAGCCGGTACGGCACCGCCGGCAGCGTCCGCGCCTGAGCAGCAGCCGGCGGAGGACGAAGCGCCGACGCCGACCACCGAGCCGGAGCAGCCCGAAGGCCCCGCACTGCTCGGCGATCCGGTCCAGCCGCAGTAGCCGACGTATCAGGGGCACCGCGACACCGCTCGTCGGTGCCCATCGCATATTCAGGAGGACGGGACATCGCAATGAACAGTCGGGTCGGGTGGGGGTTCTGGGTGTTCGTGACCCTCCTGATCGTCCTGCATTTCCTTCTTCGAGTGGGGTTGGGATACGAGCAGCTCGCGCCAGATCTGCTCGTCGTCGCGCTACTGATCGGCGCGCGGCAGCTTCCGGCCGGATATGCGGCGGGCTTCGGGCTGCTGCTCGGGATCCTCGACGGTGCGCTGGTGCCGTTCGCGCTGGGCGCGAGCGCGCTCGCGCTGACCGTCATCGGATTCGTGGGGGCTCGCTCGCGCGAGATCTTCTCCGAGGACAACTACCTGCTGTTCGCCCTCTACCTGTTCGCTGGCAAGTGGCTCTTCGACGTCGCGCTCTTCCTCGCCACGGGGGAAGTCTTCCGCGCGGGTGCCTCCTATCTCCTCATCGTGTCACCGCTGACCGCCCTCTATGCCTCCGCCGCGGGGCTCGTCAGCGTCACGGTCTATCGGGCATTCGCCTGAGTTGCCGTATCCATGTTGAAGCGTAGCCGTCACCTGGTTCTGGGAGACCCGGTCCTCTTCGGAGTCATCCTCGCACTGACCACGTTCGGCATCGCGATGATCTACAGTGCCGGCGTGCTCGACGTGCCGAGCACGATCGTGGCGGGTCTCTGGCGTAACCAGCTCCTCTGGTTCGTGCTGGCGATGCTGGTGACGCCGCTGGTGCTGCAAGTGCCCGTGATATGGCTGGAGTGGGCGGCGCAGCCGATCTATGCGTTCTGTATCGTTCTGCTCGTCCTGACGATCATCTTCGGAACGGGCGCCGGCACGGCGGAAAGCGTCTCCGGTTGGCTCGCGGTCGGTCCGGTGCGTATTCAGCCCTCCGAGGTCGCGAAGATCGGGGTGATCCTGATGCTGGCCCGCGTGCTCGGCTCGTGGCGTGAACCGCCAAAAACGATCTGGGCGCTCTGGAAGCCGATTGCGGTGGTCGTCGTGCCGATGGCGTTGGTGATGCTGCAGCCGGACCTCGGGACCGCCCTGGTGTTCACCTCCGTGATGCTCGCTATGCTGTTCTGGGCGGGAACACCGCTCTGGACGCTGTTCTTCCTGGTGACTCCGGTGATCGGTCTGTTCCTTTCGATCAACGTCGTTCTGTGGGGGGCGTACTTCGTCCTGCTCGTCCTGCTCCTCGCCTTCGTGTACAAGCCGTATCTTTCCGAGGGCGCGGCGATCCTGATCGCGAACGTGATGGCGGGTACGGTGGCGCTACCGCTGTGGAACAGCCTGCAGACGTACCAGCAGAATCGCTTCCTCGTCTTCCTGGATCCATCAATCGATCCGCGCGGAGCGGGGTACAACCTGATCCAGTCGCGAGTCGCCATCGGGAGCGGCGGATGGTTCGGGAAGGGCTATCTCGACGGGACTCAGAAGCGGCTCGCCTTCCTGCCCGAGCAGCACACCGACTTCATCTTCGCGGTGATCGGGGAGGAGTTCGGGTTCGTGGGTGTCGCGGCGGTGCTGATCGCCTTCGGCTTCATCTTCTGGCGTCTCGTTCGGATCGCCGAGCTCACCGCCGATCCGTTCTCGAGCCTGGTACCCTTCGGCCTCTTCGGCAGCTGGTTCGCCCACGTCGTCGTGAATACCGGGATGACCGTGGGGGTGATGCCGATCACCGGTATCCCTCTGCCCTTCCTCAGCTACGGTGGCTCCTTCCTGCTGGTGAACCTGCTGGCGATTGCGATCATCCAGCGGATCGCCGCGGAATCGCGTGGCAGAGCGTGAGGGAGGGGACGTTATACGTCATACGTCATACGTCGTTCGGAATGGCCACGACGGACGGATGACGATCACCGTGTTAGCGGATAACGGATAACGGATAACGGATAACGAAAAACGATCAACGTCTTACCTACCATGAGCTGGTTCAGAAAACCGAAAACGAAGCTCCAGGCGGCGGACAAGCGCGAGCTGCCCGGGGATGTATGGGACAAGTGCCCTTCCTGCAGCGAAATTCTCTATCGCGAGAAGCTGCGGGAGAACTGGAACGTCTGTCCGTCGTGTGCCTATCACCTGCGGCTCCCGGCAGCCGATTACGTGCGCCTGCTGCTGGACGAGGGAAGCTGGGAGGAGCAGGACGTGGACATGCGGTCCGTCGATCCACTTGGCTTCGTCGACCTGAAGCCGTATCCGGAGCGGCTGTCCCTCGCGCAGCGGAAGACGGGATCGGCGGAAGGGTTGATCGCCGCGGGTGGAGCGCTCGACTCCATCGCGGTGCAGACGGCCGTGATGAACTTCGATTTCATCGGCGGTTCGATGGGCTCGGTAGTGGGTGAGAAGATTGCCCGTGCCGGTCTCCGATCGCTCGAGCGCGGAGAGCCTCTGATCATCGTGTCCGCGTCAGGGGGCGCACGGATGATGGAGGGGATCTATTCCCTGATGCAGATGGCGAAGACCTCGGCGGTGCTGGCACAGCTGGATCGAGCCTCGATCCCGTACGTCTCGGTGCTGACCGACCCGACGACGGGCGGGGTGACGGCTTCCTACGCGATGCTCGGCGACGTGAACCTGGCCGAGCCGGGCGCCCTGATCGGGTTCGCGGGTGCGCGGGTGATCGAGCAGACGATCAAGCAGGAGCTCCCCGAGGGGTTCCAGACCTCCGAGTTCCTGCTCGAGCACGGTATGTTGGACGCGATCGTGGATCGCCGCGATCTCAAGTCGGAGATATCCCGGCTACTGCGTCACATGCTCGGCATGCCCGCCGGGAAGGTGGCGCAGACGAACGGAGCCGCGGCACAACGTGACGCTGGATGAACTGATCCCCTGGCTCTTCGACCGCACGACGAACGGCATCCGCTGGGGCCTGGAACGAACCGAGGAGCTGCTTGCCGGTGTGGACGATCCGCACCGGCTTTTCAGTTCCGTCCTCATCGGCGGAACGAACGGCAAGGGCTCCGTCGCGGCCTTCTGCGACTCGGCTCTGCGGACGGAGGGCGGCGCCCGTATCGGCCTGTACACCTCGCCGCACCTCGTGGACTTCTCCGAGCGCATTCGCATCGACGGAGTGCCGATCGCGGACGGGGAGCTCGCCGAAGTCGCGGGGATGCTGCGGCCGGCGATCGAGCGTAGCGGAGCGTCGTTCTTCGAGGCGACGACGGCGATGGCATTCCTCGCCTTCGCGCGGGCGGGTGTGGAGCTGGCAGTGGTGGAGGTGGGGCTCGGCGGGCGTCTGGACGCG
Source organism: Gemmatimonadota bacterium (assembly GCA_040905395.1). Lineage (GTDB taxonomy): Bacteria > Gemmatimonadota > Gemmatimonadetes > Longimicrobiales > Longimicrobiaceae > WHSP01. Next base: position 21,242 of record JBBDRR010000133.1, read on the forward strand.
ACGAACGTGCTGCAGCCGCTCGTGACCGGAGTGACGAACATCTCGCGGGAGCACGAGGAGTATCTCGGCTCCGATCTAAGCCAAATCGCGAGGGAGAAGGCCGGTATCTTCAGGCGCGGCGTTCCCGCGTTGATCGGCGAGCCCGATCCGCAGATCCGGGAGGTCCTGAGCTCTCGCGCGCTCGCGATCGGCGCCGACCCCGTGATTCTGGACGATGTCTCGCGAGCGACCGATCTGGTCACCGATGCGTCGGGAACGAGCCTGCGACTCGAATCCACGGCCTGGGGCGATCGCGAGCTGTCGGTCCCCCTGCCAGGGCTTCATCAGGCACGCAACGCCCGCATGGCCGCGGAGCTGCTGGCGATGCTCCCGCATGGTTCCAGGCCCGGATGGGGGGCGCTCGAATCGGGGTTCGCCCGCACGCGCTGGCCGGGCCGCCTGCAGACCGTGCGCGTGCGCGGCACCACGTATCTGCTGGACGTGGCACACAATCCCGCCGGCGCGGTGGCCCTCTCGGAAGCGCTGGAGAAATTCGACTTGCCTCGGCCCTGTATTCTGGTCGCCGCGATCCTGGCCGATAAGGACTGGCGCCGGATGCTTGCCCCGCTCCTCGCCCGCTGCGACGCCGCGATCCTCACCGAGGCACCCTCGGCGCCGGAGACCCGTCGGTGGGACCCGGATGAGGCGGCCCGTTGGAGTCTCGAGGAGACGGGGGTGGCGCCGCGGGTCGTCACCGAGCTGGGTGCGGCGCTGCGACGGGCGGGAACCCTCGCGCCGCATGGGACCATCGTCATCACCGGCTCCGTACATACGGTCGGAGATGCCATGAAGGCGCTCGGGATCCCCTCCGTACCGGAGCCCTGAAGATCGGGCTTGCACCCCGCGACGGCGGCCGTCTACATTCCGCGCCATGCCAAACTTCGTATCATTGCCAGGGTTCCGGGACTTCTACCCGGGGGATCTGGCGATCCGGACCCACATCACGACGGTGTGGCGGGAGGTCGCGCGCCGGTACGGCTTCGAGGAGTATGACGGGCCGCCATTGGAGCCGACGGAGCTCTACGTCGAGAAGTCGGGTCCGGAGATCGTTCAGCAGCTGTACAACTTCACCGACAAAGGCGATCGCGACGTCGCGCTCCGGCCGGAGATGACCCCGACGCTGGCGCGTATGGTGGGCGCCCGCGCGGGTGCAATGCGCAAGCCGATCAAGTGGTTCGCGATTCCTCAGCTGTTCCGGTACGAGCGCGCGCAGCGTGGCCGACTCCGAGAGCACTTCCAGCTCAACCTCGACATCGTCGGGGAGGGGGGCGTCGGCGCCGACATCGAGCTGATCGCCGCCGCCGCCGATGTGCTCCGTGCGTTCGGCCTGACAGCGGCCGACTTCGTCGTCCGCATCTCCGATCGAAGGTTGCTCCGGGCGCTGCTTCTGCACGCGCAGGTGCCCGAGGAACGGCTGACGCTCGTGTACAACATCGTCGACAAGCTCGAGCGGGACACGAAGGAAGCGATCGCGGCGCGGCTCGCGGACGAGGTAGGGCTGGGGCCGGCGGTGGTCCAGGAAGTCCTGACGATCTTCAGCCACCGGGACTTCGATGCCGTGCGGGACGCGTTCGGCGCGACCCACGGGATCGCCGACGAGATCGCCCGGACTCACCAGCTCTTCGAGGGGCTCGAGGCGTATGGCCTGGGAGAGTATATCCGCTTCGATCTCAGCATCGTCCGCGGACTCGCCTACTACACCGGCGTCGTGTTCGAGCTGTTCGACGCGAAGGGAGAGCTGAGGGCGATCTGCGGCGGCGGCCGGTACGACGACCTCCTTCGCGTCGTCTCCGGTACCGACCTTCCCGCACTCGGCTTCGGCATGGGCGACGTGGTGCTCCGGGAACTGCTCGAGGCTCGCGGTCTGCTCCCGGAGCCGGTGCGCCGGCTCGACTATTACGTAGTGGGCGTCACGCCCGATCAGCGCGATGACGTCCTGAGCATGGTGCACCGTCTGCGGGGTGCGGGCTCGTCGGTCGATTATGCGCTCAGACACCAGGGTGTGGGCAAGCAGCTCAAGAGCGCGGCCGCGCTCGGCGCCGCTCGAGCGGTGATCCTGGGGCCGGATGAGCTCGCGGAGGGTGTGGCGATGGTGCGCGATATGGAGAGCGGAGAAGAGCTGCGCATGCCACTCCACGCCCTCGGCACCTCAGAGGTGTAGTGCGGCGAAATGATCAGCCGGAAGACGAGCGGCAGAAGCTGTTCCGGAAGATGGAGTGGGTCTTCGTGTACGGACCGCCTCTCATGGCCGTCTTCATCGGAGTCTTCGGCAGCCTCTTCCTCGCTGCGGTCGTACCCCTGGAAGGCACCACCTTTCTCGGCAGATGGCTGCTCGCGGTTCTGGTGACGCTGGTGCTGCCCGCAGTCGTTTACGTCGTACGGTACTACCTGAAGAAGTAAATGGTCGGAAGCGGGAAATTCCGGCGGAATCCTGAAGATGCGAAAAATGGCTGACGAGAAGGCGCTCACGTCGCAGGCGGAAGACTTCAGTGCATGGTACAACGAGGTGGTGATCCGGGCCGAGCTCGCCGATCACTCGCCGGTTCGCGGCTGTATGGTGATCCGGCCGTACGGATATCGGCTCTGGGAACTGATGCGCGACCAGCTGGACCGACGCTTCCGCGATACGGGGCACCAGAACGCCTACTTCCCTCTCCTCATTCCGCAGTCGTTCCTCTCGCGGGAGGCCGAGCACGTGGAGGGATTCGCGAAGGAGATGGCGATCGTCACGCACACCCGGCTGAAGGCCACCGGTGAAGCCGGCGCCAACGCGCTCGCGCCCGATCCCGAGTCGCAGCTCGAGGAGCCGCTCATCATCCGGCCGACTTCGGAGACGATCATCTACTCGATGTTCGCGAAGTGGGTGCAGAGCTACCGCGACCTGCCGCTGCTGATCAATCAGTGGGCGAACGTCGTCCGTTGGGAGATGCGCACCCGTCTTTTCCTGCGGACAACGGAGTTCCTGTGGCAGGAGGGGCATACGGCGCACGCCACGAGCGAGGAGGCCGAGCAGGAGGCCCGGCAGATGCTCGGCGTCTATCGGGAGTTCATGGAGGAGTGGATGGCGATGGCCGTCCTGACCGGACGGAAGTCATCGTCCGAGACGTTTCCCGGCGCGCAGCACACTTACTCCTGCGAGGCGATGATGCAGGACAACCGCGCGCTGCAGGCAGGAACGTCGCACCACCTCGGGCAGAACTTCTCCAGGCAGTTCGATCTGAAGTTCGCCGCCGAGTCGGGCCAGGAGGAGTACGCGTGGAACACCAGCTGGGGCGTCTCCACCCGGATGATCGGAGGGCTGGTGATGACGCATGGAGACGACAAGGGTCTGGTGATGCCTCCTCGTTTGGCGCCGATTCAGGTCGTCATCGTGCCGATCTTCCGGAAGGACGAGGAGCGGGAGCAGGTGATGTCGAAAGCCAGCTCGATCGTCGCTTCGCTGCCGGGGATTCGCACGTACATCGACGACAGGGAGAACCTCACGCCGGGCGCCAAGTTCTACGAATGGGAGACGAAGGGAGTGCCTTTCCGGATCGAGGTCGGACCGAAGGACATCGCCAAGCAGCAGCTAGTACTGGCGAGAAGGCTGGTGACGGAGGGTGAAGACAGGAAGCAGTTCCTGCCCGAAGGCGAGGTGCTCGAGACCCTTCCGGAGCGGCTCGAGGAGTTCCAGGCGTGGCTGCTCGAGCGAGCCCGCGAGCGGCGCGAGAGCAACTCTCACCGCGGGGTCGCGGACTACGGCCGATTCCGGGAGCTCATCGAAGCCGATGGCGGCTTCGTCTACACCGGATGGTGCGCGTCCGCGGAGTGCGAAACGCGGGTGAAGGAGGATACCCGAGCCACGATCCGGGTGATACCCGACGAGGAGTTCCAATCGGCGACCCCCCCGGAGAGCTGCGTCGTCTGCGGCGGCACATCGGTTCACGAGGTGGTGTGGGCGCGGGCGTACTGAGGGTGCGGCGGACCCGCGCGGCCGGGGCTCGCTGATGGCGGAGACCTTCACGCGACGCGAAGGAGAGCTCTTCTGCGAAGAGGTGCCGGTCACCGAGATCGTGGGGCGGTGGGGCACGCCAGCGTACGTGTACAGCCGCACAGCCATCCGGACGCGGTTTACCGAGCTGTCGAGCGCGCTGGAACCTCAACCGCATCTGATCGCCTACTCGGTCAAGGCCAACGGAAATCTCGCGGTTCTTCGCACCCTCGCCGGGATGGGTGCCGGTGCGGACATCGTCTCAGGTGGAGAGCTGTACAGGGCTAGGCTCGCGGGGATACCGGCGGATCGCATCGTCTTCAGCGGCGTGGGCAAGACCGTACCGGAGCTCGCCGCCGCCCTCACCGAGGGGATCTACGGCTTCAACGTGGAGTCGGAAGGTGAGCTGCGGTCGCTCTCGGAGCTGGCGACGGCGATGGGCAAAGTCGCGCCGATCGCGCTCCGCGTGAACCCGAACATAGAGACGCCGACGCCGCACGCGTATACGCGGACGGGCCATGCGGCGACGAAGTTCGGAATACCGATCCACGAAGCGCCGCGCCTCTACACCCTGGCGGCCGAGCTACCCGGCATCCGGGTGCGAGGTGTCGACATGCATCTGGGCTCGCAGATCCTCGCCATCGAGCCCTACCATCTCGCCCTCCAACAGGCGCTGGCGTTGGTCGAGAAGCTGCGTGGCGGCGGCCACGAGATCGAGTATCTCGATCTCGGCGGCGGTCTCGGGATCTCGTATTCCGGCGGCGAAGGGATTCCCGCCGGGATGCTCGCCGAGTCGATCCTGCCGAGCTTGGAGGGTAAGTCGCTCCGGCTCATCCTCGAGCCCGGGCGGTACATCGTGGGCCAGGCGGGGATTCTGGTGACGCGCGTGCTCTACCTCAAGGAGGGTGGCGGAAAGCGATTCGTGGTGACCGACGCCGGTATGAACGATCTGCTCAGGCCGAGTCACTACTCGGGCTACCACGCGGTGGAGCCCGTCGTGCAGCGGGAGCGCGAACGGGTCCGCGTCGATGTCGTCGGCCCGATCTGCGAGACGGGAGATTTTCTCGCACTGGATCGCGAGATCGAAGCCGTCGAGCCGGGCGAGCTGCTCGCGCTCCGGACGACGGGCGCGTATGGGTTTTCGATGAGCTCCACCTACAATCAGCGGCCGCGGCCGGCGGAGATCATCGTCGAGGGCGCGCACGTCGAGCTGGCCCGCCGGAGGGAGACGATCGACGACCTCGTCGCGGCCGAACTGGACCTCTAGATCGGTCGCTCGGCCGGGAGACGAGCACCATGCGACACACGGCGCCGGTCAGAAACAACTGTCGTCGGTCGTGGTATAAGCTGTGGGCGCGGCGAACAGGCTCGTCCGCTCATCCCAGCCCGCGGTATCCTCTCACCGGAGTCGCCATGCCGCTAACCCTCTGTCCGAACTGCCGGCTGCCCGTGAACACTGACGTCCAGAATTGCCCGTTCTGCACCGCCGCGCTGGCGAGTCCTGCGCGGCATATGCCCGTGGCAGCTGCTGTGGCACTGGTTGCGACGCTCGCCGTGCTCACCCGGCGCAGGACCTGACGCGCTCGGCCACAGGAAGGAAGCGGGGGGGGGGGGG
>JBBDRR010000133.1:26875-28589 GCA_040905395.1 Gemmatimonadota bacterium
ACGGACCGAACGGTCCGTCCCCGCGTCCTCGTTTGCGGCTGGCCCCGGTGTCCCGGCCGATCTATCTTTGCCCGCTTCACCCGGTGTTCATGGAAACATGATCCGCCGCCGTTCCGCGCGGGACGGCGGCACGCCCATCGGTTCCGCCACGCCATCTCGATCCAGTGGATTCCAATCGCATTCTGATCGTCGATTACGGCTCGCAGTTCACGCAGCTCATCGCCCGGCGGATCCGGGAGGAGCGTGTCTACAGCGAGATCCACCCGCCGACGCGTACTCTCGACTGGATCCGGGAATGGGAGCCGAAGGGAATCATCCTTTCGGGGGGCCCCTCGTCGGTGTACGGCGGTGACGTTCCCACGGCCGATCCGGAACTGCTCCGGCTGGGTGTGCCGATCTTCGGGATCTGCTACGGGATGCAGCTGATCACGTACCTCGAGGGCGGCGTCGTCGAGCGGGGGCGGCGCGAGTACGGGCGGGCTCAGATCACCGTAGACCGGCCGGAGGGAATATTCGAGGGTTTCGAGGCCGGTGAGCACACGCAGGTCTGGATGAGTCACGGTGATCACGTGAAGGAGCCGCCTCCCGGATTTCGCACCCTCGCCAGCACGCCCGATCTTCCCTACGCCGCGTTCGCGGCGGAAGATCGACGGATCTATGGCGTTCAGTTCCACCCCGAGGTGGCGCACACGGTTCGTGGCGAGGATATCATCTCGAGCTTCGTCTTCCGCGTCTGCGGGTGCGAGCCGACGTGGACCGCCGGGTCCTTCATCGACACCGAGGTGCAGAGGGTCCGCGAACTGGTCGGCACCGGCCAGGTTATCTGCGGCCTCTCCGGCGGGGTCGACTCGAGCGTGGCGGCTACCCTCGTGCACCGCGCGATCGGCGATCAGCTGACCAACATCTTCGTCGATACCGGTATGCTGCGGGCGGGCGAGCGCGAGTCGGTGGAGCGGACTTTCCGCAGGCACATGGGAATGAAGCTGGAGGTGGTCGACGCGGCCGATCTCTTCCTCGAGCGACTCGCCGGTGTCGAGGATCCGGAGCGGAAACGGAAGATCATCGGCAACACCTTCATCGACGTCTTCGAGGATGCCGCGGCCAAGCTCGGCGGCGACGCCAAGTACCTGGTGCAAGGCACGCTCTACCCCGACGTGATCGAGTCGCTCTCCGTGAAGGGCCCGTCGGCCACCATCAAGACGCATCACAACGTCGGAGGGCTGAAGGAGGACATGAAGTTCGCGTTGATCGAGCCGCTCCGGGAGCTGTTCAAGGACGAGGTCCGGCAGGTCGGCCGCGAGCTGGGTCTGCCGGAGGAGATGGTGGGGCGGCATCCCTTCCCCGGACCGGGTCTCGCCATTCGCGTCCTGGGCCCCGTGGACCGGAGTGAGCTCGAGATCCTGCGACGCGCGGATACCATCTACCTCGAGGAGATCCGAGCCGAGGGCTTGTACGACGACATCTGGCAGGCTTTCGCAGTCCTCCTCCCCGTGCGATCGGTGGGGGTGATGGGCGACGAGCGCACCTACGAGAACGTCTGCGCGCTGCGCGCCGTTACGAGCCGCGACGGTATGACCGCGGACTGGTACCCCTTCCCGCACGATGTCCTGGCGCGGATCTCGACGAGGATCATCAACGAAGTCGAGGGCGTGAACCGCGTATGTTACGACATATCCTCGAAGCCGCCGGCGACCATCGAGTGGGAGTGAGGGGA